>CALRXG020000122.1:0-14902 GCA_943372075.1 Bordetella parapertussis | reverse complement strand
AGCACCGCCATCGCGTCCTGCCCGATCTGCCGCTTCGGCAGGCCGGTGTTGACCGAGATCTGGTCCATGAAATAGTCGATCAGCTCCGGGATGTCCTCGCGGCGCTCCGACAGCGGCGGCACCCGGATCGGCACCACCGAGAGCCGATGATAGAGGTCCTCGCGGAAGCGGCCCGCAGCGATCTCCTCCTCCAAATTGCGCGCGGTCGAAGAGATGATGCGGACGTCGACATGGACCTTGCTGGTGCCGCCCTGGCGCTGGAAGGTCTGATCGACCAGCACGCGCAGGATCTTGTTCTGGGTCTCGCGCGGCATGTCCGCGATTTCGTCGATGAACAGCGTACCGCCATGCGCTTCCTCGAGCGCTCCGGCCTTGCGCTGCTGCTCGCCGTTCGATCCCTCGATGCCGAACAGCTCGAGCTCCATGCGCTCCGGCGTGATCGCAGCAGCGTTGATCACCACGAACGGCCCCTCGGCACGCCCCGACGCGTGATGCAGCGTGCGCGCGGCGAGCTCCTTGCCGGCGCCGGAGGGACCGACGATCAGGATGCGGCTGTTGGCCTTGGCGGCGCGGTCGATGGTCTGGCGCAGCTGGTTCATGCAGGCCGAACGGCCGGTCAGCACGCTCGCCGCCGGCGCCAGTTGCTTGAGCTCCTTCACCTCACGCTTCAACCGCGAGGTCTCCAGCGCCCGCGTCGCGACCAGGATCAGCCGGTCCGACTTGAACGGCTTCTCGATGAAGTCGTAGGCGCCGCGCTTGATCGCGGCGACCGCGGTTTCGATGTTGCCGTGGCCGGAGATCATCACGACCGGCAGGTCGGCATTGTCCTTCTTGATCTGCTCCAGCAGCTGCAGGCCGTCGAGCTTGGAGCCCTGCAGCCAGATGTCGAGGAAAACCAGGTTCGGGCGGCGATTGGCGATCTCGGCCAGCGCCGAATCGCTGTCGCGCGCGGTGCGGGTGGAAAAGCCCTCGTCGTCCAGAATGCCCGCAACCAGGTCGCGAATGTCAGCTTCGTCGTCGACAATCAGAATGTCACTTGCCATGGGTTACACCTGCCTTGTCAGTCGCCCGTCGCGGCTTTGGATCTGGGTTCTTGGATTGTTGGCTCTTGAGCGCCCGGCTCTCGATGCGGCTCTTGGATTCTTTGTTCATTGTTGGTCGCCTCTGCCGGGCCGTTGGTCGGCTGCTCCGGCGGATTTATTTCACTGGTGGGAGCGGTTGCTTCCGGTTTCACGTCCGGCTTTTGTTCCTTGCTTTCGGGCTTGGCTGCCTGGCCCGTGACGGAGAAGCGCAACCGCATCCAGGCACCGCGCTGGCCCTCGCGGAAATCGGAAGCGTCCTTGAGCTCGATGCGGCCGCCATGGTCCTCCAGAACGCGACCGACGATCGCAAGCCCGAGGCCGGTGCCCTTGGCCCGCGTCGTGACATAGGGTTCGAGCAGCCGGGAACGGGCGACCTTCGGCAGGCCGATACCGTTGTCGACGACGTCGATCAGGATGTCGTCGTTCTCGCGCTGCGCAACGACGTCGATGCGGCCCTTGCCGAGCTCCTCCTGCGGGACCTGCTCGATCGCCTCGGTGGCGTTCTTGATGATGTTGGTCAACGCCTGCGAGATCAGGCGGCGGTCGAATTGCGCCGGCAGCGGTGACTGCTTGATGTCGGCCTCGATGTCGAGATCGGGATGCGCGACCTTCATCAGGAACACCGCCTGCTTGACCACGTCGGCGACGTCCTCGCCCTCGATCACGGGCTTGGGCATCCGCGCGAAGCGCGAGAACTCGTCGACCATGCGCCTGATATCGTCGACCTGGCGCACGATGGTGTCGGTGCACTGCTCGAAGATCGACTTGTCCTTCTCTTCGGTGATGGTCTTGCCGAATTTGCGGCGGATGCGCTCGGCCGAGAGCTGGATCGGGGTCAGCGGGTTCTTGATCTCGTGGGCGATGCGGCGGGCGACGTCGCCCCAGGCCGAGGTGCGCTGCGCGGAGACCAGTTCGGTAATGTCGTCGAGCGTGATGATGTAGCTGTCGCGCGACTGGCTGGTCTGCTCGGCGGAGACCCGAACCGACAGGTTGCGCTCGTTGCCATCACGCAGGATCGTGACCTGCCCCTGCACCAGGCGCTGCGTGCCCTCGCGGGCGGTCTTCATCATCTCGTCGAGCTCGGGCAGCACATCCGAGAGCGGATGACCGAGCGTCTCCGACTCGGCATGCCCGATCAGCTTCTCGGCAGAGCGGTTGAGGATGCCGACGCTGCCCGAGCCGTCGACCCCGATGATGCCGGCGGAAGCCGAGGACAGCACCGCTTCGATGAAGCGACGCCGGCTGTCGATGGTCTCGGAGGCATCGACCAGCTCGTTGCGCTGGGTGCGCAGCTCCTGGGTCATCTTGTTGAAGATCTCACCGAGCAGCGCGAGGTCGCTGGCGGATTTGTGCACCGGCACCTGGACGTTGAGATTGCCGGTCGACACCTCGCTCGCTGCGCCCATCAGCTGGCGAATCGGTGACACCAATCCGTTGGCGAAGTTGAGACCGATCAGCACCGAGGCCATCAGGATGGTCAGCGCGATCACCGCGAACATCAGCGCGAACGCGACCTGGATGCCGAGCCTGCGGGTCTCGAGCTGGGCATATTCGGCGGCGCTGGTCTGGGTCTGCTTGAGCTGGGCCACCACCGCGGGGTCAAGCAGCCGGGCCACATAGAGGAACATGTCGTCATAGGCCCGCAGGCGAACCACGGAGGCGACATAGTTTTCCGGAAAGACCGAGATCTTCGGCTCGGTCTCGTTGATGTCCTTCAGGATATCCGGCGGCGGCGCTTCATAGTTCAAGCGAACGCCGGTATCCGCGCTGGCGACGATCTTGCCGTCCTTGTCCATCAGCACTGCGACCGGCAGGTTGCGCGCCTCGGCACCGGCGGTCATCAGCTGCAGGAACGTCATGCGATCCTGGTCGTAGAGCGGCCGCGCATGGGCGAGATCGTTGGCCATCGCCAGCGTGTCGCCGTTGATGAGCTGCGCGTGCTCCTGCATGTAGGCGCTGGCGATCGTCAGCGAATTCTGGATCACCTGCTTGGTGGGGCCGGAGAACAGCCGGTCGAGGCCGCGCTCGATGGTGACGTTGGCGACGATCGAGACCAGCACGGCAGGCAGCACCGCGATCACCGAGAACAGGCCGACGATCTGGACATGCAGCCGCGCCGCCGCCCGGCCGCGCCGCCTCGCCTGCACCATCTGCCAGACTTCCCGGACGATAATGCCGACCAGCAGCAGGATCGTGCCGGCATTGATCATCAGGAAGGAGCGGACCACGTCGGAGGTCGGTTCGATCGGGGTCAGCCCGGTCAGCACCACGAAGGTCAGGAAGGCCGACAGCAGCGCGATCGCCACGGCGAACGGCGCCAGCGCGCGCCGCAACGGGAAGCCCCGCGCCACTTTATTGGGCTCGGCCGGTGCGGAGGCGTGTAACGTCGAAGCGGTGGTCTCTGCGCTGGTCATACCGGCAATTGAGCTGATGGCGATCGCCCGTGGGAATTGCGGACTGATGCAATCATATCACAATGTTGCCGAATTGCGACATTTCCGCGGCGCAAACCGTACGGCGGTGCCGTGTCCGCAAAACCATTTGTGACCGATCGATAACGGCGGGCGGCAGAGCCCCTCGTTCCGCCGCCTTTGCCCTACCCGCCGGTGCGGTAGACCTGGATATCGAGGTCGCGAATCTTCTTGCGCAGCGTGTTGCGGTTCAACCCGAGCAGGTCGGCGGCCCGGATCTGGTTGCCGCGCGTCGCCGCCAGCGCGGCGGTCAACAAGGGGATCTCGATCTCCTTGAGGATGCGGTGGTAGAGGCCCGGCGGGGGCACCCCGTTCGGGAAGCCGGAGAAGTGCGAGGACAGATAGGCCTCGACCGCGCCGCCGAGATTGTCGACGCCGACGGTTGCCGTGCTGCCTGAGGTCACCGCCGGCGGCGCCAGTTCGCCGTCGATCACCGAGGAGGTGATGACGTCCTGCGGATAGAGCGCGGCGAGCCGCCGGGCGAGGTTCTCCAGCTCGCGGACGTTGCCGGGCCAGCGGTGCTGCTTGAGCCGCTCCAGGGCCTGGGCGTCGAGCTTCTTCGGCGGCAGGCCGTCCTTCTCGGCCAGCGAGAAGAAGTGCCGGATCAGGTCGGGCAGGTCCTCGATCCGCTCGCGCAGCGGCGGCAGCCGCAGCGGCACCACGTTGAGACGGAAGAACAAGTCCTCGCGGAACAGACCCTGCTGGATCAGGATGCGCAGGTCCTTGTTGGAGGCCGCGACGATGCGGACGTCGGTCTTGATCGGGGTGCGGCCGCCGACGGTGGTGTACTCGCCCTGCTGCAGCACGCGGAGCAGCCGGGTCTGCGCCTCCATCGGCATGTCGCCGATCTCGTCGAGGAACAGAGTGCCGCCCTCGGCCTGCTCGAAGCGGCCGGAAGCGCGGGTGTTGGCGCCGGTGAACGCGCCGCGCTCATGGCCGAACAGCTCCGATTCGATCAGGTCGCGCGGGATTGCCGCCATGTTGACCGCGACGAACGGACCGTTGCGGCGCCTTCCATAGTCGTGCAGCGCCCGGGCGACCAGCTCCTTGCCGGTGCCGGACTCGCCCGAGATCATCACGGTGAGGTCGGTCTGCATCAGCCGCGCCAGCACGCGGTAGATTTCCTGCATCGCCGGCGAACGGCCGACCAGCGGAATCGAATCGAATTCGCCGTCGTCGGCGGGGCTGGCGACCCGCTCCTTCGGCTCGGCCAGGGCGCGGCCGACGATGGTGATCAGCTCTTTCAGGTCGAACGGCTTCGGCAGATATTCATAGGCGCCGCGCTCGGAGGCGCGGATCGCGGTCATGAAGGTGTTCTGCGCGCTCATCACGATGACCGGCAAGTTCGGCCGCATCTTCTTGATCCGCGGCAGCAGATCGAACGCGTTCTCGTCGGGCATCACCACGTCGGTGATGACGAGGTCGCCCTCGCCCTGGCTGACCCAGCGCCACAGCGTGGCGGCATTGCCGGTCAGCCGCACCTCGTAGCCGGCGCGCGAGAGCGCCTGGTTCAGGACGGTCCGGATGGCGGTGTCGTCGTCAGCGACAAGTATGCTACCTGCAGGCATTGGTGTTCCTCATCGTGCATCCTGAGAGGCAGGCGACGGCGTACCCGGAACGTCATCGCGGTTGCTTTGGTCGAGTTGCTTGGCGGCGCTGTACACCGGCAGCAGTACGCGGAAGGTGGTCTTGCGCGGCTGCGACTCGCATTCGATGATGCCGCCGTGATCACCGATGATCTTGGCGACCAGCGCGAGGCCGAGCCCGCTGCCGGTCTGCTTGGTGGTGACGAAGGGATCGAACAGGTTCGGCAGCAGGTCTTCCGGCACGCCCGAGCCGTTGTCCTTGACGCAGAATTCGAGCGGCAGCGAGACTCGCGATTTCTTGCCGGGCACCGACAACCGTACGCCCGGCCGGAACGCGGTGGTGAGCTGGATCTCCGCATCGGTCCCGAGATCGGCGACCGCCTCGGCCGCGTTCTTCACCAGATTGAGGAAGACCTGGATCAGCTGGTCCTGGTTGGCGAGCACCGGCGGTAGCGACGGATCGTAATCCTCGATGAAACGGACGTTGCGGGCGAAGCCGGACTGCGCCAGCCGCTTCACATGGTCGAGCACCGAATGGATGTTGACCGGCCCGCGTGCCACCGGTCGGTCGTCGCCGAACACCTCCATGCGGTCGACCAGGGTGACGATGCGATCGGCCTCGTCGCAGATCAGCCGTGTCAGCAGCCGGTCCTCCGACGAGGCCTGCTGCTCCAGCAGCTGGGCCGCGCCGCGGATGCCCGACAGCGGGTTCTTGATCTCATGGGCAAGCATCGCGGCCAGCGCGATCACCGAGCGCGCCGCGCTGCGGTGGGTGAGCTGGCGGTCCATCTTGTCGGCGATGGTGCGCTCCTGCAGCATCACCACGATGTGGCCGGGCCGCTCGGTCAGCGGCGCGACATGGAGGTCGACCTGGCGATCGCCGCCGATCCGCGGCGTACCGAGATCGACCTTGTATTCGTTGACCGGCGAGCCGCTCGCCCGCACCTGCTCGATCAGCGCCAGCAACGGGCTGCCGAACGGTACCAGCTCCTTGAGCGACTGCCGGCGCAGGAACTGGGTCGAGATCTCGAAGAAGGATTCGGCGGCGATGTTGGCGTCGACGATCCGCCCGTCGGGGGCGACCAGCAGCACCGGATTGGGCAGCGCGTTGAGGATGGCCTCTCCGTCGGTCGGCACGGGCCGGCGAAACTCCATGGCTGACGTCATGCGGCAGCACTCCAGGCAAAGTCGTCGTAGGCATCCTCGAGCGCGCGATGCACGCTGGATGGCTCCTCCGAGGTCAGGATGGTCTGCCGCCAGCTTTTCAGCGTCGCCGCCGGCGCGCAGCTATAGGCCGCCGCGGTCTCCAGCGCCCAGCCGAGATGCTTGCGCGCATGCTTGAGCCCGATGCGCAGGCCATAGTGGCTGCAGACCTCGTCGTAGAGCGCGCGAACATGCTTGAGCTGCTCGGCGAGCGATGGTGCGGCCTCTGCGATGCCGGTTTCGAGGCGCCGGCCGATCTGGCCGGGCAGCCAGGGCTGCCCCTGGGCGCCGCGGCCGATCATCACGGCGTCGGCGCCGGACAGCTCCCGCGCGGCGACGGCCTTATCGAACGAGGTGATGTCGCCATTGACCACGAGCGGGATGGTCACGGCATCCTTGACCGCGCGCACCGCATTCCAGTTCGCCTCGCCCTTGTAGAACTGGCAGCGGGTGCGGCCATGCACGGTGATCATCTGTACGCCGGATGCCTCGGCGCGGCGCGCCAGTTCGGGCGCATTGAGCGAGCGGTCATCCCAGCCGAGCCGCATCTTCAGCGTCACCGGCACCTTGACCGCCGACAACGTCGCCTCGATCAGCGTGACGGCGTGGTCGAGATTGCGCATCAGCGCCGAGCCGGACTGGCCGCCGGTGACGTGACGCGCCGGGCAGCCCATGTTGATGTCGATGATGTCGGCGCCGGCGCCCTCGGCGATCCGCGCGCCCTCCGCCATCCAATGCGCCTGGCAGCCGGCGAGCTGGACCACATGCGGCCCGATCCCCGCTGCCTCGCAACGCAGCTTCGACATCGGCTTGCCGTTCACCAGATCGTCGCTGGCGGTCATCTCGGAGACCACCAGACCGGCGCCCATACGGGCGGCGAGTCGCCGGAAGGGCGCATCGGTGATGCCGGACATGGGCGCGAGGAGAACCCGATTGGCGACAGCAATATCACCTATCTTCAATGGGTTACGAGCAGTACTTTGCACGCCGGTCACAGCCGTCTCATCGTTTTGTCAGCCACGCCATTGCGGCTGACGAGGTCTATTCTGCGCACAATTCTTGTGCAGTCAAGGTTCATGCCTACGGTTTAGACATTTCTATCATTTGCGCAAGTGCACTGCAACAAAATCTGCTTTTCCCACAGTCATCGGCAAACGCTCTGTTTTTGCGCAGCGGTCATGCTAAGGGCTGTGGCGCGGCGACATCAGCCGTCCCCCTCATCCCCGATTCGTCTGTCATTGGTTCAAAATGCCGAAGCCTGAGCGTACCGCAGCCATCCTTGTCGCAGCCGGCCGTGGACTGCGCGCCGGCGCTGGCGGGCCGAAGCAATACCGGACGATCGGCGGACAGACGGTGATCTACCGCGCCATGCAGGCGTTCTCCGGACATCCTGATGTCTTTGCGGTGCAGCCCGTGGTCAATCCCGACGACGCGGCGTTGTTCAGCGAGGCGGTCGCCGGCCTGCGCCATCAGCCGCCGACACCGGGCGGAGCGACCCGGCAAGCCTCGGTCCATGCCGGACTCGAGGCACTGGCCAGCGAGAAGCCCGACATCGTGCTGATCCACGATGCCGCTCGCCCCTTCGTCACGGAGGCGGTGATCGCGCGCGCGATCGCAGCCGCCGGCCGCACCGGTGCCGCGATCCCGGTGGTGCCGGTGACCGACACGATCAAGCTCACCGGCGATACCGGCGATGTCGAAGGCACACCGGAGCGCGCGCGCCTGCGGATCGCGCAGACGCCACAGGCCTTTCGCTTTGACGTGATATTGGAGGCGCATCGTCGCGCGGCGCGCGAGGGGCGCAGCGATTTCACCGACGATGCGGCGCTCGCTGAATGGGCGGGATTGACGGTTGCGACATTTGAAGGTGATCCTGCCAATATGAAGCTCACTACACCGGAAGACTTCGTGCGCGAGGAAGCGCGGCTCGCAAGCCAGCTCGGCGACATCAGGACCGGCACCGGTTACGATGTGCACGCCTTCGGCGACGGCGATCACGTCATGATCTGCGGCGTGCGCGTGCCGCACAGCAAGGGTTTCCTGGCGCATTCCGACGGCGACGTCGGGCTGCATGCGCTGGTCGACGCCATCCTCGGCGCACTGGCCGACGGCGACATCGGCTCGCACTTTCCGCCGAGCGACGCCAAGTGGAAGGGCGCCTCCTCCGACCAGTTCCTGAAATACGCCGTCGAGCGCGTCACCGCGCGTGGCGGCCGGATCGCCAATCTCGAAGTGACCCTGATCTGCGAGCGGCCGAAGATCGGCCCGCTGCGCGATACCATGCGGGCCAAGATCGCCGAGATCTCCGGCGTCCACATCTCGCGCGTGGCGGTCAAGGCCACCACCAGCGAGCGCCTCGGCTTTACCGGCCGCGAGGAAGGCATCGCGGCGACTGCGAGCGCCACGGTCCGCCTTCCCTGGGACGACATGAGCTGGGGTGCGTGACATGGGCGGCAGCGACGCTCGTGCCCTCTCCCGCGCGCTGCTCGACCTGTGCCGGATGCGCAAGCTGACGATCGCGACCGCCGAATCCTGCACCGGCGGCCTGGTCGCCGGTGCGCTCACCGACATCCCCGGCTCCTCCGATGTGATCGACCGTGGCTTCGTGACCTATTCGAACGAGGCCAAGCGGGCGATGCTCGGCGTCAAGGCCGCGACGCTGGAGACGTTCGGCGCGGTCAGCAAGGAAACCGCGACCGCGATGGCGATCGGCGCGCTGGAAAAGGCCGGCGTCGACCTCGCGGTCTCGATCACCGGCATTGCGGGCCCGGGCGGCGCGACACCGGGCAAGCCGGTCGGCCTGGTCCATTTCGCGGTCGCCGCGCGCGACGGCCGCATCATTCACAGAGAGCAGCGCTTTGGCGCGATCGGCCGCAGCACCGTCCGCCAGCGCTCGGTCGTGGAGGCGTTGCGCATGCTGATGGAGCTCGCCCGCCCCCCACAGGTCGCCAAGCCCCGTCGCGAAGCCGCCAGCCGGCTGCGGCCGCGGGTGGCCCGGTCACCACGCAGCCATGCCGCGAAACGGCGGCGGCCGCCGCGCGGCTAGGTTTCGGACAGGCCTACTCAAGTCGAGTCGCGTCCGGCGCTGCTTCACACTAGCCTGTCAACTGCGACGAGGTGACGCCTATCCAGGGTGGAACGTGGACGTCGCTCCGCCGTTTTGTCTTGTTCCAACTCTGCCGTTTCAACCGTTCTTCGAACGGCAAAATCCCACAACAAGGAGAAAATGATGAAGTTGGGAACTTTGGTCGTGACCGCAATCACCGCCGGTGCCATGACGCTGACCACGATTGCCCCATCGGCCGCCGCGCCGCTCGCGCCCGCCCGGTTGCAGGACCAACCCACCTCCGTCGAGCATGTGCAGTATCGTCACTGGCATGGCGGCGGCCCGCGCTATGGCTATCGCGGTGGTTACCACCATCACCATGGCGGCGGAAACGGTGCGGCGGTCATCGGCGGTCTTGCCGCCGGCGCCATTATTGGCGGCGCGATCGCGGCGAGCCAGGCAAAGGCCAACAACGACGCCTATTGCTCCCAGCGCTTCCGTTCCTACGACCCGGCTTCGGGCACCTACATCGCGAAGGGTGGCGTGCGTCGCTCCTGTCCGTGATTTGCCGTCTGGGCATCGCACACGGACCGCTGTGATGCCTCCCTCTGCGTCATTGCGAGAGCGATAACGACGAAGCAATCCATGCCACCGCCGGCATGGTGAGATGGATTGCCTCGCTGCGCTCGCAATGACGGACGGACTTACGAGATCACCGGCTTGCCGTAGACCTGATCCGCACGCTTCTCGAACGCCGCGGCGAAGCGCGAGAAGGCGGCGTCGAACATCGAGCCCATCAGGATCGCCAGCATCCGGCTCTTGAACTCGTAGTTTAGGAAGAAGCCGACATCGCATTCGCTCTCGGACTTCGGTTCAAAAGTCCAGCGGTTCTCCAGATTGCTGAACGGCCCGCGCAGATATTCGACCAGGATCCTCAGATTGGGCCGGTCGAGCGTCACCTTGCTGGTGAAGGTCTCGCGCACCAGCTTGAAGGAGACCGTCATGTCGGCCACCACGATTTCGGTGCCGTCGTCCCTTGGCGTGCGCTGACGGATCTTGAGCGCCTGGCACAGCGGCACGAATTCCGGATAGCGCTCGACGTCGGCGACCAGATCGAACATTTGCGGGGCGGAATGGCGGACCCGCCGCTTGCTGGAGAATCGAGGCATCAGTGGATACTTGTACGGTTTCTTGCACGGTCTAGCGTGAGCGCGACGCTCTTCAAATAGTTGTCGGCCTGCGCCCGGTCGGTGAAGCAGACCAGCGACTGATCCGGGCGCAAGCCCTTGAAATACTCGATCAGCTTCGGCCGCTGCTGTTGGCGATAGGTCCAGACATAGCGGAAGAATTCAAGGTCGATCTTCTCCGGGCAACCTTCCGCCATCTCGGCGCGAACCCGGCCATAGCTTCCGGCGATGCGCCGGAAAATCCCGAGCATGCAGGTCGATCGCGGCAAGTCGAACCAGATGATCGTATCGGAGAGCCGCCGGCGCAGTTCGCCCGCACCGTTCCTGGTGTAGTTCCCGTCCATGATCCAGCGCGGCTCGCGCGCGGCCTCGGTCATGCGGCGCTGGAATTCGTCCCTGGCGGACTCGACCCAACCCGGCTTCCAGAACAGCGCGTCGATCGACACGGTCGGGATGCCCGTGATCCCGGACAGCCGCCGGGCAAAGGTCGACTTGCCGGATCCCGACGATCCCATCACCAGAACGCGCTGCATTGGTCCAGTCCAAGATTCGGTCGAGGCTCGATCGGGCAATGGCGCGCGCTGGCGCCGGCTCGCCGCCGTCTGCAATATCTAGCGACCGCGGGCCGTACGCGCCGCCTGCAATTTGGCAAAATCCTCGCCGGCATGATGCGACGAGCGCGTCAGCGGGCTCGCCGACACCATCAGGAAACCCTTGGTATAGGCGACGCGCTCGTAGCCGGCAAATTCATCGGGGGTTACGTAGCGCATCACGGCGTGATGCTTGCGCGTCGGCTGCAAATACTGGCCGATGGTCAGGAAATCGACCTCGGCCGAGCGCAAATCGTCCATCACCTGCAACACCTCGTGCCGCTCCTCGCCGAGGCCGACCATGATGCCCGATTTGGTGAAGATGGTCGGGTCCATCTCCTTGACCCGCTGCAGGAGCCGGATCGAATGGAAATAGCGGGCGCCGGGGCGGACCGTCAGATAGCGCGACGGCACGGTTTCCAGATTGTGGTTGAAGACGTCGGGCTTGGCCGCGACCACGCGCTCCAGCGCGCCGTCCTTGCGCAGGAAGTCCGGCGTCAGGATTTCGATCGTAGTGGTCGGGCAGCGCGCGCGGATCGCGCGGATCACTTGCGCGAAATGCTCAGCGCCGCCATCGGCGAGATCGTCGCGGTCGACGGAGGTGATGACGACGTGGGCCAGTCCCAGCTTGGACACCGCCTCGGCGACGTGCTCTGGCTCATTGGCATCGAGCGCGCCGGGCATGCCGGTCTTGACGTTGCAGAACGCACATGCACGCGTGCAGGTGTCGCCCATGATCATGAAGGTGGCGTGCTTCTTGTCCCAGCACTCACCGATGTTGGGGCAGCCCGCCTCCTCGCACACCGTGACGAGGCCGTTCTCCTTCACGATCCGGCGCGTATCCGCATAACCGCGGGTGTTCGGCGCGCGAACCCGGATCCAGTCCGGCTTCGGCGGCGACACGGCGTCGGGCCGGTTCACCTTTTCAGGGTGGCGCGGGCGGAGCTGGGTTGAGGAGATGGTGTCGACGATGGTGACCATAGGTGCCTGCAAGTCGCGAGAAACCATAGCTAATCGGTGTAGACGCGGCTCGCAACCCGCGCCGCGACCCTAGCAGACCAGCTCGGATATTGGCAGTGTTGCAGTCCGTTCCATCCCGATTCCCACCTCAAAATGGCTCAAAAACCGCGAACGACCCGTGCGACCGCTCCGCGTCTCGGCAAGGCGCTGAAACGCGGTTTCTTCGATCGCAGCGTCCATGAGGTCGCACCCGACCTGATCGGCGTGACCTTCCTGGTCGGCGGCGTCGGCGGCATCATCACCGAGGTCGAGGCCTACCATCACACCGAACCGGCGGCCCACTCGTTCAACGGCCCGACGCCGCGCAACCAGGTGATGTTCGGGCCGCCGGGCTTCTCCTATGTCTACCGCTCCTACGGCATCCATTGGTGCGTCAATTTCGTCTGCGAGGAAGCCGGCTCGGCCAGCGCCGTGCTGATCCGCGCGATCGAGCCGACCCACGGCCTCGCCGCGATGCGCCGGCGACGCGGGCTCGAGGACGAACGCGCGCTGTGCTCGGGGCCGGGCAAGCTGTGCGAGGCGATGGGCATCACCATCGCCCAAAGCGAACTGCCGCTCGACCGTCCGCCGATCGCGCTGCATGCGCGGCTGGAGACGCCCGAGATCGTCACCGGAATCCGGATCGGCATCACCAAGGCCGTCGAGCTGCCCTGGCGCTACGGCCTGAAGGGCTCGAAATTCCTCAGCAAGCGGTTTTGAACGCCAAGACGCCTATGAAGAAGGCGTCCGCTACGACGCCTTCTTGAGCCGCTCGATCGCCTCGAGGATCTTGGCCCGGCGCTCCTGAGCGGCGGCGCGCTTTTCCTTCTCTTCCTCGACGAGCTCTTCCGGCACGTTGGCGACGAACTTCTCGTTGGAGAGCTTTGCGTCGACCCGCTTGATGTCGGCGTCGGCCTTGCCGAGTTCCTTCTCCAGCCGGGCCCGTTCGGCAGCAAGATCGATCACGCCCTTCAGTGGCAATGCGACGACTTCACCGCGCACCAGGAGCTGCACGGCGCCTTCCGGCGCGGCATCGGCGAACGAAATGTCCGACAGTCGCGCGAGGCGCTTGATGGTGTCGTTCCAGCGTTGCGCGCGGTCCCTCGTCTCGTCGGACGTGGTCACGATCACCAGCGGCGTCAGCGTCGACGGCGGGATGTTCATTTCCGCCTTCACCGACCGCATCGCGGTGACGAGATCGACCACCCAGCCGATCTCGGCCTCAGCCGCCGGATCGCTGAAGTCGTCCGCGTCGAGCGCGGCAATGACCGGCGGAATGATCGGGTCGACCATCGGCCCTGCGGTCGCGATCGCCGCCAGCTGCTCGCCGGTGACGCCCGGCTTGCGCGGCCAGGCCGCCAGCACCAGCAGGCCGTCGCGCTTCGCCGTGACGGCCCACAACTCCTCGGTGATGAAGGGCATGAACGGATGCAGCAGCTTGAGAATCTCGTCGCGTGCCCAGGCGATCATGGCGCGGGTCTCGGTCTTCGCCGCGCCCTCCTCGCCCATCAGCACCGGCTTGGCCAGCTCGAGATACCAGTCGCAGAACACGTTCCAGACGAAGCGATAGATTGCGCCGGCCGCATCGCTGAAACGGTGATCCTCGATCGTCTCGGTCACCTCGCGGGTGACGCGCGAGGTCTCGTGCGCGATCCAGCGATTCAGGGTTTCCTTGGCGGTCTTCGGATCGAAATCGTCCGGCTTCACGCAGCCGTTCATCTCGGCGAAGCGGCAGGCATTCCAGAACTTGGTCGCGAAGTTGCGGTTGGTCTCGACCAGATGCGGCGACATACGGATGTTATGGCCCTGCGCCGCCTCGCGGGTCAGCGCGAAGCGCAGCGCGTCGGCGCCGTATTCGTCGATCACGCCGAGCGGGTCGATGACGTTGCCCTTCGACTTCGACATCTTGGAGCCCTTCTCGTCAAGGACGAGACGGTGGATGTAGACAGTCGAGAACGGCGCCTGCTTGGTGAAATGCAGACCCATCATCATCATCCGGGCGACCCAGAAGAAGATGATGTCGAAACCCGTAACGAGCGTATTGGTCGGGTAGTAGCGTCTCATCTCGGCCGTATCGTCCGGCCAGCCGAGCGTCGAGAACGGCCACAGCGCCGAGGAGAACCAGGTGTCCAGCACGTCCTCGTCGCGGGTGATGAAGCCCTCGCGCTTGGCAGGATCGGTGGCCATGTCGTGGCCCTGCTCCGGCGTGATGACCTCCTGCTCGACGTAGTAGCCGAGCGCGTTGCCGACCGCCTCTTCCTCGGTCTCGGCAACGAACACCTTGCCGTCGGGTCCGTACCACGCCGGGATCTGATGGCCCCACCAGAGCTGGCGCGAGATGCACCAAGGCTGGATGTTCTCCATCCACTCAAAGTAGGTCTTTTCCCAGTTCTTCGGCACGAAGGTGGTTTCGCCCGAGCGCACCGCCGCCATCGCCGGCTGAGCCAGCGTATGGGCGTCAACGTACCACTGGTCGGTCAGATAGGGCTCGATCACGACGTCGGAGCGCTCGCCATGCGGCACCATGTGGGTGTTGGGCTCGATCCGCTCGAGGAAACCGAACTCCTCCAGCCTTGCGACGATCTTCTTGCGCGCGGCGAAGCGCTCGATCTTGTCGAACTCGGCGGCGAACTCGTCGGCGCCAACAGGCAGACCGCGGAGATAATCCTCATTGCCGACCAGGCTGAGGCAGCCCTCCTGGTCGAGCACGCTGATCTGCGGCAGGCCATGGCGCTTGC
>CALRXG020000121.1:0-15066 GCA_943372075.1 Bordetella parapertussis | reverse complement strand
CGCGTCGGTTTCGAGTTCTTCAACATCGGCTATGCCAGCGCCCTGATGCTGACGCTGACGGCGATCGTGTTCGGCGCGGTGCTCGCCTTCAACCGGCTGCGCGGCGCAGTGGCGTGGTGATGTCATGACGGACGCGGCCAACACCGATCGCTGGATCCGCTGGCTCAACACGGTGCAGCTCGTGCTCGCCGGCGTGCTGATCATGGCGCCGACGGTCTGGATGGTGCTGTCGTCGTTCAAGCCGTCCTTCGAGGTCACGGCCTATCCGCCGACGCTGATCTTCACGCCGACGCTCGAGAACTATGTCGAGCTAACCCGCACCACGCCTTTCCTGAGCTACGCGCTCAACAGCCTGATCGTCACGGTCGGCTCGACCGCGCTCGGATTGCTGTTTGGTATCCCTGCGGCGTTTGCCGTCTCCTGGACGCGGATTTCCTGGCCGGCGATCCTGACGCTGGCGGCGCGGATGGCGCCGGGCACGCTGTTCCTGTTGCCGTGGTATGTGATGTTCCGGCAGATCGGGATGATCGGCTCCTACACCGCGCTGATCCTCAGCCATGCGGTGATCACCCTGCCGATCGTGATCTGGGTCTTGCTGCCGTCGTTCGACGGCATTCCGCGCAGCGTGTTCGAGGCGGCCCAGGTCGATGGATGCAGCGTCACGCGCATCCTCTGGCGCATCGCGCTGCCGCTGGTGGCGTCGGGCGTCGCGGTTTCGGCGATCCTCGCCTTCGTCTTCTCGTGGAACTACTTCCTGTTTGCGCTGGTGCTATCCAACGGCGACACCAAGACGCTGATTGCGGCGGCCTTCAACTTCATCGGCGAAGGCTCGACGCAATGGGGCGCCCTGATGGCCGCGGCGACGCTGATCGCACTGCCGCCGCTGGTGCTGGCCGCTCTGGTTCAGCGCTGGCTGGTGTCCGGTCTGACGCTCGGCGCGGTGAAAGGCTAGGTATCCGATGAATCCATCATCCCGTCCGAATTCGATCATGCAGGCCGCGGTGTTCCACGGCAATGACCGCATCACCATCGAGCGCTTGGCGATGCCCGAGGTCGGGACTGGCGAAGTGCTGGTACGCGTCTCGCGCACCGCGCTGTGCGGTTCGGACTTCAAGCTGTGGCACAAGGGCGCCGAGTTCACCGCCGGCCACGAGATCTTCGGCGTCGTCGAACAGCCCGGCCATCGCCTTCATGGCCGGCGTTGCGCCGTCTATATCCCCTTGCACTGCGGCCATTGCGCCGCCTGCAAGCGGGGCGACACCCAGATGTGCCTCGAGGTCTCCAGCCTGATCGGCTGGAACCGGCCGGGCGGCTATGCCGAATACGTGCCGGTGCCGGAAAATTGCCTGCTGCCGGTGCCCGACGATATCGAGAACAGTCTTGCGCCGTTGCTGCTCGACACCATCGGGACGTCCGGTCACGCGGTGCGTTTCGTCAGCCGCGTGGTGCCGCCCGGCGACGCCGGCCCGGTTCTCGTGATGGGCGCGGGGCCGGTCGGCCTCGGCGTCGTGCTGGCACTCCGCGCGCTCGGCTATCATGATGTCTATGTGGCGGATCCCAACGCCGCGCGGTTGCAGATCGCGCAGTCCTTCGGCGCCAGGGCGCATCCGGTCGGCGATACGTCGAAGCGCTTCGCCCTCATCATGGAATGCTCCGGCGCGCATGCGGCGCGCAACCTCGGCATCGAGCTGGTGCTGCCGCGCGGCGCGCTGGTGCTCGTCGGCGAGAACGCCGCGCCGTGGACCATCGAGGAAGGCAAGGTGTTCCGTCGCAAGGATTTCTACATGATCCGCACCTTCTACTTCCCGGTCTCGGATTTCGAGCCGAACGTCGAGCTGCTGCGCAAGTACAAGGAGGAATATCGCGTCCTCGTCGACGGCGAGTTCGGCCTGTCGGCCTTGCCCGAGAATTTCGCGCGCTTCGCCAGAGGCGAACTGATCAAGCCGGTATTGGCGTTGGACTGAGCGATCATGGCCTCGATCTCGATCCGAAACCTGGTCAAGCGCTACGGCAATTTCACCGTGATCCCCGATCTCGATCTGGAGATCGCGGACCACGAATTCGTCGTCTTCGTCGGCCCGTCCGGCTGCGGCAAGTCGACCTTGCTGCGGATCATCGCGGGCCTCGAACCGATCACGTCCGGCGAGCTCTACATCGGCGACAAGCGCGTCAACGGCGTGCAGGCCGCGCAGCGCGATATCGCGATGGTGTTCCAGGACTACGCGCTCTATCCGCACATGCGGGTCTACGACAACATGTCGTTTGCACTCGAGTTGCGCGGCACGCCGAAGGCGGAGATCGACGCGCGGGTCAAGCGCGCCGCGGCGCTCCTGCATATCGAGCCCTATCTCGACCGCAAGCCGAAGGAGCTTTCGGGCGGCCAGCGCCAGCGCGTCGCGATGGGTCGCGCGATCGTGCGCAATCCCAAGGCGTTCCTGTTCGACGAGCCGTTGTCCAACCTCGACGCCAAGCTGCGCGGCCAGGTGCGGGCCGAGATCAAGGCGCTGTCGCAGGAGTTGAAGACCACGATGGTCTTTGTGACCCACGACCAGATCGAGGCCATGACCATGGCCGCCCGGATCGTCGTGCTCCAGAGCGGAACGATCCAGCAATACGATACGCCGGAGACGGTCTATGAGCGGCCGGCGAACCAGTTCGTCGCCGGCTTCATCGGTTCGCCCGCGATGAATTTCTTTCCGGTCGAATGGCGAGACGGACGCGCCATTCTCTCGCAAGGCGGCGTCGCGGTGCCGTTGGATGGCGAAGCCGTGGGCGGTCTGCAACGGACCGGCAACGCCGTGCTCGGCATTCGTCCCGAACATTTTGCGGTGGCCACGGACGCGGCCGACGGCATTGCCGTCAACGTCAAGCTGGTCGAGCCGCTCGGCTCGGACACGCTGATCCATTTCGATCTCGCCGGCGTCTCCGCCATCGCGCGGGTCGATCCGGCCTTGCGGCCGAAAGTGGGCGACCGGCTCAGCCTGCGTCCACTGCACGGCAAGACGCATCTGTTCGATGCCGCCAACGGACAGGTCTTGCGGTGAGCACATTGTCTGATATCGGCGATCTCGCAACGCTGGCTGACGTCGCCGCCGGAGCCCGGCCCGTGCATGTGATCTGCCTCGGCTTGTCGGCACTCGACCAGGTCTGGCGAGTCGATCGGTCGTTCGCGGGCGGCAGCGAGAAGATCAAGGCCGTCGAATACGGCACGATTGGCGGCGGCATGGCCGCCAATGCGGCGGTTGCGGTGGCACGGCTTGGCGCGTCCGTCGCATTCTGGGGGCGGGCGGGCCGTGATGCCGCAGGCCAGGAGATGCGGTCGGCGTTCGCCGCCGAAGGCGTCGATGTCGAGAATTTTCGGCTGTTTCCCGACGGCCGTTCGTCGGTCTCCGGAATCATCGTCGACAGGTCGGGCGAGCGGCAGATCGTGAACTACCGTGGCCTCTATCCCGAAGCCGCCGACTGGCTCCCGTGCGAGGCCATAGCCCGCGCATCCTCGGTGCTGGCCGACCCACGCTGGGTCGAGGGCGCCGCGACGCTGTTCCGCGACGCGCGTTCGCGCGGCGTGCCGACAGTGCTCGACGGCGACATGGCCGATGCCGAGGTTTTCGAACGGCTGCTGCCGCTGACCGATCACGCGATCTTCTCGGAACCCGCACTCAGCGCATTCGCAGGCTCTGCCAAGGACGAATCGCTCGCAGCGCTTGCGCGCTTCGGCTGTCGCGTCATCGCCGCCACGCGCGGCGAGGGAGGCGTGAGCTGGTACGAGAACGGCCAACTGCGCCGCCAGGCCGCCTACGTCGTCGACGTCGTCGACACCACCGGCGCGGGTGACGTCTTCCATGGCGCCTATGCGCTCGCGATCGGCGCCGGCCTCGGCGTGCGCGACGCCATGACGTTTTCGGCAGCGACCGCAGCGATGAAATGCCGCCACGCCGGTGGCCGCAACGGAATCCCCACCATCAACGAGTGTCTTGCATTCATGAGGACGAAGCCATGAGAACGATTGGAAAGAACCGCGGCCTCGCACGGCTTGCCGACGCGGACGGGCACTTCCGGATGGTCGCGCTGGACCAGCGGCCGCCACTGTTCGATGCGATCGCGAAGGCAAAGGGCGTCACGCGGGATCAGGTCGAGTACTCTGACGTCACCGCGGCCAAGCGCCTCCTGGTCGAGAACCTCGCACCGCATTGCAGCTCGATGCTGTTCGACCCGAATTTCGCGGTGCCTGCCGCGATCGATCTGCTGCCGCCGCGCTGCGGCCTGATCATGACCCTGGAGGAACATCGCGTCGAGGAAACCGCGGGCGGCCGCAAGTCGCGCGCAATCACCAACTGGAGCGTCGAGAAGATCCGCGCCATGGGCGGCGACGCCGTCAAGGTGCTGGCGTGGTATCGGCCGGACGCCGATGCCGCGGTGAACGAGCACCAGAAGCAGTTCGTGCGCGAGATCGGCGAGGACTGCGCCCGCCACGATATTCCCTATGTTTTGGAGTTGCTGGTCTATCCGTTCCTCGGCAGTGCCAATCACACCGCCGACTATGTGGAGGCGCCGGGCAAGCTTCCGGGCCTCGTCATCGACAGCGTGCGCGAGTTTGCCAAGCCTGAATACGGCGTCGACCTCCTCAAGCTGGAGAGCCCGCTGGCCGCCAACAGCCTGCCGGCCCGTGATGGCAGTGCGGAAGCCAAGACCGCGCAGAAGGAGTTCGACGCGATCGGCGATATCTGCCGTGAGCGCAGCATTCCGTGGGTGCTGCTGTCCGGCGGGGCCGCGCCTGACAAGTTCGAGCGCGTGCTCGATTTCGCCTATGCCGCGGGCGCAGGCGGGTTCCTCGCGGGCCGCACCATCTGGCTCGATGCCGTGCTGAAGAACTTTCCGGACCGTGCCGCGGTGTCGGCGAGCCTACGCAAGGATGGCCTCGGCGTGCTGGAGCGGCTCAACGAGCTCACCACGGCCAAGGCAGCGCCGTGGAAGGCGCGCTTTCCGGTGTTCACCGATATCAAGCAGGAAGGTGACTTCGCGCGCGCCTACTGAGATGATGGCGGTTCCGCATCGCCTTGTCCCGATCGCAGGATCTGCACCATGACCGATAGTTTCACCATCCGCTCGATCGAGGCGTTCTGCTATCGATATCCGCTGGCCACGCCGGTGGTGACGTCGTTCGGCAAGATGCTCAACCGTCCCGCCGTCTTCATCCGCGCGGTCGACGACGATGGCGTCGAGGGCTGGGGTGAGGTCTGGTCCAATTTTCCCGCACCGGGCGCCGAGCATCGCGCCCGGCTGGTGAACGAGGTGCTCGCGCCGGGCCTCGTCGGACGGAGACTGGACGGTCCCGCTCAGGCGTTCGAGGCCTTGACCAGGGACACCGACGTCCTCGCGCTTCAATGCGGCGAGCCGGGGCCGTTCGCACAGGCGATCGCAGGGATTGATCTTGCGCTGTGGGATATCTCGGCGCGCCGTCAGGGCTTGCCGCTGTGGCGGCTTCTCGGCGGGCGGTTGGGCAGGATCAAGGTCTATGCCAGCGGTATCAATCCCGCAGGTGCCGCGCAGACCGCGGAGGCCGCGCGCAAGCGCGGCCATCGGGCGCTGAAGCTGAAGGTCGGGTTCGGCGCCGAGACCGACCTCACCAATCTGGCCGCACTGCGCGCGATTGTCGGGACGGATATGCTCGCCGCCGACGCCAATCAGGGCTGGTCGATCGAGCAGGCGCTGGAGATGCTGCCACGCCTTGCCGCGTTCGATTTGCGCTGGCTGGAAGAGCCGATACGGGCCGATCGGCCGCAGGAGGAATGGCGCGAATTGCGTGCGCGCGCGAAAATGCCCATCGCTGCCGGCGAGAACGTCTCGAGCGTCGAGGGATTCGAGCAGGTCTTGGCGGAGGACGTGCTCGGCGTTGTTCAGCCGGATATCGCGAAATGGGGAGGGCTCAGCAAATGCGTCCCATTGGCGCGAGACATTCTTGAGGCAGGCAAGACGTTTTGCCCGCATTATCTCGGCGGCGGCATCGGACTGCTCGCATCGGCGCACTTGCTCGCTGGCACCGGAGGCGACGGCTGGCTCGAGGTGGATGCCAACGATAATCCGCTGCGCGATCGGTTCTGCGGTCCGGTCGCCAGCGTGATCGATGGCATGATCTCACTGAACGAGCATCCTGGCATCGGAATCGTGCCCGACCTCTCGTCGATCGAGCAATACCGCAGCATCTAGCCCGGAAATCGCGTCGTCGATGCCTGGTGTGGGACGCCGGATCGACGCCGTCAGATGTAGTAGCACAGAGGCGGTCGCCCGGCCGGCGTTCTGCCCTCTCGCGACACGCGGTTGCGCGCGAGGCCGGGAGGCGGCGGGGCGGCATTGCCGAAACCCCACGCACCCTGTAAACGGAGCCGGCACCGTTGCCGGCCGCCCCCGCGGCCCGCGAGGCGGCGGGGCCTGTAGCTCAATGGTTAGAGCCGGCCGCTCATAACGGTCTGGTTGCAGGTTCGAGTCCTGCCGGGCCCACCAGCGCATCAACGGATTGCTTCAATCCACCGAGACGCCGGCAAACTCGACGACTTTGCGCCATTTCTCGGTCTCGTCGGCAACCAACCTGCCGAATTCGGCCGGGGTCATCGGTTTCGGGATGCCACCCACCTCGGCGAGGCGCGCCGCCAGCTTGGGGTCCTTCAGGGCTTCGCCGACCGCCTTGTTGAGGATGTCGACGATTTCCGGCGGCGTGCCCTTCGGCGCGGAGATGCCGTAGAACCCGACCGACTCGAAGCCCGGCACGGTCTCGGCGATCGCGGGCACATCGGGCACGCCCGGCCAGCGCTTTGGCGAGGTCACGCCGAGCGCGCGGACGCTGCCGCCGCGCGACTGCTCCAGCGCCGACGGCAAATTGTCGAAGATCAGCTGCACCTTGTTGGAGATGATATCGGGGAAGGCAATCGCCGACCCCCGATACGGCACGTGCTGCATGTCGCATTTGGTCATCGCCTTGAACAGCTCTGCCGACATGTGCACCGAGGTGCCGTTGCCGGACGAGGCATAGGCGATCTTGCCCGGATTGGCCTTGCAGTAGTCGATGAACTCCTGAACGGTCTTCACCGGCATCGCGTTCGAGACCACCAGCATGTTGGTGAGCTGCATGATGCTGGCGACCGGGGTGGTGTCGCGCAGGAAGTCGTAGGGCAGCTTCTTGTAGAGCGAGGTCGAGATCGCATTGTTGGGCGCGACGAACAGCAGCGTGTAACCGTCCGCCGGCGAGTTGATCGCGGCGGCGGCCGCGATGTTGCCGCCGGAGCCGGCGCGGTTCTCGACCACGAATTGCTGGCCGAGATGATCCGACAGCCACTGGCTCATGATGCGGGCGACGATGTCGACCGGGCCACCGGCGGCAAACCCGATCAGCCAGCGCACCGGACGGTTTGGATAGTCGGCTGCGGATGAGGAGCCGAGCGAAGCAAGACAGCAGGCCAAACCGAGCAATGCGGCACGTGCGAACCGGATCATCATGTCTCCCGTCATTTTCTTGTGACCGTTGCCGTCATGGTTTCACAAAACGCCGCCTTTGCCTATGACACCGCCCGTGCGACGATAGTCGGGCTCACGTTCAATGCTTGAGGCTTGGGATGAAATTCGCTGTTATGATCTGCGCCGGCGTGCTGCTGCTGGCGGACGGCGCGGCGGCGCAAGAGGGGGGCAGGACCATTTCCAAAACCACGATCAGTTTCGCCACGGCGACGCCGGGCGGCGGTTTCCCTCTCTATGGCAACGCCCTCGCCGAGGTGATGAACGCGGCCGATCCGACACTGTCGATCGAACCGCGCAACACCAAGGGCTCCAACGAGAACATTCCGCTGCTCGAGGCCGATAGCGTCGACATCGCGACCGTTGCGGGCGAGCCGGCCTACGAGGCCTTCATGGGCATCGGGCGGCCGAAGGCGACGAAGCTGAAGATCCTCACCGCGATGTATTCGAGCCCGGGCATGTTCGTGGTGCGGGCCGACAGTCCCTACAAGACGATCCAGGATCTGGTCGGCCAGCCTGTCGCGTTCGGCGCCAAGGGCTCGGGTCTGCCGATCCTGTCGCGCTACATCCTCGACGGCATCGGGCTGAAGCAGGACGAGGACTTCAAGTCGATCTATCTCGATCGCGCCGGCGATGGTCCTGCGATGGTCGAGGACGGCCGCGCCGCGGCGTTGTGGGGCGCGGGTATCGGCTGGCCAGGCTTCACCAAGATGGCCGAGAGCGCGACGGGGGCGCGGTTCATCGCGCCGACCGCGGGCGAGATCGCACGTATCCGCGCCAAGCACACCTTCCTGAAGCCGCTGACGATCCCCGCCGGCAGCTATCCGAAGCAGAGCGAGGCGATCTCGTCGGTCGGCTCCTGGAGCTACGTCCTGGTGCGCGAGAGCCTGCCCGACGATGTCGCCTATCGGTTGGCGAAAACGCTGCACGGCGTCGAGACTGATTTCTGCAAGAAGCTCGCCCAGGCTTGCGAGACCACGGCGGCGAACACCGTTGCCGCCGCGCCCGATCTCAATTTGATCCACCCCGGCGTGCTCAGATATTTCCGCGAGATCGGGGTGGCGAAATGAAGCGGGCGAATGGCGAGTAGCAAATGGCGAGGGGAAGTTCTGCTTCATCGCCATCGCCATTCGCTACTCCTTATTCGCTAGTGGCTTATTTCTTCACCATCGGGCAGGCCGGGTCCGGCGGGCCGAACGCATCCTCGCCCGAGATCTTCGCCAGGATCTTGTAGTAGTCCCACGGATACTTCGACTCGGCCGGCGTCTTGACCTGCACCAGCCAGAGGTCGTGCACCATCAGATTGTCCTCGCGCAGTTTGCCGTTGCGGGCGAAGAAATCCTCCACCGGCTTCTCGCGCATCTTGGCGGCGACCTTGAGCGGATCGTCGGTGCCGGTCTCCTTGATCGCGTTCAGATAGGCTGTCACGGAGGAGTAGACGCCGGCCTGCCACATCGTCGGCATCCGGTTCATCTTGGCGAAATAGCGCTTCGACCATTCCCGGGTCTTGTCATCCATGTCCCAGTAGAACGAGGTGGTCAGCAACAGGCCCTGTGCGGCCGACAGCCCGATCGAGTGGACGTCGGTGATCAGCGCCAGCAGTGCGGCCATCTGCTGCCCGCCGGCGAAGACACCGAACTCGGCGGCGGTCTTGATCTCGTTGGTGTTGTTCGGCGGTCCGCCGGCAATGCCGATGATCTTCGCTTTCGAGGCCTGCGCCTGCAGGATGAAGGACGACAAATCGGGCGTCGCAAACGGCGGCCGCACCGCGCCGAGCACCTTGCCGCCGTTCTTGGTCACGATCGCAGAGGCATCCTTTTCCAGCGAGTGGCCGAATGCATAGTCGTCGGTGATGAAGAACCAGCTGTCGCCGCCGCGCTTCACGACCTCCTGCGCGGTGCCGACCGCGAGCGCGCGGGTGTCGAACACCCACTGCATCGCGTAGGGCGAGCAGAACTTGCCGTGGAAGTCGGTCGCGCCGGTCGAGTGCGTGATGAACAGCTTCTTCTTCTCGTTGGCGATGTTCTGCACCGCGAGACCGACCGCCGACACCGGCACGTCGACGATGAGGTCGACCTGATCGACGTCATACCAGCGCCGCGCGATGGTCGCGCCGATGTCCGGCTTGAGCTGGTGATCGCCGACGATGACCGAGATCGGCTTGCCGAGCACCTTGCCGCCGAAATCGTCGACCGCCATCTGCGCGGCCGTGACCGAGCCCTGTCCGGTCGGGGTCGAGGCCGGGCCGTTCATGTCGGTCAGTACGCCGATCTTGACGATGTCGTCGGATACCTGTGCCGATACGGCCGAGGAGGCCAGCAGCGCGGCTGCGAGCGTCCCGAACATGGCTAGTCTGGTGGCGATCATTCTGTCTCCCTCCTGAATTGGCGCATTGGCCATTATTGGTTGTGCCGGGCCTCTGGGACCCACGCATATTGGTTTCTTTTGCAACTATTTTGGGGGGCGCGTCAACGCGCCATCGGTCTAATGACGGGGATCGGGACCAGCCCAAACCGGTTTCTTTCGCCACCGATTCAGTCCATAGCGGGCCATGGTCACCGCGCAGCGCCTCCCGGCTTCGCTCACCCCGCTCGATGCGGCGCTGGCTGTCGTGCTGCGCGGCGTCGCGCCGGTCGCGCCGATCGAGTTGCCGCTCGCGGACGCATTGCACTGCGTCGCAGCCGAGATGTCTGCCGCGCGCGCCTATCCGCCGCACGATATCGCGGTCAACGACGGTTGGGCGATGCGCGCCAATGATCTGGTCGGCGCGTCCTCCTATGCGCCGTTGGCGCTGGCCGAACCCCCGGTCTGGGTCGAGGCCGGTGCGGCGATGCCAGGCGGCACCGATTGCGTGGTCGATGCCGATGCGGTCGACAGCTCCGGTCCATTGCCGCAAGTGCTCGCCGAAGCCATCCCGGGGCAGGGCGTCCGGCGTGTCGGCAGCGACATTGCCGCGGGGCGTGCCGTGTTGCCGGCGGGAGAGCCGCTGCTGCCGCGTGGTCTGCTGCTCGCGCAGGCGGCCGGACTTGAGCTGCTGCGCGTAACGCGTCCGCGCCTGCGCATCGCCAATATCGGCAACGGCGAGTTGACTGCGCAACTGATTGCCGATACCGCGCGCCTCGCCGGCGCTGAGGTCGTCTGCACGACGGCGATGCCGGATGTAGCGACGATCGCAGGCGCGCTTGATCCTGAAGGCTGCGATCTCATCGTCACGATCGGGGGCACTGGCGTCGGTCACACGGATGCGGCCGTCAATGCGCTGGCGAAGCGTGGCACGCTGATCGCGCACGGCATCGCACTGCAACCCGGGCGCACCGCTGCAGTGGGCCGGATCGATCCGATCCCGGTGGTCGCCTTGCCCGGCGCGCCGGACCAGGCCTTCGCGGCCTGGTGGGCGATTGCGCTTCCGGTGCTCGACCGCCTCTCGGGCCGGCGCCCGCGCAAATCGCTGACGCTGCCGCTGGAACGCAAGGTCGCTTCGGGCGTCGGTGTCGCAGAGATCGTGCTGCTGAGGCACCGGCAAGGCTGCTGGGACGTGCTGGCGATCGGCGACCTGTCGCTCGATGCGATCGCGCGCGCCGAAGCCCTGCTGATCGTGCCCGGCGCAGCGGAAGGGTTCGCTGCGGGCACGGCCGTCGATGCCTATATGTTGCGGGAGTGAGTTCCCGGGATGACCAATACTTTCACGCCGAGCCCGAAGCCGTCCATCGAGCAGGACCAGTTCCTGACCATCCTGTCGCGCGAGGAGGCGCTCGCGCGGTTCGAGGCGGCGCTGTTCCCTCGCCAATTGCCGTCCGAGACGCAACCGCTCGCCGGCGCGCTCGGCCGCGCGCTGGCGCAGGACGTGGTGGCGCCGATCGACGTGCCGCCGTTCGATCGCTCCAATGTCGACGGGTTTGCGGTGCGCTCGGCCGATCTTGCGCGCGCCAGCGAGGGGGCGCCGGTGCAACTGGCGCTCACCGACGAGACCATTTCCTGCGGCATCGCGCCGACCCGTCCGGTGCTCCCGGGCACCGCGACCGCGATTGCAACCGGCGGCCCGGTGCCGCGCGGCGCGGACGCCATCGTGATGGTCGAGCACACCCAACCCGTCGGCCAGGCCGGCGGCAACGGCGCCATCGAGGTCCGGCGCGCAGCATCGCCCGGGCAGTTCGTGTCCTATGCCGGCTCCGACATCGCGCGCGGCGAGGCGCTGCTGCGCGCGGGAACGATCATCGGCTCGCGCGAGATCGGCATGCTCGCGGCCTGCGGCATCGCTGAGGTCGTGGTGACACGTCGCCCGCGCGTGGCGATCCTGTCGACCGGCGACGAGCTGGTGCAGCCAGGTGACAGACTGCGGCCGGCCGCGATCTACGATACCAATGGCGCGATCGTCACGGCGGCGATTGCCGAGAACGGCGGCGACGCGTCGTTCCTCGGCGCGATGGCCGACAATGAGGCGATGCTGGATGCCGCGATGCGCAAGGCGCTGGCGGACAGCGACATGCTGGTGCTGTCGGGCGGCACCTCCAAGGGCGCCGGCGACGTCTCGCACCGGATCATTGGCCGGCTCGGCAAGCCCGGAATCATCGCACATGGCGTGGCGCTGAAGCCGGGCAAGCCGCTCTGCCTTGCGGTCTGCGACGGCAAGCCGGTGGTCATCCTGCCGGGGTTTCCGACCTCAGCGATGTTCACTTTCCACGACATGATCGTGCCGGTGCTGCGGCAGATGGCCGGCCTGCCGCCGCGTTCCGATGCCAAGGTGGCGGCGAAGGTGCCGGTGCGCATCGCCTCGGAGCTCGGGCGCACCGAGTTCGTGATGGTGTCGCTCGTCGAAGGCGCCGACGGCCTGATCGCCTATCCCGGCGGCAAGGGTTCGGGTGCGATCACGTCCTTTGCGCAGGCCGACGGCTTCCTGAAGATCGAAGCACTTGCCGACCAGCTGCCGGCCGGCAGCGACGCAGAGGTGACTTTGTTCACACCGCATGTGCGGGTGCCCGATCTCGTCATCGTCGGCAGCCATTGTACCGGGCTCGATCTCGTCATCGCGCCGCTGGCGCATGCCGGGCTCGTGGTGCGTTCGATCGCAGTCGGCAGTCTCGGCGGGCTCGCGGCCGCCAGGCGCGGCGAATGCGATCTCGCTCCGATCCATCTGTTCGACGACAAGACCGAGACCTACAACACGCCGTATCTGGCTGATGGCCTCGAGCTGGTGCCGGGCTGGCGGCGCATGCAGGGCATCGTGTTCCGCAGCGGCGATGCACGCTTTGCCGGTCTGAGCGCGGAGCAGGCGGTGCGTGCCGCGCTTGCCGATCCCGCCTGCATCATGGTCAACCGCAACCAGGGTGCCGGCACCCGCATCCTGATCGACCGCCTGCTGGCGGGCAGCCGCCCCGACGGCTACTGGAATCAACCGCGCTCACACAATGCGGTCGCGGCCGCGGTGGCGCAGCATCGCGCCGACTGGGGCATGACCATCGCCCCGGTCGCCCACGCGTCCGGGCTCGGTTTCATTCCACTTGCCGAGGAGCATTATGATTTCGCCGTGGTGACGGCGCGCAAGCAACGGCCCGCGGTGCAAGCCTTTCTCGATGCGCTGGCGTCGGAGGAGGCGCGCGCGGCGTTGGTGAGGGCGGGATTCAGGCCGGTGTAACCGGTCGAGCGCCGGCAAATGTCTGGCTCGCGATTGCCACAATCACCGCTGTCGTCCCTGCGAAAGCAGGGACCCATACCCCGCAGCGGACGTTGCAGGCGGGACTCGTCGTTCGCCGTCCTGGCTTTCGCCAGGACGACCTATGATTCCCGCGGACGATCGGACCGCCGCAAGCTGCACGATCACTCGCGCAGCTTGCGGTCCAGGAAATCGACATAGGAATTGTCCGGCGCCAGCTTGAGGGCCAGGCGAACCGCTGCATCGGCAGCCGATCTGTCGCCCTCGGCCGTGGCCTGATGTTCGTCCAGGATCGCATTGGCGACCGTGCGCGCAGTGTTGAGACGGGCCTCGTCGACCGACTTGTCGGCGAGATAGTTTTCGACCGGCTCGCGGAGGCGCTTCAATTCGTCAACGCTGATCGAGCTCAGCGGATACCAGTTGTAATATTCGAGGCGCGGCCGGTCATCAGTCAGGGTCGGCACGTCTCCGACAAAGGCCGCGAGCTTCGCATCGGCGGCGATGAAGGTCGCCAGGAAATCCTCCGGCGAGCGCAGGCCGTTTGCCGTCAGGTCTTCGGCCACCGCAGGCTGCGACATCCGCGTGGCGAGCAGACGCGGATCGATTGTCAATGGTTCGTCGGAGGCGATCGCGACGCCTTCCATTCTGGAGGGCAACCACAGCGAGACATGCTTGAACTGGCCCATCATGGCCTTGAGGATCATCTTCGGAAGAATGCCGCGGTTGAAATCGAGCGGCACCCATTGCGCGAGCACGGCGCCAGGACGCATCCTCTGCTTGGCCAGTGCGTAGAATTCCTCGGTGTAGAGGTTGATAACGCCGGCGTCATGCGGTGGCGGCGGCTCGAGCGTGATGACGTCGAATGTCTCGTTGGTCCCGAGCAGGAAGTGGCGCCCGTCCGCCACGATCTGGTGGACTTTGGGATTCTGATAGAACTGCTTGTTGATCGGCACGAAATACGGCGCGAACTCGAACACCGTCGGAGACAGATCGACCGCGTCGATCGATTGCAATTCCTGATGGGTGCTGACCGCACCCACCGTGGTTCCGGTTCCGATGCAAATCACGACAGCCGATTCGACCGGGCCCTGGTGCAGCAGAATGGGATAGTGCCCCATCGCGGCCATGTAGCGCCGGCCTTCGGGGCGGTTGTTGGCATAGCTCTTCGAGTTCACCACCAATTGCTGATAGGTCCCCGCCGCCTCGTCCTGATATTCGACGACAGCAAATGTCGCCTGCCGGGTTTCCCGCAATTCGAGGACATCAGCGCCCTCGATCGCGGTCAGGACCCGCTCCAGGTAATGCGGGGTGAACAGCAGCAGCGATACGGCGATGACGCCTGCGGCGACCGTTCCTTGCCGCCACAGGCTCCTTTCTCGCAGGAGACCCGGTTGCGATACGGCGGTCGCGACAAAGAGCAGGACGTTCAGGGCAATCAGGACCGTGAGCGCCCACTGGCTGCCCAGATAGGGGATCAGCAGGAATCCCGCCGCCAGCGAGCCCAGCACGCCACCGATCGTGTTCAAGGCGTAGAGCGAGCCGATCCTGCGGCCGAGGGCGCTCATCTGCATCACGATCAGTTCGCTGGCCAGCGGAAAGCTGATGCCGATCAGCGTGGTCGGCAGCAACAGCGCAATGGCACAGATCAGGAAGAATGAAACGTCGCCGCCCAGCAGTTCCTGCGCCGGGACCGGTAGCAGGCTCGCGACGATCGGATGCAGCGCCACGCCCACGGTGCGCGCCTTGCCGAGGATTCCGACGGTCAGCGTGGCGGCAACCGCGATCAGTAATTGCGTGACGGCGAAGTAGCGCAGCAACTGATCCTTCCGCGGAGCGAGCAACCTGGCGCAGATCAGGGCGCCGATCACCAGCCCCAAAAGGTAGACCCCGAGCATGCCCGAGAACGCGTA
>CALRXG020000120.1:0-15097 GCA_943372075.1 Bordetella parapertussis | reverse complement strand
ACCGGGCGTGAGCAGGCCGATCCGCGGTTCGTCGCGATCGGCGCTGGCGCGAAGCGAATCGCGGAACGCCTCGAAGAACGGCGCGACCCGCTCGACATTCATCGATTTGTAGAGATCGGAAAAGGCGCGCGACAGCACCAGGCGGTTCTCCAGCGCATAGCCCGCGCCGGACGGCGCCTGCGTGCGATCTCCGAGCACCCACCAGCGGCCATCGGGCCCACGGCCGATGTCGGCGGCATAGAGATGGAGATAGCGGCCGCCGGGCGGCTTGATGCCGCTGACGGCGCGTAGATACTCGCTGCTGCCGGCAATCGCCGCCGCGGGGATGGCACCTTCGGCGACCAGACGGCCTTCGCCGTAGAGATCTCCAAGCACCATTTCCAGGAGTTGCGCGCGTTGCGCGACGCCGGCGGCGAGCTGGCGCCAGTCGGCCGCATCGATGATCAGCGGCAGATGGCTGAGCGGCCAGATCCGGTCGGAGGTATCGCCTGGCGCCCGATAGGTGACGCCGGCCTCGCGCAGATGGCGGTCGGCCGCGGCGAAGCGGCGCTCGATATCGGCCGGCGACAGGGCGGCGAACGCATCGAAGAAGCGGCTCCAGACCGGCCGCGGCGCGCCGTTGTCGGCAATATATTCATCTGGAATGCCCGGAAGCCGGACATAGTCGCGGGTCCACTGCGCCATCCGGCGCTGACGGGGACGGGCCCTGCTCTCTTGACTGCTGCCTTGCCCACCCGATGCGGTCATCGCGCTCCCCTCGACGCAATTAGTGCAGGAGCGGCGTCCGCAAGTCGAGGGTCAAGGGAAACTCAATTGTGCGTTCCTCCGGCGGCGCCTCGATCTTGCCGGGGGTGTGGCCGTGCGCCTGGAAGCGCGCGAGCCGCCGCGCCTCGGCTTCGTAGGAATTGACCGGCTTGGTCTCGTAGTTGCGGCCGCCGGGATGGGCGACGTGATAGACGCAGCCGCCGAGCGAGCGGCCGTTCCAGGTGTCGACCAGGTCGAATGTCAGCGGCGCATGGACGGGAATGGTCGGATGCAGGCCGGAGGCCGGCTGCCAGGCCTTGAAGCGGACGCCGGCCACCGCCTCACCTGGGCGGCCGGTCTCGGTCATCGGCATCCGCCGGCCATTGCAGGTGATGACGTGGCGGCCTTCGACGAAACCGGTCGCCTTGACCTGCAACCGCTCGACCGAGGAATCGACATACCGCACGGTGCCGCCCGCGGTGCCCTCCTCGCCCAGCACGTGCCAGGGCTCGAGCGCCTGCCGCAGTTCGAGGCTGACGCCACCGTGATGGACGCGGCCGAAGGCCGGGAAACGGAATTCGAGCTGGGCCTGATACCATTCCGGCTCGACATCGTAGCCGGATTGCCTGAGCTCGGCGAGCACGCCCACAAAATCCTCCCAGAGGAAATGCGGCAGCATGAAACGGTCATGCAGCGCGGTGCCCCAGCGCACGAACTTGCCCTGCTGCGGCTCGCGCCACAGCTTGGCGATCAGCGCGCGGATCAACAGCTGCTGCGCCAGCGACATCCGTGGGTCGGGCGGCATTTCGAGCGCACGGAATTCGACGAGACCGAGCCGGCCGGTCGGCCCATCAGGCGAATAGAGCTTGTCGATGCAGATCTCGGCGCGATGGGTGTTGCCGGTGATGTCGACCAGGATGTGCCGGAACAGGCGGTCGACCAGCCATAGCGGCGCGTCCATGCCCGGCGGCGGCACGTGCGCCAGGGCGATCTCCAGCTCATAGAGCCCGTCATGCCGTGCCTCGTCGATCCGTGGCGCCTGGCTGGTCGGGCCGATGAACATGCCGGAGAACAGATAGGACAGCGACGGATGCCGCTGCCAGTACAGCACAAGGCTCTTCAGCAGATCCGGCCGGCGCAGGAACGGCGAATCCTCCGGCTTGCTGCCGCCAACCACGATGTGGTTGCCGCCACCGGTGCCGGTGTGGCGGCCATCGATCAGGAAGCGGTTGGCGCCGAGCCGGGTCTTCGCGGAGTCCTCATAGAGGCTGAGCGTGATGTCGACGGCCTCGCGCCAGCTTTGCGCCGGCTGCACATTGATCTCGATCACGCCGGGGTCGGGCGTCACCTTGATCACCTCGATGCGCGGATCGAACGGCAGCGCGTAGCCTTCGACGTGCACCGCGAGCTGCGTTTCCTCGGCGGTCGCTTCGATTGCCGTGATCAGTTCGAGATAGTCGTCGACCTTCTCGACCGGCGGCATGAAGACGCAGAGCGCACTGTCGCGGACTTCGATCACCATTGCGGTGCGCACCGGCAGCGGCTCGGGGATGTCCTTCAGCGCCTGCTTCAGCTCCGTGTCGGCAAGCGCCTCGCGCGGCGCCATCGGATCCTGCTCGACGATGTAAGGATAGTCCTCCGGCGGGACATGTTCGAGCGAATCGATCGGCAGCCGCAGGCCGAGCGGGGAATCTCCGGGTGATGCGAACAGATGGCTGCGGCGAATCTTCCAGTGCTCGCTGCGCCAGCGCGCGGGGATTTTGTCAGCAAGCGGCGTCCAGCGCTGGATCGGCAGCACAAAGCCTTTCGGCCTCGTCAGGCCCTCGTCGAACACCCGCGCCAGGCGCGCGCGCTCTTCGGCGTCGGTCAGTTTGGGGTTATCGGGCGTGACGTTGGCCGGCAGCCGCGCTTCGCGCTGCAGCCAGAACCCCGGGTCTTCATAAGCCGGCATGACATAGTCGGCGCCGAGTCCGAGCTTCTTCGCGGTGCCGACGGCAAAGCGCTCGGCATCGGCAACCTCAGCCTTGCGCGGACTCTCGATCGACGCGATCAGCCCGGCGTTCTTCCAGATCGGCTTGCCGTCCTTGCGCCAGTACAGCCCGAACGCCCAGCGCGGCAGGCTCTCGCCGGGATACCACTTGCCCTGGCCGTAATGCAGCAGGCCGCCTGGTGCGAACCGCGTGCGCAGCTTGCGGATCAATTCGTCGGCCAGCGCGCGCTTGGTCGGGCCGACCGCAGCGACGTTCCATTCCGGCGATTCCAGATCGTCGACCGAGACGAAGGTGGGCTCGCCGCCCATGGTCAAGCGCACGTCGTCTTTTGTCAGATCGGCATCGATCTGCTCGCCGAGCCGGTCGAGCCGTGCCCAGGATTCATCGGAGAACGGCTTGGTGATCCGCGGCGCTTCGCGGATGCGCTTGACGCTCATCTCGAAGCCGAACTCGACATTGGCGGCACCTGCGGTTCCGGTCACCGGCGCGGCCGAGCGGTAGTGCGGCGTGGCGCAGACCGGGATGTGTCCCTCGCCCGTCAGCATGCCGGAGGTGACGTCGAAACCGATCCAGCCCGCGCCCGGCAGGTAGACCTCGGCCCAGGCGTGCAGGTCGGTGAAATCGCTCTCGACCTCGCGCGGTCCCTCGATCGGATCGATATCGGGCCGGACCTGGATGAGATAGCCGGAGACGAAGCGCGCGGCGAGCCCGAGATGGCGCAATGCCTGAATCAGAAGCCAGGCCGAGTCGCGGCAGGAACCGGAGTTTGCGGCCAGCGTCTGCTCCGGCGTCTGCACACCGGACTCCATGCGAACGATGTAGCCGATCCTCTTCTGCAGCTGCGCATTCAGCTCGACAAGGAAGTTGACGGTGCTGTCGGCCTTGCGCGGAATGTCGTTGAGGTAGGCGGCGAGCAACGGCCCCGGTTCGTCCGTCTCGAGATAGGGTGCGAGTTCGGTCTTGAGATCGCTGGGGTATTCGAATGGAAAGCTGTTGGCATAGGGCTCGACAAAGAAATCGAACGGATTGACCACCGTCATCTCGGCAGTGAAATCGACCTCGACCTTGAGCTCGGTCGCCTGCTCCGGAAACACGTAGCGCGCCAGCCAGTTGCCCTGCGGATCCTGCTGCCAGTTCACGAAGTGATTTGATGGTGTGACCTTCAGCGAATAGCTCAGGATCGGCGTGCGCGTATGCTGCGCGGGCCGAAGCCGAATGGTCTGGGGCCCGAGATCGATCGGCCGGTCGTATTTGTAATGCGTGACGTGATGCAGTGCGACCGATATCGACACGGACCGAGGACTCCAGCAGCTTTTTTGAGCAGAACACTGGTTCCGGTCGACATCAAGCACTAACAACGGGCACGGGGTGCTCAGGAATTGTCCGCAGCGCTCTCCTGCAAGCAGTGATTGGCGCGGCGGGTTGCCCTCGCCGGCTAGCGGCCGATCGCGCCCGAGACCTGCGAAGCAAGCTGCTCGGCGAGCATATGATAGCCCTCGGGTGTCAGATGCACGCCGTCGGGCTGATGCGGAAGTCCGCCCAGCATCCCGTTCGAGAGCATGATCACCTTGATGCCACGGGCGCCGAGCCGGCTTTGAATATCCGCGGTCCGGTCCGGGCTGCCCTTGCGCCGGTCGTTGCCGCCCGGCTGCAAAATCACCGCGCTGGTCCCGTTCGGGACGGCCCGGTCCAGCCGTTGCAGCATGCCTTCCGTGGTATCGCCATTGATGCCGGCGTTCACGACGCGGACATTCGATCCCTTCGCCCGCAGGATCGCTTCGAGCTGTGCGGGATAGGCCTGGTTGCGCGCCACGCCCTTGCCGTAGGTGTTGCTCGCGCCGAGCGCCACGATGGTCGCGGCGTCAGCCGATGCAACGCCGAGACCGAGCGCGGCGAGCAATGCGAGGCATCCAAAGATTCCCAACCGACGCGTGCGCATGTTTCCTCCATCAGGTCGAACACGCCACGTCATGTCGGTGACGTGGCTACATCGTAGCTCCCAGCACCCACGGTGCGAACTCGGCGCCGCCGAAATCAAAGCTCTCGCTCTTGGTCGGCTGGCCCGAGGCGGTCTTGAGCATGAGGTCGAAGATGCGCTGGCCGCATTCCTGCACGCTCTCCTCGCCGTCGAGGATGGTGCCGCAATTGACGTCCATGTCGTCTTCCATCCGCTTGTACATCGGCGTGTTGGTGGCAAGCTTGATCGAGGGCGCAGGCTTGCACCCGAACACGCTGCCGCGGCCGGTGGTGAAGCAGACCAGGTTGGCGCCGCCGGCGACCTGCCCGGTCGCAGCGACCGGGTCGTAGCCGGGCGTGTCCATGAACACGAAGCCCTTCTTGGTGACCGGCTCGGCATAGTGCAGCACATCGACGAGGTTGGTGCTGCCGGCCTTGGCCATCGCGCCGAGCGACTTCTCCAGGATCGTGGTGAGACCGCCGGCCTTGTTGCCGGGGCTCGGATTGGCGTTCATCTCGGCGCCCTCGCGCTGGGTGTATTCCTCCCACCAGCGCATCAGGCCGACCAGTTTCTCGCCGACCTCGCGGCTGACGGCGCGGCGGGTCAAGAGATGCTCGGCGCCGTAGGTCTCAGGCGTCTCTGACAGGATCACGGTGCCGCCGTGACGGACCAAGAGATCGCTCGCCGCGCCAAGCGCCGGATTGGCCGACACGCCGGAGTAACCATCCGAGCCGCCGCATTGCAGCGCCACCGTCAACTCGCTCGCCGGCACCGCCTCGCGCTTGACCTTGTTGGCGTCAGCGAGTGCTTCCTTCACGAAGGCAACGCCGGCTTCCACGGTCTTGCGGGTGCCGCCGACCTCCTGGATGTCCATCGCGCGCAGACGACCGGCGAGCTTCTGTTCCTGCATCAGGCCGCCGATCTGATTCACCTCGCAGCCGAGGCCGAGCACGATGACGTTGGAGAAATTGACGTGGCGCGCATAGCCGCCCAGCGTGCGGCGAAGCAGCGCCAGCGGCTCGTCCTGGGTCATGCCGCAGCCGGTCTTGTGGGTCAGCGCGACCACGCCATCGACATTCGGGAAGTCGGCCAGCGGATTGTCGCCGGTGAACGGATTCTTCTTGAACATGTCGGCGACGATCCCGGCGACATGGGCGCTGCAGTTCACCGAGGTGAGGATGCCGATATAGTTGCGGGTCGCGACACGGCCGTCGGCGCGGCGGATGCCCTCGAAGGTCGCCGGCAGATCGAAATTCGGCACCGGCTTGACGTCGACGCCATAGGCATAGTCCTTGGCGAAATCGCCCATGCCGCAATTCTGGGTATGCACATGCTGGCCGGGCGCGATCGCCTGCGTCGCAAATCCGATGATCTGGCCATAGCGCCGGATCGGCTCTCCCGTCGCGATCGGCTTGATCGCGACCTTGTGGCCGGCCGGAATGCGATCGACCGTGGTGACGCCGTCAGCCACCTCAAGCCCCGGCGGCAGGCTCGCGCGGGCGATCAGGACGCTGTCGTCGACGTGCAGACGGATCACTTGTGCCGGGGCCATGGAGTTTCTCCTTTGGAGGCGAATAGCGAATGGCGAGTAGCGCGCTACGCGAACCGCCAATCCCTATTCGCCACTCACTACTCGCTATTCGCGTCCTTACGCCTTGCCGCCGGACTTCTCGCGGGTCTGGTTGACCTGCATCTTGGCGTAGACCTGCATCAGGCCGACTTCGTTCGACAGCGTCACGAGCTTGAAGCCCATGTTGATCGCGCGCACCGCGCCCTCGGCGCCGGAGCAGTGGATGCCCGGGTTGAGGCCGCGCTTGCCGCATTCCTTGATGATCTTCTCGTAGATCTTGAGGATCTCCGGCTCGTCGCGGTCGAGTTTCGGCACCAGGCCGTAGGAGAAGCCGAGATCGGACGGACCGATATAGACGCCGTCGATGCCTTCGACATCGAGGATGGCTTCCATGTTCTCGACGGCGGTCTTGGTCTCCATCATCGGCAGCAGCACGATCTCGTCGTTCGCGGTCTGCTGGTAGGTGCCGGCGGAGCCGTACATGCCGGCGCGGATCGGGCCGTTGGAGCGCACGCCCTTCGGCGGATATTTCGCGTAGGAGACGAGATTCTTGGCTTCCTGCGGCGTGTTGACCATCGGGCAGATCACGCCATAGGCGCCGCCGTCCAGCACCTTGCCGATGATGCCCGGCTCATTCCACGGTACGCGGACCATCGGCGTGACCGGGTGCGCATGCATCGCCTGGAAGCATTGCACCATCGACTGATAATCCTGCACGCCGTGCTGCATGTCGACGGTGACGCTGTCGAAGCCGCATTGCGCGATCACTTCGGCCGAGAAGCCCGAGGGGATCGCGAGCCATGCGTTGACCACCGCCTTGCCTGATGCCCAGATTTGCTTGACCTTGTTTGCCATTTTATTCTTCCTTCCCTGTTGCTCAGTCTCTTCGTCGTTGCGAGGAGCGAAGCGACGAAGCAATCCATACTTTCCTTGCGCGGCGAAATGGATTGCTTCGCTTCGCTCGCAATGACGGTGTTAACTGGTCGCCCGCTGGATCGAGACTTCGCTGACGCCGACTTCGCGCGCGGTGTTCACTATCGCCGCCCAGGTGTCGTCAGGCAAGGGGATGCCATTCTTGGTGCGCTCGGCGCGGGTTTTCCGCTCCGGATCGCCAGGAACCAGCACGGACTCCGTGCCCGCGATCGGCTTGGTGGCGCGGATGAAATCGGTGTAGCGGGTGATTTCGCCGTCGAAGAAATTGCTGGTGTCGATCACCTTGGGGTCGATGTAGAACGCCATCATGCCGTTGGCGAAGCGCCGGTCCGACGACGTCGCGCCGGTGCCGGTCAGGGCGCCGCCGAGCAGTTCGCAGATGAAGGCAAGCCCCGAGCCCTTGTGATCGCCGAAGGCGCGGATCGCGCCGGTTCCCTTGGTATGGTCGCGCGGCCCATCCGGCGTGTACGGGCCATACAAGACATGCGGATCCTCGCTCAGCGTGCCATCGGCATCGACGAGCGCGCCGTGCGGCAGCTTCTTGCCGCCGCGGCTTGCCACCAGGCACTTGCCCTCGGCGACGACTGATGTCGCGAAATCGAGCACGATCGGGTCCTGACCCTGGCGCGGAATGCCGACGCAATAGGGCGCGGTCGACAGCCGCTTCTCGACGCCGCCATAGGGCGCGACCAACAGCGAGCCCGCAGCGGTCACGAAATGAATTGAAACAAGGCCTTCGGCTGCGGCCATCTCGGCCCAGTCGCCGACACGGCCGAGATGGCCGGAGTTGCGCAGCGCGACCGCGGCGAGCCCCGCCTTCTTGCACTTCTCGATGCCGAGCCTGACCGCAACCGGCGTAACGGTCTGGCCATAGCCGAACTTGCCGTCGACCACCGCGAGCGACGGCGTATCGACCACCACCTCGGGGGTCTGGTTCGGCACGATCGAACCCATCTTCTTCCACCTGACGTAAACAGGCACGCGGATCACGCCATGGCTGTCGTGCCCGGTGAGGTTTGCCGTCGTCAGGTAGGTCGCGATGCGCTTCGCTTCTTCGGCGGAGGACTCCGAATGCGAAAACACCTCGGACACGAAGTTGATGAGGTTATCGACCTTGATGGTGACCATGAAATACTAGCTCGCTCGATAAAACACAGTGCGTTGTCAGGCGTGGGTCTTGGCGTGGCCGCCGAGATAGGCGGCGGCGATGGCTTCGTTGCCCCACAATTCGTCGGGCTTGCCGCCCAGCACGATCCGCCCTGTTTCCAGAACGAAGCCGTGATCGGCGACCGAAAGTCCCATGCGCGCATTTTGCTCGACGAGCAAGACCGTGGTGTCCTGCCTGATCTGCGAAATGATACGGAACACCGCCTGCACGATGACCGGCGCGAGCCCAAGCGACGGTTCGTCGAGCAGCAGCAGCCGCGGTTTGGCCATCAGGCCGCGCGCGACCGCCACCATCTGCAGCTGTCCGCCGGACAGCGTCCAGCCGAGCGCGCTGGAGAAGGCGCGAATGTCCGGAAACAAATCGAACATCGCGTCGGCCTCGCGCGAGATCTGCGACGCCGAGACCTTGCGGTTCGACGCACCGAGCATGATGTTCTCTTTCACCGTGAGACCGGGAAACACGCGGCGGCCTTCCGGCACATGCGAGATGCCGAGCCGCACGATCGCTTCCGGCCCAAGGCCGGCGATCGAATGACCGTCGAACAGAATGTCGCCGGAAGCCGGCTTGGCGAGGCCGGAGATGGCGCGCAGCGTGGTCGATTTGCCGGCGCCGTTGGCGCCGAGCAATGTGACCACCTGCCCCTGCTCCACGGCGATGGTGACGCCGCGCAGCGCCTCGATCTCGCCGTAGCGAACCACCAGATTGCGGATTTCGAGCAGCGGCATCATTCGCTCCCGAGATAGGCGGAGACGACGTCGGGATGGCGCAGCACCGCCATCGATTCGCCGTCCGCGATGCGGCGTCCGAAGTTCAGCACGGTGATGTGTTGCGCGGCTTCGGAAACCAGCGTCATGTCGTGATCGATGATCAGGATGGTGAGGCCCTGTGCAGCGATGCGCTTGAGCAACTCGTGCAAATCGAGCTTCTCGGTCGAATTGAGGCCGGCCGCCGGCTCGTCGAGCAGCAGCAAGGTCGGGTTCGAGGCCAGCGCCCGCGCGATCTCGATCAGGCGCTGATGGCCGTAGGAGAAGCTCGAGATCAATTGGTTGGCGCGGTTGCCGAGGCCGACGAAGGTCAACGCCTCCATCGCGCGCTCGGTCAGCGCGTCGTCGCCCTTCCCGATCATGGTGTTGCCGGGACGCTCGGCGCCGATCTCGACGTTCTCCAACGCCGTCATCGAGCGGAACAGCCGGATGTTCTGGAAGGTGCGTCCGAGACCCGCGGCGGTGCGCTGATGCGGCGCCATGTTGGTGATGTCGGTGCCATCGAGCACGATCCTGCCCGATGTCGCCTTGTAGAGGCCGGACAGCACGTTGAGCGTCGTGGTCTTGCCGGAGCCGTTGGGTCCGATGAGCGCGTGCACGCTGCCGCGCTTCACCGCGATGTCGACGCCATCGACCGCCTTGAGGCCGCCGAAATGCTTCGAGAGCCCGGTGACCTCGAGCACGATGTCGCCGCCAGTGGTCGCGGGTTTGAGCTGGAGCGCTCCGGCAACGGGCGGCGCCCCGGTGTGTGCGCGCCAGCGCGTGAAAGCGTCAGACACGAAGCCCCAGATGCCATCCGGCATGAAGCGGATGATCAGGATCACCGACAGGCCGTAGATCGCAAGATAGAGGCCGGGCACGCTCTTCAGGAAGCGCAGCCATTCCGGGATCAGGATCAGGAGGCCGGTGCCGATCACCGAGCCGATCGGCGAGGCCACGCCGCCGAGCAGCGACATGGTCAGGAACTGGATCGATTCCGCGAACGAGAACTGGTCAGGGCTGACATAGGCGAAGCCGCCGGCGAACAGGCCGCCCGCGAGGCCACCGAGCACCGCGCACACCGCAAAGGCCGAGACCTTGGTGCGGAACACATCGATGCCGTTGACGCCGGCCGCGAGTTCGTTGTCGCGCACTGCGCGCATGGCGCGGCCGAGCTTGGTGTCGGGCAGATGCCAGACCAGGTAACCGACGATCGCGAGCATCGCGACGCAGAAGGCGAGATAGCTCTGCGAGGTCTGGAACAGCTCGGGCCGGCGAATGTTGGCGACGCCGTCCGGTCCATGGGTCACGCCGACCGCGTTGATCATGACCAGCGTCACGATCTGCTGGAACGAGATCGTCACCATCGCAAGGTAGTGCCCGCCGAGCCGCAAGGTCGACATGCCGAGGAATGCGCCGGCAACCATCGTGATCGCGCAGGCGCCAACCAGGCAGAGCCAGAAGTTCAGATGCAGGTCGGCAGTCCCGAGGCCGACGGCATAGGCGCCAAACCCAAAGAACGCGGCCTGCGCCAGGTTGATCTGGCCGCACAGGCCGAGCACGACCGAAAGCCCGAACACCGCGATCGAGAAGGTCGTGGCCTGCAACAGGATATTGAGGATGTAACCGTCGAACTGCATGCCGGCGGCGAGCGCCACCAGCACCGCGACGCCAATGAAATACGGCAGATGACGGATGATCAGCGGTTTCGAGCGCACGGCGGGCGCCGGGATCATGTTGTCGCTGGCGCTCATGCTTTCTCCGCGACACGTTCGCCGAAGATGCCCTGCGGCCGGAAGATCAGGAAGGCGATCAGCACCAGGAAGGCGAAGCCGTCCTTGTAGGGCACCGAGATGTAGGCGGCGCCGAAAGTTTCGATGACGCCGAGCGCGAGGCCGCCGACGATGGCGCCGGCAACATCGCCGAAGCCGCCGATGATGGTGGCGGCGAATGCCTTCAGCGCGATCGTCGAGCCCATCTGGATCGAGACGAACAGCACCGGCGCCACCAGAATGCCGGCGAGACCGCCGAGCACGGCCGAGTAGATGAAGGTGATCATGATCATGGTGGAGACGGAAATGCCGAGCAGCGAGGCCATCTCCTTGTCCTGCGAGGTCGCCTGCAGCTTCTTGCCGAGCAGCGTCTTCTCGAAGAACCAGAAATTGAACAGCACCAGGAAAATCGTGACACCGATGATCAACAGATACTGGCTGTCGAGATAGACCGGGCCGAGCTGGATGCCGGGCGTATCGAACCAGCCCTGCAACACTTGCGGCTGCGGGCCGTAGATCGCGAGCACCGAGTTCGACAGCAGAATCGAGGCGCCGATGGTGGCAATGATGACCGGCAGATAGGTGCGGTGGCGCAGCGGATAGTAGACGCCGAGATTGAAGATGACGCCGAGCAGCGCCATGCCGGCAAGCGCGATCACGAACGACAGCCAGTAGGGCAGGCCGAACTCGACGCAGACCACCATCAGATAGGCGGCGACCATCGAGAATTCGCCTTGCGCGAAGTTCACCACATTGGTGGCGCGGAAGATCAGCACGAAACCGAGCGCGACCAGCGCGTAGACCGCGCCGATGCCGATTCCGGTGAACAGCAGTTGGAGAACCAGATCCATGGCAGGCGCTCGATCAGGACAGTGTACGCAGGAGACCGGCCTCACCGTGCGCGACGGCGAGGCCGAGCCGCGATCAATCGTTGAAGTCGATGTGCTTGTCGTAGACGATCTTGCCCTTGTCGTTCTTCACGACGTTATAGCCGTGCAGACCGTCGCCATTCTTGTCGAAATTGTACTCGCCTTCGGCGCCGGCGAATTTCTGCGTCGCCAGGATGGCGTCGCGGATCTTGTTCGGATCGGTCGAGCCGGCCTTGTTGATCGCCGCCGACAGAATGGTGATCGCGTCGTAGGGCCAGGCGCTCTGGTTGTCGGGCGCGGTCTTGTAGGCATCGCGATAGGCCTTGCCGAACGACTTCGCCGTGTCGCTCGAGTCCTCGGCGAAGTCGGCGACCCCGTAGGTGCCATACAGCGCAGGGCCGGCGAGCTTGGTCGAAGACACCGCCACCACCGAAGGCGAACCGACCCACGGGATGTTGACGCCGAGCTGGCGCAGCTGGCGGGCGAAGATGCCGAGGTCGTTCTCAAAGGTGAAATAGGTGCCGAGCACGTCGGCGCCGGACTGCTTCACCGCCAGCACGACCGGGGTGAAGTCCTGGCTCTGGTTGGCATAGCCCTGATCGAGCACCGGCGGCGCACCGAGCTTGGCCAGCGCCTCGGTCAGCGCCTTGCCGCCCGCAGTGCCGAAGGCGTCGGTGGAATGGACGATCGCCCACTTCTTCTTGCCGAGCGTGTTGACGCCGAAGTCGGCGATCACACGGCCGGAATAATTGTCATTCGGACGGAAGCGGAACAGCCAGGGATTGCCGGAATGGGTGAGATCGGGATTGGTGCCGCCGATCATCACGGGCTTGCCGACCTTGATCACGTCGGGCGCCATTGCCTGCACCTGGGTCGAACGGATCGAGCCGAGGAAGGCAACGATGTCGGATTGCGCGGCGAGCTTGGAGAAGGCCAGCACGATGCCCGGATTGGTGGTCTGATCGTCCTCGATCACGAGCTCGACCTGCTTGCCGAGCACGCCGCCGGCCTTGTTGACCGCGGCGAGCGCGAGCTTGGCGCCGTTCTGGGCCCACAGCCCCTGCTCCGCGGCCGGTCCGGTCACCGGCACGCACATGCCGATCTTGATCGTCGCCCCCTGCGCCCAGGCACTGCGCATCAGCGCGGGAGCAGCGAGACCTGCCGCCAAGCCGGCGGAAAACTCACGCCTCGTCAGTTTCATTCAATCCTCCCTTTGGTGCGCCGAACTTGCATGTCGGCTGCGTTGAGACGAGCTGACGCGTCGATCTGCTGCCCAATCCGCGACCATCGGTCGGCGCGGCGAACGAACCTGACGCCGCCGCACGCGCAACACGCGCCACGGCGGCCATCGATCTGGCGTTTGACTCCCAGCTAAACATGATTGCACATTGCACGCAATAGCCAAAGGTTCGCTGGCGACGGTGCGTAATTGCCTGCTACGAACGACCAGAACGGGATCACGTGATAATGTGACCGACGGGCAGTCATCGATGTCGATTCCAAGAGCGAAATCGCAGACCAGACGGAAGCAGCCGGCCTATGCGCTGATCAAGAGCGCATTGGCAAAGCACATCCGGGCCGGCGACGTTCCACCCGGAACGGTGCTCTCGGAATCAGCGATCGCGACCTTGTTCGGCTCCAGCCGCTCGCCGGTGCGACAGGCGTTCGAACAACTCGAGCATGTCGGCCTGGTGCGCCGCTTCGACGGCCGTGGCGTCATCGCCGGCAAGCGAAACGCCGAACCACGCCGCGTCCCGATCACGCCGGAAATGTTCGGACTGACCGACGGCCCGGTCGAAGCGGTGCGCAGCGATGCCTGGGATGCCCTCTATTACAAGCTCGAGCGCGAGATCATCTACCGGTCGCTGTTCGGGCGCTTCCGGGTCAGCGAGCTCGCGCTGGCGCGACATTTCCGGGTCGGACGCACCGTTGCGCGCAACCTGCTGCTACGTGCGCAGGCAATCGGCGTCCTGGAGAAGGGCGCCAAGGCGCATTGGTACGTGGTGCCGCTGGACGAGGATCGCCTCCGCGACATCTTCGAGGTGCGCGCAACCCTCGAGCCGCTGCTGCTCAAATCCGCGACGGCGAATATTCCGACCGCGCTGCTTGACCAGATGGCGGAGCGGCTGCGCGAGGGGATTCAATTCCGCAGCCGCGTCGGCGTCGGCGAGCTCGACGAGATCGAGGGCGACCTTCATATCCGCTGCCTGGGTTACGGCGCCAACCGCGAGATGATCGAAGCACTCAAGCGCACCCACTGCGCCTTCGTGATCGGCAAGCACATTCAGGTGGCCCTGACCGCGCCGCAGATCGATTCCTTCATGGACGAGCATCTGGTGATCATCGAGGCCTTGCGCGCGCGCGACGGTGACGCGGCGGCCGAGATCTTGCGCCGCCATATCGAGTGGTCGCACTCGAAGGTCGCCGGCTGGATTGCCGAATTCCGCACCATCAACGTGATCTCACGCGTGCCCTACATGGCCTGAGTGGCATCGCCGCGTCGCGCCTAGTCGTCAGCTTCGACCTCGGCGTCATCGGCCGAGCCCATTCCGGCGAGACTTGCCTCCAGCACACCCAGCATTTCGTGCAACTCGGCAAGCTTGCGCGCGCCATATCGTCGCGTGATCTCGGCATAGATCGCTTCCGACGTCGGGGCCACCGCCTCGATCAGCTTCAATCCCCTGGCAGAGATCGAAACCACCGCGCGCCGCGCATCGGTCTGGGCCGCCTTGCGCTCGATCAACGCGCGCGCCTCGAGATCACGCAGGATCCGCGACAGGCTCGGGCCGAGCAGGAACGCCACGCGGGCGAGCTCGGTGACCTCGATCTCCTCGACCGCGGTCAGCGCACGCAAGATCCGCCATTGCTGCTCGGTCAGCCCGTGACTGCGCAGCGACGGACGGAATTGCCGCATCACGGCCTCGCGGGCGCGCAGCAGCGACATCGGCAGTGAGCGCGAGAATTCGCGCATCGGGCCGCGTCGCGACGACGCCACATCGTCACGCTGCCCCGGCCCCAGTTCGTCCGACGATTTCTTACGCGCCATGACTAGTCCGCCGCCGCAAACTTTTGCACCGCAGCATGCCCTGATTCAGTTTGCGGGAATTCACTTAACATGTTAATCATCTCCGGACATCCACTTTTTGTGTATCACGCATGGCCCTCTCCAAGGACGATATCCGCGCTGCCGCCGAACGGCTCGACACCGCGGAAAAGACCCGCAAGCAGATCCGCCAGCTCTCGCTGGAATACCCCCGCATCACCCTCGAAGATGCCTACGCGATTCAGAAGGCCTGGGTCGAGATGAAGGTGGCGCAGGGCCGCCTCGTCAAGGGCCACAAGATCGGCCT
>CALRXG020000119.1:0-15218 GCA_943372075.1 Bordetella parapertussis | reverse complement strand
GCTGGCCTCAATACCGTCCCGGCACGTACATCTCCGGCGGGATCGGGCCGCGGTGATAGTCGGGGTTGCGCACCCGCGGCGGCAGTACCACCGGTTGGTGGGAGACCTGCTGATACGGAATCTGGCTGAGCAGATGCGAGATGCAGTTGAGCCGGGCGCGCTTCTTGTCGACGGCATCGACGATCCACCACGGCGAGTCCGGCAGGTGAGTGCGTTCCAGCATCGTCTCCTTGGCCTTGGTGTAGAGCTCCCAGCGGGTCCGCGCCTCGACATCCATCGGGCTCAGCTTCCACTGCTTCAGCGGATCCTGAATCCGCATCGAGAAGCGGAATGCCTGTTCCTCGTCGGTGATCGAGAACCAGTATTTCAGCAGGATGGTGCCGGAGCGGATCAGCATGCGCTCGAATTCCGGCGCCGACTTGAAGAATTCCTCATATTGCTCGTCGGTGCAGAACCCCATCACTCTCTCGACGCCGGCGCGGTTGTACCAGCTGCGGTCGAACAGCACGATCTCGCCGCCGGCCGGCAGATGCGAGACGTAGCGCTGGAAGTACCATTGCGTGCGCTCGCGTTCGTTCGGCGCCGGCAGCGCCGCGATCCGGCAGACCCGCGGGTTGAGCCGCTGGGTGATGCGCTTGATGACGCCGCCCTTGCCGGCGGAATCGCGGCCCTCGAACAGCACCACGACCTTCTTCTTCTCGTGCTGCACCCAGTCCTGCAGCTTGACCAGCTCGCCCTGCAGCCGCAGCAATTCGCGGAAGTAGAATTTGCGATCGATCGAGGGCTCGCCGCCGTCGTGCTCGAGTTGGTCGAGCCTGATGTCGTCGAGTTCGAGCTCGAGTTCCTCGTCGAGGCTGTCGGCCATCTCCTGGTGGATGCGGGCGCGCAAGGCTTCCTCGCGCAAGGCTTCGTTTCGAGAGGCTTCGTTTCGCGAGGCTTCGTCGGTGAGGTCGGAGGCGGTCATGAATGTCCGTCTTTCAGTGTGTTAGCTGGATCGGCGGGAGCATTGACGGGTGATGTTACCCCTCTATGACAATGGCATGACCGCTGTTTCACGCCCGCCGCCGGACTGTGCTAACAAGCGCAAACAAGATCAAGAACGGGAGCTGCGCCGATGATTTCGCTCACACCAAAAGACGTCCTGCCGGAGGACGCGACCGCCGGCACGCTGGTCGGGCGGGTCTGGCTGCCACGGGCCGGCGGCCCGGCCGTGGTCGCGGTGCGGGCCGATGGCGTGTTCGACGTCACCGCGCGCTTTCCCACGGTGAGCGCGCTGTGCGAGGAAACTGATCCAGCGGCCGCGCTGCGCGCCGTGCCCGGCGAGCGGATCGGCGACCTCGAGGCGATTCTCGCCAACACGCCGCCGGACCGCCGTGACGCGACCAAGCCGCATCTGCTCGCGCCGGTCGATCTCCAGGTGCTGAAGGCCGCCGGCGTCACCTTCGCGATCTCGATGCTGGAGCGGGTGATCGAGGAGCGGGCGCGCGGCAACCCGTCCTCGGCGGACGCGATCCGGCAGGAGGTGGTGCGCCTGGTCGGCGACGATCTCTCCAAGCTGAAACCTGGCTCCGAGCAGGCGATGCGGCTGAAGCAGGTGCTGATCGATCAGAATGCGTGGAGCCAGTATCTCGAGGTCGGCATCGGCCCCGACGCCGAAGTGTTCACCAAGGCGCCGACGCTGTCGTCGGTCGGCACCGGCATGGATGCCGGGCTGCATCCGAAGTCGACCTGGAACAACCCGGAGCCGGAGGTCGTGCTCATCATCTCCGGCCGCGGCAAGATCGTCGGCGCAGCCCTCGGCAACGATGTCAATCTGCGCGATTTCGAGGGGCGGTCGGCACTGTTGCTGTCGAAGGCCAAGGACAACAACGCTTCGTGTGCGATCGGCCCGCTGCTGCGGCTGTTCGATCAAACCTTCTCGCTCGACGACGTCAGGAAGATGGATGTCGGCCTGACCGTGCAGGGCGCCGACGGCTTCCTGCTGGAGGGCCATTCCTCGATCAGCAAGATCAGCCGCGACCCGACCGACCTGGTCGCCCAGACCATCGGCGCAGTGCATCAATATCCCGATGGCTTTGCGCTGTTCCTCGGCACGATGTTCGCGCCGGTGAAGGATCGCGACGCCAAGGGCGAGGGTTTCACCCACAAGCGCGACGATATCGTCACCATCGCCGCCCCCCAGCTCGGCAAGCTCGTCAACCGCATGCGGGGCAGTGACGAATGCGAGCCCTGGACCTTCGGCCTCGGTGCGCTGATGAAGAACCTGGCGCAGCGCAGGCTGCTGTGAAGGCGTTCGCGAAGTGGGCACGGGCGCAATCACACCGCGCGCACCGCAGGCGCTGCATCGTCACTTGCGATATTGCGCGTCGCTGACCTTCTCCAGCCAATCGACATTCCTGCCGTCGAGCGTCTCCTGCACCGCGATATGCGTTACCGCCGTGGTCGGTGTCGCGCCATGCCAGTGCTTCACGCCGGGCGGAAACCAGATCACGTCGCCGGGCCTGATCTCCTCGACCGGTCCATCCTCGCGCTGCACCCAGCCACAGCCGGCAGTGACGATCAGGGTCTGGCCGAGCGGATGGGTGTGACAGGCGGTGCGCGCGCCGGGCTCGAAGGTCACGCTGGCGCCGCCGACCCGCGCCGGCTCCGATGCCTGGAACAGCGGGTCGATCCGGACCGTTCCGCTGAAATAATCCTCGGGTCCCTTGCGGGACGGCTGCGATCCGATCCGGGTGATTTGCATGATCTCGCTCTTGTGTTGGTTCGTCGTCATTGCCGGCGCGCCGCCGGCCGATCGCAGCGATGCCAGCGCGGCGAGGCCGCCCACCGTGCCGGCGAGCAGGCCGCGCCGCGACGGCGAGGTCACTGCGGCCGCTTCTCGATCACGTCCTTGACGACCGGCAGTGCCGAGAACGCGTTCGGCCATCCGGCATAGAAGGCGAGCTGCGTGATCATCTCGCCGGCCTCGGTCCTGGTCAGCCCGTTATCCATGGCACGGTTGAGGTGATAGGTGATCTGCGCCACCTGTCCGGTCGCCACCAGCGCGCTGACGGTGACCAGGCTGCGGTCGCGCGGTGCAAGGCCGGGCCTCAGCCAGAGATCGCGGAACAGCACGTCCGCGGTGTACTGCACAAGGCCTGGGGCGATACTGCCGAATTGTTCGCCGACGCGTATGGCGCGCTGTGCCTCGGCTGCCTCGTCGGGCTTGAGCTGTGGACCCGATGCAGCGGGAATCTGGTCGGCTCCGATGTGGCGCGCTGCGAACACCTGCCGGGCCACCACGACCGCCGACATCGCATTCGCCCAGCCGGTGTAGAAGGCGAGATGGGTGATGGTTTCGGACATCTCCGCCGGTGTCACGCCATTGTCGAGCGCACGACCGAGATGGTCGGCGAGTTCGATGGTCTGGTTGCGTGCGATCAGCGCGGCAAGCGTGACGAGGCTGCGGTCGCGCGGCGACAGGCCGGGACGCGTCCAGAGATCGCCGAGCACGACGTTCTCGCGGTATTTCTCGAGCGCGGGCGCGACCGCGCGCATATCATCCATGTTTGGCATCGATTGTGATCCTTGTGGCAGCTCGGCCCCGGACAGGGGAGGCGACGCGATCGCCCACGCCATGATCATGACAAGGGTCCGAAGCAGGGCTGCGACGACCGGCGATGTGGCGGCGTGCGCGCCCGGTGGTGTCATGGACATGGTGGCTGGTGGCCGAATTGTTGGCTGCCGGAAAGCTAGCGCTTGCGCGACCTGCGGATTAGATGATGAAAAGTGCATGCATTCATGAGGCCTGCTAATCAATGGATCGGGACAATGCGAGCGACCTGCTGATCTTCCTCGCGGTGGCGCGGGAGCGCAGTTTCACGCGCGCCGCCGCCAAGCTCGGCCTGTCGCAATCGGCGCTGAGCCAGATCGTCCGCGCGCTGGAGGAACGGCTTGGCGTGCGGCTGTTGAGCCGCACCACGCGCAATGTCGCGCCGACCCAGGCCGGCGAGCGCCTGCTGCGCACGATCGGACCGAAGTTCGACGAGATGGACACCGAGCTCGCGGCGCTCAGCGAGCTGCGCGAAAAGCCGGCCGGCAATATTCGTCTGACCTCGACGGAGTACGCCGCGGAGGCGATCCTGATGCCGGCGCTGCGCGAGATCCTGCCGAGATATCCTGACATCAAGATCGAGGTCGTGATCGACTACGGCCTCACCAACATCGTCGCCGAGCAATATGATGCCGGGATCCGCCCGGGTGAGCTGGTTGCAAGGGACATGATCGCGGTGCGGGTCAGTCCCGATTTGCGGATGGCAGTGGTCGGTTCGCCTGACTATTTCGCCACCCGCAAGAAACCGCGCACGCCGCAGGAATTGACCGAGCACAATTGCCTCAACCTGCGCCTGCCGACCCATGGTGGCCGGCTCTATGCATGGGAGTTCGAGAAGAACGGGCGCGAGCTCAATGTACGCGTCGAGGGACAGCTGGTGTTCAACGGCTCCGGCACGCTGCTAAGTGCCGCGGTCAACGGGCTTGGCCTGGCCTGCATGACCGAAGGCCAGGCCAAGCCGCATCTGACGAGCGGCCGGCTGGTGCGCGTGCTCTCCGACTGGTGCCCGCCATTCTCCGGCTATCACCTCTACTACCCGAGCCGCCGGCAGGCTTCGCCGGCGTTCTCGCTGCTGGTCGACGCGCTGCGATATCGCGGCAAACTGTGAGCGCGCGGCGCGCCGGCAGTCTTCACAAGCCCATCATGCGGAACACCATGCCGGGCACATTCAACCCGTAATGATGGTGGTGGCGGTGATGATGGCGTCGCGTCGGCTCGTCGCTTGCGGCGGCCATCGCTGTCTTGCCGCCATCCTGCTCGGGGCCGATGGCGTCGAACGCCGCCTTCTGCTCGTCGCTGAGCGAATTGTAGAAGGTGTCGAGCGCCGGACGCACCGTTCCGATCGCCTGCAGCATGGCGTCGAGCCGTGCCTGCACGGCCGCGAGGCGCGCCGGCGGCGTCCGTGCATCGCTCGGCGGACATGACGACTTCAAGCCATCCTCGGCCTTGGTTGCGGCGTCCTTCAGGGCATCGAGGTTCGCACGCTGCGCATCGGTCGGCTTCACCTGGCGATCGATGAGGTCGCCCGGCCAGCCGATCGTGGTGGCCGGTTGCGCGGTGCTGCAGCTGCCGGTGTCCGCGGTGGTCTGACGCGGCGAACGTCCGCGTTGCGCGCGCTGCTGATCGGCTGCCAGCGCCGTCACCTTGGCCTTCTGGTCGTCGCTGAGCAGGCCATAGAACTTGTCCATCGCCGGTTGCAGGTCGGCGACAGCGGTGCGCATGGCCTCGAGACGCTGTTGCATGGCGGCGAGGCGGCTCGGGGCGGTCAGCGGCACATCCTTGGGGCACGAGTTGAGAATGGTCTCGGATGCTGTCTGCGAGGCGCTGGCGAGTTCGTCGAGTGCCGCGCTTTGCTCGGCATTGGGCTGGATCGCATTGCGGAACTGCTCGATCGGGAAGCCCGCGATGTTGCGGCTGTCGCTGCCGCACATGTCGGCGAGCGTCGTCGGCTCGGCCTGAGCTGAATTGTCGGACGGCGCCGGCTGTCGCGCGCCGCGGTGGCTCGGCAGGTAATCGGCATAGCCGCTCAGGGCATCGTAGTCATACGGGCCGAACAGTCCGGTATAGATGTCGCCATAGCCGTAGTCCCAGAAATACGGGTCATAGTCATCGCCCCACCAGGCGTAGTCGTAGAGATCATAATACGCATAGGGCCAGAACACCGGACCGACCCAGCCGAAGCCGCCATGCGGATGATGCCACCACCAGCCGCCGTGGTGATGGCCCCAAGCAGCTCCCGCTGCGGCCGTCACGATCGCAGCGCGCGCCATTGGGCTGCGCAGGCCGCCTGGCCGGTGCATGGCGGCCGTGATCGGACGCGAGGACAGGGTGCGGCCAACTGCGCGGGCGTTGCGCCCCATCGCCGCGGCTGAGGGCGCGTGGCGGCCCGCGGCTACGCCGTGGGAGACCGCCGGATTGCCGGCGGCTGGGTTGTGGGTGATGGCGGGATTGTGGGTGGCATGGAATTGCCGCGCGCCGCCGCCGCGCCCGATCCTGGTGGCGGCGTGCGGCGCTGCATGAATGGTATGGAAACCGCCGCCGTGAAAGCCTCCGCCGTGAAAGCCGCCGGCGCGAAGCCCGCCGCCGTGGAAGCCTCCACCACCGCCATGGAAGCCGCCCATCGCTGCGCCGCGGAAACCGCCTCCGCCGTGGAAACCGCCGCCACCACCATGAAAACCACCGCCACCGCCGCCATGAAATCCGCCACCGCCGCCGCCGTGACTTCCGCCACGGGCTGCCAGCGCAGGATTCGCAGGCAGCGTCGCCCATGCTGCAGTCGCGAGAATTGCGACGAGCGCCAACCACGGGAATTTCCGGCGCACAGCTCTGGCCATGTTGGTTCTCGCTGGTGTCAAGACATCCAATAATGCCCGACACCAACACTTCACGCCGCCGCCCGGTTCCTGCCGGCAGGTCAACCGCACGTGCTTCTTTGGAAGCATACGTTCCGCAACGGCAGCCTCGGTGCCGATCACTGAGTTGCCCGACGGGTCAAGACCCGCCAGCAAAAATATTTCGGTTTATCGTAATGACAACTCGGTGTATGGTCAGCCCGTCTCGCCTGATCGAGGGGCGCTTCGCGGTCGTCACGAACGCGGGTCGAGATGCGGTGGACGCGGATGTCACGGATCGACGAACGTGACAGATAGCGGACGGTGAAGTCGTGTGGTCCTGACGCCCCAGTGGCAGGTGTCTTTTCCGATTGCGCGGTGCGCGTTGCGAAGACGGTGACAAACTAGCCAAGTCTCGCCGGGGAGAGCACGAAGTAAGCCGTAACCCATCGCGCAGGGAAAGCCGGAGTTCCCGGTTACACCTGTGGTCCTACCCCCGTGCTTTCTACCCATTGCACGGGGCCCATGGGTGCGATCGGCACCCGGCTTTCCCTGCGCCCTCTTCGAGATGAGGGCGAAACGACAAGCAGGACTCGGGCAAATCATGTCGCGAGAATGCGAAGTTATGATTCACCGGCCGTGCCCCGCATTCACCGTCGTCCCGGCGAAGGCCGGGATCCATAACCACCAATGCTGATTGATGCGCGACGCTGGAACGACGAGTCCCATTCCCAACACAAGCCGCGGCGTATGGGTCGCGGCCTTCGCCGGGACGACATCGAGTATGCGGCCCGAGTATTCCAATACACTCACACCGGCAACGCCGTCGAATATTTCACCTGGCTCAATGCAAAGCTCGACTCGATCGAGGCGATGCCGTCGAGGCGGGTCAGCTTGTTCTTCAGGAACGCTTCATAGGAGGAGAGGTCGGCGGCGACGACGCGGAGGAGATAATCACGGTTGCCGGTCATCAAATAGCACTCCAGCACCTCGTCCCATTTCGAGATCGCGCGGGCGAAGCGGTTCAGGTCCTCCTCCTTCTGCCGCGCCAGCTTGATCGAGATGAACACCGAGACATGCAGCCCGAGCGATTTCTGGTCGACGGTCGCGATGTAGCGCGAGATCACGCCGCGCTCCTCGAGCAGCTTGACACGGCGATGGCAGGGCGACACCGACAGCCCGACCTTGTCGGCGAGCTCCTGCATGGTCATGCGGCTGTCGGTCTGGAGCAGACTCAGGATCTTGCGGTCGATGGCATCGAGGGCAGGCATTGGTATGAACTCGCAGGTTGAGGCCAGATCGTGGGAATTTATCCCAATTTTTCCTGTGCTGTCGCGTGGAATTGAGATTTTCGGCGACCTTCGCGGCGGTAACATCGGCGAAGTTGCTGGGAGCCTCGCCATGGGAATTGCGCCTGAACGCCTCGACATGCTCACAGCCCTGGCCCGTAAGGTGCTTTGGCTGTCGTCGTGGACCATCCATCACGCCAACCATGTGCGGCCCTCGACCGACGGGCTGAAGGTCGGCGGTCACCAGGCCTCGTCGGCCTCGCTCGCCAACATCATGTCGGCGCTGTATTTCTCGGTGCTGCGCCCGCAGGACCGCGTCGCGGTCAAGCCGCACGCAAGCCCGGTATTTCACGCCATCCAGTATCTGTTCGGCCACCAGACCCGCGACAAGCTGGAGAATTTCCGCGGCTACAAGGGCGCGCAATCCTATCCGTCGCGCACCAAAGATGTCGACGACGTTGACTTCTCCACCGGCTCGGTCGGTCTCGGCGTGGCGCAGACTTTGTTCGCCTCGCTGGTGCAGGACTATGTCAAGGCGCATGGCTGGCTGAACGATCGGCCCGAGGGCCGCATGATCGCGCTGGTCGGCGACGCCGAGATGGACGAGGGCAACATCTTCGAGGCGCTGCTGGAGGGCTGGAAGCACGGCCTGCGCAACACCTGGTGGGTGGTCGACTACAACAGGCAGTCGCTCGACGCCGTGGTGCGCGAAGGGCTGTGGGCCAAGTTCGAGACCATGTTCCGCAATTTCGGCTGGGACGTGGTGATCGTGAAGTACGGCAAGCTGATGCTCGAGGCGTTCGCCGAGCCGGGCGGCGAGGCATTGCGACGCTGGATCGACAATTGTCCGAACCAGATGTACGCGGCGCTCTGCTTCCAGGGCGGCGCTGCCTTCCGCAAGCGGCTGCACGACGAGATCGGCGACCAGGGGCAGGTCACGGCGCTGATCGATCGCCGCAGCGACGATGAACTGCTGGCGCTGATGTCGAATCTCGGCGGTCACGACATGGCGAGCATGATCGAGGCCTTCGAGGCAGTCGACCATGATCGTCCGGTCTGCTTCATCGCCTACACCATCAAGGGCGTCGGCCTGCCGATGCAGGGCCACAAGGACAACCACGCCGGGCTGATGACGGTGGCGCAGATGGAGAAATGGCGCACCGCGCAGAACATCCGCACCGGTCACGAGTGGGACAAGTTCGAGGGCTTGTCGCAGGAGCCGGCGAAGCTCGAGGCGTTCCTGGTGGCCGCGCCGTTCAACCGCGAGGGCCGCCGCCGGCTCTCGGCGCCCGTCATCGACGTGCCGGAACGGTTGGCGTTCAAGGCGTCCGCGCAAATGTCGACCCAGCAGGGCTTTGGCCTCGTGCTGCATGAACTCGCGCGCGGCGAGAACGAACTCGCCTCGCGCATCGTCACGACGTCGCCCGACGTCACGGTGTCGACCAATCTCGGTGGCTGGGTCAATCGCCGCGGCCTCTTTGCGAAGGCGGAGAACCATGACCTGTTCCGCCAGGAGAAGATCCCGTCGGCCTTCACCTGGGAATATTCGCCCAAGGGACAGCACCTCGAACTCGGCATCGCCGAGATGAACCTGTTCATCATGCTCTCGGCGCTCGGCCTGTCGCACCAGATCAACGGCGCGCGGCTGTTGCCGGTCGGTACGCTGTACGATCCCTTCATCGAGCGCGGCCTCGATGCGTTGAACTATGCCTGTTACCAGGATGCCCGCTTCATGGTGGCGGCCACTCCGTCGGGCATCTCGCTGGCGCCCGAAGGCGGCGCGCATCAGTCGATCAAGACGCCCTTGATCGGGATCGGGCAGGACGGGCTCGCCTCGTTCGATCCGGCCTTCGTCGATGAACTTGCCGTGATCATGGGGTGGGGCTTTGGCCACATGCAGCGCGAGGGCGCTGAGGGCGGTTCGGTTTACTTGCGGCTCTCGACCCGGACGCTGGAGCAACCGCAACGGATCATGACGCCGGATCTGCAACGCGACATCACCGACGGCGCCTACTGGATGCGCAAGCCGGGCCCGAACTGCGACCTGGTGATTGCGTATACCGGCACCGTCGCGCCGGAGGCGATCGAGGCGGTCGGCCTGATCGGCGAGAGTCACCGCGACGTCGGTCTCCTGGCGGTAACCTCCGCCGACCGGCTCTATGCGGGTTGGTCCGCGGCGCGGAATTTACGCCGAGACCGCCGTGGCGCGCAGCATTTGAGTCATATCGAGCGCATGCTGGCGCCACTCGGCCGCGACTGCGGCATTGTGACCGTGATCGACGGCCATCCGGCAACGCTCGGCTGGCTCGGCAGCGTGCGTGGCCACCGCCTCGAGGCACTTGGCGTCGAGCATTTCGGCCAGACCGGCACCATCGCCGACCTCTACCGCCACTACGGCATCGACGCCAATGCGATCATCGATGCCGCGGAGAGCCTGTCGGTCGGCGCCCCGGTGCGGCATCGCAAGATGGCGGTGTAGCCGCACGCGCGAGTCGTCATTCCGGGGCGGCGCGAAGCGACGAGCCCGGAATCCATCGGGCCGCACAATTGGCGGTGAAATGGATTCCGGGCCTGCGCATCCAAGTCGGCTGCTGCCGACTTGGACCAATCTAAACCCTGAACTCGGGTAAACCCGAGTTCAGAGGCGCATCCCGGAATGACCGGGAGAGAGCCTTGCCAGCCTCTCGCCTCGACCCTTATATGCCGTGGGCGTGCACGAGCCGCGCCCCGCATATGGCGGGTTCAATTCGCCCTGCTTTCGTGCAAGGATGCCTGCCGAACGCTCTCCGTTCCCAATTCCATACGCCCCCTACAAGAGGTTTCCGATGGTCAATCGCATGCAATTCTACATCGACGGCGCCTGGGTCGATCCCGTCGTCAAAGGCAAGTCCACCCCCGTCGTCAATCCGGCGACCGAAGAAGCGATGTACGAGATTGCGCTCGGCTCCAAGGCCGATGTCGACAAGGCGGTCGCCGCAGCCAAGCGCGCGTTCGAGACCTATTCCAAGACCAGCCGCGAGGAGCGTATCGCGCTGCTCACCAAGGTCGTCGAGGTCTACAAGGGCCGCATGAAGGAGATCGGTGCTTCCGTCTCCGACGAGATGGGCGCTCCGCTGCCGATGGCCGAGAAGCTGCAGGCCGGCGCCGGCCTCGGCCACCTCATGAACACCCTCGAAGTGCTGAAGAAGTACGAGTTCGAGGAGACCATGGGCACCGCCGTGATCGTGCGCGAGCCGGTCGGCGTCGTCGGCATGATCACGCCCTGGAACTGGCCGCTCAACCAGATCGCCTGCAAGGTCGCGCCCGCGCTCGCCGCCGGCTGCACCATGATCCTGAAGCCGTCGGAGTTCACCCCGACCTCGGCGCTGATCTTCGCGGAAATCCTCCATGAGGCCGGCGTGCCGAAGGGCGTGTTCAACCTCCTCAACGGCCTCGGCCCGGAGGTTGGTGCCGCGATGAGCGAGCACCCGGACATCGACATGATCTCGTTCACCGGCTCGACCCGCGCCGGCGTCGACGTCGCCAAGCGTGCCGCGCCGACCGTGAAGCGCGTCAGCCAGGAGCTCGGTGGCAAGTCGCCAAACGTGATCCTCGAAGGCGCTGACCTCGCCAAGGCGGTGACCGGCGGCGTGATGCACATGTTCAACAACTCGGGCCAGTCCTGCAACGCGCCGTCGCGCATGATCGTGCCGCTCTCCAAGATGAAGGAAGTGGCCGCGATCGCGAAGGGCGTCGCCGACAAGACCAAGGCCGGCGATCCGCGCGCCGACGGCACCACGATCGGTCCGGTGGTCAACCGCGGCCAGTGGGACAAGATCCAGGCGCTGATCCAGAAGGGCATCGACGAGGGCGCAACGCTCGTCGCCGGCGGTCCGGGCCTGCCCGAGGGCGTCAACAAGGGCTTCTATGTCCGTCCGACCATCTTCGCCGACGTCACCAACGACATGACGATCGCCCGCGAGGAAATCTTCGGACCGGTGCTGACCATCCTCGGCGCCAAGGACGAGGCCGAAGCCGTGAAGATCGCCAACGACACGCCGTATGGTCTCGCCGGTTACGTCTCGGCCGACACCGTGGAGACCGCGCGCCGCGTCGGCCGCCAGATCCGCGCCGGCAACGTCAACCTGCAGGGCGTGCCGAACGAGCGTTCCGCTCCGTTCGGCGGCTACAAGCAGTCCGGCAACGGCCGCGAGTGGGGCCGCTACGGTCTGGAAGAATATCTCGAGGCCAAGGCCGTCGCCGGCTACAACGCCGCGTAAGCGGAAGCGCGAGAGACAAGATTCTGGCGCCGGGGCGGATCACCGCTCCGGCGTCAGACGTTTTGGAAGGCAGAAGTTTTTATCGTCGTCCCGCCTTTGCCGGGACGACGAAGAGAACTATCCACCCAACGCGCCTTGGGTGTTGACGTAGAGCGCGTAGATCGACTGGCTCGCCGCCATGAACAGGCGGTTGCGCTTGACGCCGCCGAAGCAGAGATTGGCGCAGCGCTCCGGCAGCGCGATGCGGCCGATCATGACGCCGTCGGGCGCGAACACCACGACGCCGTCGAGCTCGGGATCGCCCATGCCCCAGCCGCACCACAGATTGCCGTCGATGTCGCAGCGCATGCCATCCGGCGTGCCGGGGCCCGCATCGATGAACACGCGCTTGTTGGAGATCGACTTGCCGTCGGCTGCGACGTCGTAGGCGAGGATCTTGCGGTTCGGCTCGCCGCGCGATTCCACGACGTAGAGGATCTTCTCGTCCGGCGAGAAGCATAGCCCGTTGGGGCCGAGCACGCCCTCGGCAACGATCGTCGCCTTGCCGGTTTCGGGATCGAGCCGGTAGACGTTCGGCTCGATCTCCGGATCGGCCTTGTAGCCCTCGTAATTGCCGAGCAGGCCGAAGATCGGATCGGTGAACCAGATCGAACCGTCGGACTTCACCACGACATCGTTCGGCGAGTTCAACCGCTTGCCGCCGAAGCTATCGATCAGCACCGTGATCGATCCGTCATATTCGGTGCGCACCACGCGGCGGCCGCCATGCTCGCAGGTGATCAGCCGACCCTGGCGGTCGCGGGTATTGCCGTTGGCGAAGTTCGACGGCTTGCGGAAGATGCTGACCGCGCCGGTCTCTTCCTCCCATTTCAGGATGCGCTGGTTCGGGATGTCGCTGCACAACAGATAGCGGCCGTCGCCGAACCACACCGGGCCTTCGGCCCAGCGCAGGCCGGTGGCGATGCGTTCCACGGCGGAGAGCTTCAGCCAGTACTTCTCGAAGCGCGGATCGAGCGCATGGATCGCGGGATCGGGGTAATAGGTCGCGGGACGCCAGCCGGCGGAATGAACATCGGACATTTGCTGTTCTCGTTGTTGTGTTTCCTCTGCGCTGGGTTTGCTATCATTGTCGGCCTCCGACCGCAATTCGGTCGCAGCAAACAGCAAAAGCGAGGGACGGAATGCCACGTATATTGATGACCGGCGCATCGGGTGGAATTGGAGCGAGCCTGCGCAAGCTGCTGCCGCCGATCTATCCGGATCTCCTGCTCAGCGACATCAAGCCGCCCTCCGATCTCGGCGGACACGAAAAATTCAAGGCGGCCGATCTCGCCGATCTCGCGGCGGTCGAGGCGATCTGCGAGGGCATCGACGGCATCCTGCATTTCGGCGGCTATTCGGTCGAGGGGCCGTGGGATGCGATCCTGCAATCCAACATCATCGGCTGCTACAATCTGTTCGAGGCGGCGCGCAAGCAGGGCGTCAAGCGCGTGATCTTCGCCTCATCCAACCACGCGGTCGGCTTCTATCCACGCCATCACCGCATCGGCACCGACGTCACGGCGCGGCCGGACAGTCGTTATGGGGTGAGCAAGGTGTTCGGCGAAGGGGTCGGCGCGCTCTATGCCGACAAGCACGGCATCAAGGTGACTTGCATTCGGATCGGCAATTTCGGCGAGGCGCCGCTCGATCATCGCAGGCTGTCGATCTGGCTCAAGCCGGAAGATCTAGTGCAGCTCTGCCGGATCGGGCTCGAACACCCCGATATCCATTTCGAGGTGCTGTACGGCGCATCCTACAATGAGCGCTCGTGGTGGGACAATCACCGCGCCTACGATCTCGGCTATCGCCCGACCGGCCGCGGCGAACATTTCCGCGAGCACGCAATGGCCGAGCAGGCCAAGCTGCCGCCCGATCCGGTCGGCGACTACTACCAGGGCGGCACGTTCTGCAGCATGGAGTTCGACGGCGACGAGGGCAGGGTGATCAACTGGAAGAAGTGATCAATCGTCGCATTGCGGCAGCTGCTTCACGGCCTCGGTGTGCTCGCGCTGCGGCTCGTTGGAGCTTCGCCCGGATGCCTTGGGCGGGCTTCCGGGCCCGTCATAGGTCTCGGAAAAGTGCGCGAGCGGGAAGCTGAGGCTGATCTTCTGTCCGGTCAGATTCTTCGCTTCCACCGCGATCGCCTGCGCGTGCTTCAGCCGCTGGATCAACTCGGCATTGGCCTCCAGCGTGCCGCCGCAACCGAGCGTGTAGCAGTGTGTCCTGCCGATCTGCATCGGCTCTTCCTGGTCGATGCGGAGGCTGATCGTGCCTTCCAGCATGGTCCGCGTTGCGACATTGGCGGTGAGCAGCGCGCGGGTGCTGCTCTGCGGCGAGATGCTGATGGTGCCGCCCGACGGCGCGCACTTGCCGCGCGCGGCGGCCGCAACGAAGCAGCTTGCCTCGGTGAGACAAGTCTTGGTCCAGGGCTCATAGGTGAGCTCGGTCGCGCGCGGGTCGGCCGCCGCGGCAATTCCGCCAAGCGCGAGCTGGGCAGCAAGCGATCCCATCAACAAAGCCACGTAGCGCATCGCCGTCTCCTTCACGAGGAGGCCGGGTATCGCGCTATTGCGGCTTTTTGTCGTTGGAGATGCGGACCAGATAATCCGCCTTGCTGTATTGCATATGATCGACGCAGAGCTGCGCCAGCGCCCAGCTGTCGCGGCCCCTCAGGAGCTCGATCATCAGTTCGTGCTGGCGGCGCGACAGCGCGAGGCCCTCGCTGTCGGCGAGGTTCTTGGCGCGCATCGGCAGCGTCAGGTTCATGTAGTCCTGCAATGAGCGCACCAGATAGGGATTGCCGCAGGCCGAGAACAGCGCGAGGTGGAACGCATCGTTGGTCTCGTGAATGCCGCGCATGTCCTGCGCGTCGGCCTTGATGCAGTAATGCCGTTGCAGCTCGCTCAATTGGTCGATCAGGCCATCGGGCGCGGGCAGCGCGATCATCAGCGCCGCCTGCCGCGTCAGCATCTCGCGCACCTCGTAGATCTGCCGTACTTCCTCGGCCGAATAGAACCGCACCGTGGCGCCGATATTCTTCTCGCGCAGCACGATACCCTGGCGCTCCAGCTGGAACAGCGCCTGGCGGACGAAATGCCGGCTCGCGCCGTAGCGCTGCATCAGCGTATCCTCGACCAGCCGCAGGCCGGGCGCGAAGCGGCCGAAGATGATGTCCTCCTCCAGCCGGCGGATCACTTCCGCCTGT
>CALRXG020000118.1:0-15248 GCA_943372075.1 Bordetella parapertussis | reverse complement strand
GTCGTGATCAAGACCGGCTCCTCGGACGCCGCGAAAGCGCTGATGGGCAAGACGGTCGCGATGATCGGCGGCGCGATGTATGCGCAATACCGTACGCTGCGCGTCAACGAATGCCTGCCGCTGCCCGAAGGCACCACGCCGGCGGAAGGCGCATCCTGCTTCGTCAATCCTCTGACCGCGCTCGGCATGACCGAGACGATGCGGCGCGAGGGACACAAGGCACTGGTGCATACCGCGGCGGCGTCCAACCTCGGCCAGATGCTGAACAAGATCTGCCTCAAGGACGGCATCGGCCTCGTCAACATTGTGCGCAACAAGGAGCAGGCCGACATCCTGCACAGGATCGGCGCCAAACACGTCGTCGATTCCAGCGCGCCCAGCTTCATGGACGATCTGACCAACGCGCTGGTCGAGACCGGCGCGACCATCGCCTTCGATGCGATCGGCGGCGGCAAGCTCGCCGGGCAGATCCTGGTCGCGATGGAGACCGCGATCAACAAGACCGCCAAGGCCTACAGCCGCTACGGCTCGAATGTGCACAAGCAGGTCTATGTCTATGGCAGCCTCGACACCCGCTCGATCGAGCTGCCGCGCGGCTTCGGCATGGCCTGGGGCGTCGGCGGCTGGCTGCTGTTCCCGTTCCTGATGAAGATCGGCCCGGAGGCCGGCAACAAGCTGCGGCAGCGCGTGGTGGCCGAGTTGAAGACCACCTTCGCAAGTCACTACACCAAGGTGGTCTCGCTGCAGGAGACGCTGCAGCTCGACAACATCGCCGTCTATGGCAAGCGCGCGACCGGCGAGAAATTCCTGATCAACCCGAACAAGGGCTGAGGATCGAAGCGAAAGGCCGTCCTCGGGCGCCCCCAGCTTGGCGCAGAAGCGAGCATCAGCGCGCTTCCCAATCGCTGCAAATCGCGGTCATCTTCCGTCCGGAGACGCCTGGCGTTTCGGGGCGAGGTCTCGCTCTGTGGAAGGAGAATGCGTGTGAAAGAACTCGCTGGAAAGACCGCTTTCGTGACGGGCGCGGCCTCAGGCATCGGGCTGGGGATCGCAACTGCTCTCGCCCAGGCGGGGGCGAAAGTCATGCTTTGCGATATTGAGGAACAAGCTCTGTCCGCGGCAATCGAGCGACTGCGGCTCACCAACGCCGATGTTGACGGCGTGAAGGCGGACGTCTCGCTGAAGGCCGAACTCGTGGCGGCGGCCGAAGCCACGACTGCCCGCTATGGCAAGGTGCATATCCTGGTCAACAATGCGGGCGTCGGCGGCGGTGGGCCCTATGGCGCCTGGACCGATGCGTCGTGGGATTGGACCCTCGGCGTCAACCTGATGGCGACCATCTGGGGGATCGAGGTCTTCGGGCCGTTGATCGAGCAGCATGGCGAAGGTGGACACATCGTCTCCACAGCCTCGATTGCCGGGCTTATCTCAGGAGGGAGCACGGCATACAACGTTTCAAAGTATGGCGTCGTCGCGCTGTCCGAAGGCCTGCGGCTTGAATTGGCACCCCGCGGGATCGGCGTATCGGTGCTGTGTCCCGGGTTCATCCGCACTCAAATCGTGGACTCAAGGCGCAACCTGCCGCAGCGCTTCGAGGGAGAGCTCCGTGTCTTGCCGACGTCGGGCCCAATTGCCGAACGGATCAATCTGGTCCGGGAACGCATCTCCCAAGGCATCGATCCCATGTATGTCGGTGAGCTGGTCCGTGAAGGCGTCGAGAACGACTGGCCCTATATCTTCACCGACCTCGAATTCGAGCCGATCGTCGACGCGCGCTTCGCCGCAATCAAGCAAGGCTTTGACAATATCCGCGGCCGCAACCCGAAACGGTAGGCGCGCATCCTTGCACCGGTCTGACAGGCGTCTTGCGCCTGAGTGATATGCCTCACGGTGCTCGCCAATCGAAATCTCCATCATGCACGCCATGGTTTTGGCTGACAGGAGGAGAAACCGCCATGACATGTGGAATGAGAGAAACGATCACGGAGAGTTACTGGGGCGTTTGCTGGAAATGGGGCTTCATCCCTTATCCTTGCAAGAAGACGAAGACAGAGGTGAAGTACCGGTATGACTTCCTTCCCTGGCGCACCAGGTTCAGTTGGGCTCCCTTCCGTCGCAGCTACGAGGGCTGCTGCAACGGCACGCTGTTTGGATGGTCCTACTGGACCTGGTCGCCGTTCGGCACTGGTAATGGTCCATGGATCACGTACCAGACGCTGACGTATTTCTCTGACTCGACGATTGGTTCGATCGGTCCTTGCCCGTTCAAGGGCACAGCTAGTCAGCCCGTGACGTTGTCCGAAGCAGCCGTCGGATCAGTTGCGCCGGCCGCAGCTGTCGAGGAGTACTATTACGAGGACCATGGTTGCCCTTGCGTCTGAGGCGCGACCAACAATGCTTCGGTCTACCTTGCAAGACGAAAGCCCGGCCGGCGAATGCGGGTCGGGCTTTTCCTTGAGCTTCAGGCCAGCACATCCTTCGCCGTGGTGTCCTTACCGCAACTGCGACGGGTTGCTTCCGACGCTGCTTTCGGGCGGAATGACGTGTCTACAGCGCTGAACGGCGATCGCCTGGGAGGAGAGCGACAGGGCAGTCCGGTCAATTTCGTGAACGCTGGGTTTCCGGAATTGAACGATCCATGCACTTGCATCTTTCTTGACGCGCCGGTAGGTGAGTTCGACGCTTCACGCGCAACCCGAGGGGAAATTGCTATGGCCTATAACATTGTCACCATCGTCGGCAGCATCCGCAAGGAGAGCCTGTCGCTCAAGATCGCCAATGCGCTGGCCAAGCTCGCGCCCGCCTCACTGAAGCTCGACGTCACGACGCTGCACGGCATCTCGTTCTTCAACCAGGATCTCGAGGCGGCTTCGCCGGCGGACTGGCTGGCGTTCCGCGAGAAGCTGCAGAAATCTAACGGTGTGCTGTTCGTGACCCCGGAATACAACCGCTCGATCCCGGGCGTGCTGAAGAACGCGATCGACGTCGGCTCGCGGCCCTATGGCAAGAGCTCGTTTGCCGGCAAGCCGGTCGGCCTGATCGGCAATTCGCCCGGACCGCTCGGCGGCGTCAGCGCGGTGAAGCATCTGCAGAACATCCTGCCGGGCATCGCCGGTCCGATCCTCGGCCAGCCGGAGACCTACCTCAATGGCGTCGGCGATGCCTTCGACGACAAGGGCGAACTGACCAAGGAGTCGCTCAAGGGCGTGCTGCAGCAGTATCTCGACGCCTTCGCGGCCTTCATCGAAAAGCAGAACCGCTGAGCGCACGATCCGCGGAAGCGCGCGGCGCTTTCGTGGTCAAATGGTCGCGCCCTTAGCACTCCATTAACCGCCATGGCCGCATCTTCGCGGCCATGGTTTCCCGCACGCGCCTCAAATCGATCCTGTCTGGATTAGCCCTCTACACGCTGGCGGCGCTGATGGTCGGCTATTTCGGCGTCAACGCCTATACCGGCAAATACGGGCTGAACGCGCGCCAGGAACTCGATCAAGAGATCGTCGCGTTGACCTCGGAGCTGGCGCGACTGAAGAAGGAGCGGGCCGAAGGCGAGCAGCGGGTGTCGCTGCTGCGGTCGGATCGAGTCGATCCCGACATGCTGGACGAGCGTGCGCGCTTCCAGCTCGACTACGTCAACCCGCGTGATCTGGTTCGGATCAACAAGTCGAACTGACTTGCGTTCTCAAATTTCAAAAACACTCACGCGCTATCACAAAAGTGTCGCGCCGCGCTGCACTGCGGCATAGCAAAATTCCATCCAGCGAACGCAATCCTTCCAAGGCGATTTGAGTTGGGTTAGAGAGGGTTCTCCGACTTCTCTCACCCGGAATTGCCATGGCCGCACCCAAGAAAACCGTCGCAAAAGAATCAGGGCAGGAGAAGGCTGGCTCGCCGCCCGAGTTCACCAGGGAACAAGAGCTCAAGGCTCTGCGCGACATGCTGCTGATCCGGCGCTTCGAGGAGAAGGCCGGTCAGCTCTACGGCATGGGTGCGATCGGCGGTTTCTGCCATCTCTACATCGGCCAGGAAGCCGTCGTGGTCGGCATGCAGATGGCGCTGAAGCCGGGCGATGAGGTCATAACGGGCTACCGTGACCACGGCCACATGCTGGCCTGCGGCATGGAATCCAGGGGTGTGATGGCCGAACTGACTGGCCGCCGCGGCGGCTATTCCCGCGGCAAGGGCGGCTCCATGCACATGTTCAGCAAGGAGAAGCATTTCTACGGCGGTCACGGCATCGTGGGTGCGCAGGTGTCGCTCGGCACCGGCCTTGCATTCGCCAACCGCTATCGCGGCAACGATAACGTCAGCGTGACCTATTTCGGCGACGGCGCGGCCAACCAGGGCCAAGTCTACGAAAGCTTCAACATGGCGGAGCTGTGGAAGCTGCCGGTGATCTATGTGATCGAGAACAACCGCTATGCGATGGGCACTTCGGTGTCGCGCGCGTCTGCCCAGCAGGATTTCTCCAAGCGCGGCGTCTCCTTCAACATTCCCGGCAAGCAGATCGACGGCATGGACGTGCGCGCGGTGAAGGCCGCCGCCGATGAGGCTGCGGCCTGGTGCCGCGGCGGCAATGGTCCGATCATTCTGGAAATGCAGACCTACCGCTACCGTGGTCACTCGATGTCCGATCCCGCCAAGTACCGCACGCGCGAGGAGGTCGAGAAGGTTCGTCACGACCAGGACCCGATCGAGCAGGTGCGCAACCGCTTGCTGGCCTCAGGCGTGAGCGAGCAGGACCTCAAGGCGATCGACGCCGAGGTGCGCGAGATCGTCAACGAAGCCGCCGACTTCGCGCAGCACGATCCGGAGCCCGATCCGTCCGAGCTCTACACCGACATCTACCGCTGACCCCACCCGCGCAGACTAATTTCAAGACCGATTTCGGGAGCCGATATGCCCATTCAAGTGCTGATGCCTGCGCTGTCGCCCACCATGGAGAAGGGCAACCTCGCCAAATGGCTGAAGAAGGAAGGCGAGACCATCAAGTCCGGTGACGTCATCGCCGAGATCGAGACAGACAAGGCGACGATGGAGGTCGAGGCCACCGACGAGGGCACGCTCGGCAAGATCCTGATTCCGGAAGGCACCGCCGATGTCGCGGTGAATACGCCGATCGCCACCATCCTGGCCGACGGCGAAAGCGCCGCCGATCTCGCCAAGGCGCCGGCCGCTGCGGCGCCGCAGCCGAAGGCCGCGGAGGCTGCACCTGCTGCCGACGCCAAGTCGGATGCAAAGGCGGAAGCGCCGGCCGCGAAGGCGCCGGCCGCGCCGGTCAGCGAGGCGCTGCCCGATCCGGAAATTCCCGCCGGCACCGAGATGGTCACGCAGACCATCCGCGAGGCGCTGCGCGATGCGATGGCCGAGGAGATGCGCCGCGACGGCGACGTCTTCATCATGGGCGAAGAGGTCGCGGAATATCAGGGCGCCTACAAGGTGACGCAGGGCCTGTTGCAGGAGTTCGGCGCGCGGCGCGTGATCGATACGCCGATCACCGAGCACGGTTTTGCCGGCGTCGGCGTCGGGGCCGCGATGGCCGGGCTGAAGCCGATCGTCGAGTTCATGACCTGGAATTTCGCGATGCAGGCGATCGACCAGATCATCAACTCCGCGGCCAAGACGCTGTATATGTCCGGCGGCCAGATGGGCTGCTCGATCGTGTTCCGCGGCCCGAACGGTGCCGCCGCCCGTGTCGCCGCCCAGCACAGCCAGGACTACGCCGCCTGGTATTCGCAGATCCCGGGCCTCAAGGTGATCGCGCCGTACTCGGCCGCCGACTACAAGGGCCTGCTCAAGGCCGCGATCCGCGATCCCAATCCGGTGGTCTTCCTCGAGAACGAGATGCTGTACGGCCACACCGGCGAGGTGCCGAAGCTGCCCGATTTCGTGGTGCCGATCGGCAAGGCGCGGATTGCGCGCGCCGGCAAGGACGTCACCATCGTCTCCTGGGCGATGGGCATGTCCTATGCGCTGAAGGCCGCCGATGAGCTCGCCAAGGAAGGCATCGAGGCCGAGGTGATCGATCTCCGCACCATCCGTCCGATGGACACCGAGACGATCATCAATTCGGTGAAGAAGACCGGCCGTGCGGTCACGGTCGAGGAGGGCTGGCAGCAGAGCGGCGTCGGCTCCGAGGTCGCCGCGCGCATCATGGAGCATGCGTTCGACTATCTCGACGCCCCGGTCGCGCGCGTCTCCGGCAAGGACGTGCCGATGCCTTACGCAGCCAACCTCGAGAAGCTCGCTCTGCCTTCCGTCGCCGAGGTGGTCGCGGCCGCCAAGGCCGTGTCCTACCGGTAACGCCGATGGCCGGTCCCAAGGAGCAGCCGCTGCCGCCCGACGTGATGGGGCGCGACGATGCCATCGAGGTGCTGCGCGCCTTCGTCGTCGATGGCGGCCTGTCGATCGCGTTCCAGCGCGCCTTCGAGGAGCCGGACATGTGGGGACTGATGCTCGTCGACATCGCCCGCCATGCTGCGCGCGCCTATTCGCGCGAGAGCGAATACACCGAGGACGAAGCGCTCGCGCGCATCGTCGAGATGTTCGAAGCCGAAATCGCCCGGCCGACCGACATGGGCCAAACCAAACCGCGGTCGCAACAAGGTCACTGACAATGCCGATCAATATTCTCATGCCCGCGCTGTCGCCGACGATGGAAAAGGGCAACCTCGCCAAGTGGCTCAAGAAAGAGGGCGACAAGGTCAAGTCCGGCGACGTGATCGCGGAGATCGAGACCGACAAGGCGACGATGGAAGTCGAGGCGGTCGATGAAGGCACGATCGCCAAGATCCTGGTGCCCGAGGGCACCCAGGACGTGCCGGTCAACGACGTGATCGCGGTGCTCGCCGGCGACGGCGAGGACGTGAAGGCGGCGGCCAGCGCCGGAGGCGGCGCGGCACCGGCGGCCAAGCCTGCCGAGGCACCGAAGCCCGCCGAAGCGCCCAAGCCTGCCGAAGCAGCTAAGCCGGCTCCTGCGGCTGAGCCGAAACCGACTGCTGCACCGGCGCCGCAGCCGGCAGCGGCTCCGGCGGCGCAGGCCAATGGTCACGCCCGCATCTTCTCGTCACCGCTGGCGCGGCGTCTCGCCAAGGAAGCCAATATCGAGATCGCCCGCATCACCGGCACCGGCCCGCACGGCCGCGTGGTCGCGCGTGACGTCGAGGAGGCCAAGTCCGGCAAGGGCCTCAAGGCGCCGGCGGCCGCGCCCGCAGCGGCCGGCCCGAGCATCGCGCCGTCGATGTCGGACAAGCAGATCCTGGCGCTGTACGAGCCGGGCTCCTACGAAATCGTGCCGCATGACGGCATGCGTCGCACCATCGCGCAGCGGCTCACCGCCTCGGTGCAGAATGTTCCGCACTTCTACCTGACCATCGACTGCGACATCGGCAAGCTGCTCGCCGCGCGCGAGGAGATCAACGCGGCCGCGCCGAAGGACAAGGAGAAGAAGCCGCTCTACAAGATCTCGGTCAACGATTTCGTCATCAAGGCGATGGCGGTCGCGTTGCAGAAGATCCCGAACTGCAACGTCAGCTGGACCGAAGGCGGCATGCTCAAGCACAAGCATTCCGACGTCGGCGTCGCGGTGGCGATGCCGGGCGGCCTGATCACGCCGATCATCCGCAAGGCCGAGACCAAGACGCTGTCGACCATCTCCAACGAGATGAAGGATTTCGCGGCGCGCGCCCGCGCCCGCAAGCTGAAGCCGGAAGAGTACCAGGGCGGCACCACCGCGGTCTCCAACCTCGGCATGTACGGCATCAACCACTTCACCGCCGTGATCAACCCGCCGCACGCCTCGATCCTCGCGGTCGGCACCTCGGAGGAGCGCCCCGTCGTGCGTGGCGGCAAGATCGAGATCGCGCAGATGATGAGCGTTACCCTGTCGTGCGACCACCGCGCCATCGACGGCGCGCTCGGTGCCGAGCTGATCGGCGCCTTCAAGCAGTTGATCGAAAACCCCGTGATGATGATGGTCTGACGGGGATCGACCATGTACGCGATCTACGGTCCGTACGTCGTCCTCGCGGCCATCGCCATCGCGTTGCTCGTCGCGGTTAACCGCGACCTCATTTCCACGATCCAGTTCAGGATCATGATCATCGGGACCGGCGTGCTCGCGCTGGTGTGGGCCGTGCTGCTCGGCACGGTCTGGCAGGAGTACAGGTAATGGCCGACACATCCTTCGACGTCATCATCATCGGCTCCGGCCCCGGCGGCTACGTCACCGCGATCCGCGCCGCCCAGCTCGGCTTCAAGACCGCGATCGTCGAGAAATCCTATCTCGGCGGCATCTGCCTGAACTGGGGCTGCATCCCGACCAAGGCGCTGCTGCGCTCGGCCGAGATCTACCATTACATGCAGCACGCCAAGGACTACGGGCTGTCGGCGGACAACGTCTCGTTCGATCCGAAGGCGGTGGTGCAGCGCTCGCGCGGCGTCTCGAAGCGGCTCAACGACGGCGTCGGCTTCCTGATGAAGAAGAACAAGGTCACGGTGATCTGGGGCGACGCCACGATCGACGCGCCCGGCAAGATCACGGTGAAGAAATCCGCGGTCGAAGCGCCGAAGGGCGCCAGCGGCGAGGGCGTCTATCAGGCCAAGCACATCATCGTCGCGACCGGCGCGCGGCCGCGCGTGCTGCCCGGGCTCGAGCCCGACAAGAAGCTGATCTGGACCTATTTCGAGGCGATGGTGCCGGAGCGGATGCCGAAGTCGCTGCTGGTGGTGGGCTCGGGCGCGATCGGCATCGAATTCGCCTCGTTCTTCCACACCATGGGATCCGACGTCACCGTGGTCGAGGTGTTGCCGCAGATCCTGCCCGTCGAGGACGCGGAGATCGCCGGGCTCGCACGCAAGCGGTTCGAGAAGATGGGCATCAAGATCATGTCCTCGACCAAGGTGACGAAGCTGGAAAAGAAGGCCGACAGCGTGGTCGCGACCATCGACGACGGCAAGGGCCAGCCCCAGACCAAGGAATTCGAGCGCGTGATCTCGGCGGTCGGCGTGGTCGGCAATATCGAAAATCTCGGGCTGGAGAAGCTCGGCGTCAAGACCGACCGCGGTTGCATCGTGATCGACGGCCTCGGCAAGACCAACGTCCCCGGCATCTATGCGATCGGCGACGTCGCAGGACCCCCGATGCTGGCGCACAAGGCTGAGCATGAGGGCGTGATCTGCATCGAGGCGATCAAGGGCCTGCATCCGCATCCGATGGACAAGCTGCTGATCCCGGGCTGCACCTATTGCAATCCGCAGGTCGCCTCGGTTGGCCTCACGGAAGCCAAGGCCAAGGAGGGCGGCCGCGAGATCCGCGTCGGCCGCTTCCCGTTCGTCGGCAACGGCAAGGCGATTGCGCTCGGCGAGGACCAGGGCCTCGTCAAGGTGGTGTTCGACAAGAAGACCGGCCAGTTGCTCGGCGCGCACATGATCGGTGCCGAGGTGACCGAGCTGATCCAGGGCTATGTGGTGGCGATGAACCTGGAGACCACGGAAGAGGAATTGATGCACACCGTGTTCCCGCATCCGACCCTGTCGGAGATGATGAAGGAAGCGGTGCTCGACGCCTATGGGCGCGTGCTGAATATCTAGAACAAGAAAGACAATGGCAACTGACGACGAATGGTCCGAAGCAGGCGACAATATCCTCGCGCCGGAATTGCTGGCCAAGGTTCGGGATATTCTGGAGCGTGAGCCGATTATCCTGGAGCACCGATTGTACAGGGGGAGCTCTGCTCCGTTGAGGCTAATCTTCGATGACTACGAGGATTTTGTGCGCCACTTGGAGTCGAGAGCCCGTCCCGGCGATCATCTTCTTGTTTGGGGTTACTCCAGCTTGTGCAGGGACGATAACATTGCGATGAACGCAAAATACCCTGACGCTGCGGGCCGAACACCGCGTGCCGGCGCCTATTGAGAATCAAACAGCAACCATCACGAAAGAACAGTTGTGAAAGACAACGACAACCTCACCATCGAACGCCCGACCTTCGTGACCCATCTCGAATGCGCGATGGAGGGGGATCATTATCCCGCCGACCAGGTGCACAATCTGTCCAAGGCCGGCAAACCGCTGTTGGTGCGTTACGACCTGGCGGGCGTGAAGAAGGCGCTGACCAAGGATGCGCTGGCGCAGCGTCCCGCCGATCTGTGGCGCTATCGCGAGCTGCTGCCGGTGCGCAAATGCCAGGACATCGTCAGCCTCGGCGAAGTCACGACGCCGCTGATCCGGCTGCCGAAGCTCGGCGCGAAGCTCGGCGGCGGCGAGATCATCGTCAAGGACGAGGGACGGCTGCCGACCGGCTCGTTCAAGGCGCGCGGGCTCGTGATGGCGGTGTCGATGGGCAAGGCGCTCGGCATCAAGCACATGGCGATGCCGACCAACGGCAATGCCGGCGCTGCGCTGGCGGCCTACGCAACCTCCTGCGGCATCAAGACCACGATCTTCTGCCCGGCCGACACGCCGGAGGTCAATGTCAGCGAGATCGAGCTCCAGGGCGCCACCGTCTATCGCGTCAACGGCTACATCGACGACTGCGGCAAGATCGTCGGCGAGGGCAAGGCGAAAGTCGGCTGGTTCGATACCTCGACCCTGAAGGAGCCGTACCGGATCGAGGGCAAGAAGACGATGGGCCTCGAGCTCGCCGAGCAACTCGGCTGGGACATGCCCGACGTGATCTTCTATCCGACCGGCGGCGGCACCGGCCTGATCGGGATGTGGAAGGCGTTCGACGAGCTCGAGGAGATCGGCTTCATCGGCTCGAAGCGCCCGCGCATGGTCGCGGTGCAGGCCGCAGGCTGCGCGCCGATGGTGCGGGCCTATGAGGCCGGTACCGAGCACGCGGCGCGCTGGGAGGACGCTCACACCATCGCCTCCGGCATCCGCGTGCCGCAGGCGATCGGCGACTTCCTGATCCTGCGCGCGGTGCGCGAGAGCAAGGGCTTTGCGATCGCCGTCGATGACGACAAGATTTCTGCCGCGCTCAACGAGGTGGCGCGCGAGGAGGGGCTGCTGCTGTGCCCCGAAGGGGCTGCGACCTACGCCGCCTACAAAGAGAGCCTCGCCGACGGCCGCGTCAGCAAGAGCGACCGCGTGATGCTGTTCAATTGCGCCAGCGGCCTGAAATATCCGCTGCCGCCGGTCACCCGCACGCTCGACCGGCACAAGCCGATCGACTTCTCGCAGTTCTGACGCCTCATCCGAAGGGCCATCTTGTCGAAAGGTGGCCCTTCAAAAATGATGCGACAAAGAAGATTGAGGGAGAGCGTGATGCGGAAGCTGGTTCTGGCCGTGCTGGCGATGTTGGCGTTCGCGGGAACCGCTGCAGCGGAAACCTGGCCCGCGCACCCGATCACCATCGTGGTGCCGTTCGCGGCCGGTGGTCCGTCGGATGCGATGGCGCGTATCCTCGGCGAGCGCATGAAGCAGTCGCTCGGCGAGGTGATCCTGATCGAGAACGTGACCGGAGCGGGCGGTTCGATCGGTGTCGGCCGCGCGGTGCGCGCCGCGCCGGACGGCTACACGGTCTCGTTCGGCCATCTCGGCACCCATGTCGCGAATGGCGCGATCTACAAGCTCGGCTACGACCTGGTCGACGATCTCGAGCCGGTGGTGCTGCTGCCGAGCAACCCGATGATCATCGTGAGCAAGAACGACGTGCCGGCGAAATCGCTGAAGGAACTGCTGGCGTGGCTGAAGTCGCGGCCGTCGCCGCCGACCGCGGGCACCGCCGGCGCCGGCAGCGGCAGCCATATCGCCGGGCTCTATTTCGAGAACGTCTCCGGCATCAAGCTGCAATACGTGCCGTATCGCGGCACCGGTCCGGCGCTGAACGATCTCGTCGCCGGTCAGATCGACATCATCGTCGACCAGACCTCGAACTCGATCAACCAGGTCCGCGCCGGCAACATCCGCGCCTATGCCGTCACCGATTCCAAGCGCGTCGCGAACGCGCCGGAGGTGCCGACGGTCGACGAGGCCGGCCTGCCGGGCTTCCACATGACGCTGTGGTCCGGCCTCTGGGTGCCGAAGGGCACGCCGAAGGAGATCGTGGCCAAGCTCAACACCGCGGCGGTGCAGGCGCTGCGCGACCCCGCCGTGAAGAAGCAGCTCGAAAATCTCGGCTTGCAGATGCCGCCGCAGGACCAGCTCACGCCGGAAGCGCTCGGTGCCTGGCAGAAGGCGGAAATCGCCAAATGGTGGCCGATGATCAAGGCCGCCAATGTGAAGGTCGATTGAAGCGTGCGCTCGATGATTTCTCGATCAGCGCCTCGAGTGGGTAACTCGGGGTTACATTATCTCGGCATTTAATCGATCGTCTGATATAATAATGCAATCGAATTCAACGGTTTAAGGGGCGATTGCCCTCTGCTGTTGCATCTCATCGATGGTGTGTCATACTGACGCAGGTAAAGTTTGATATTAACTGGAGTGTTTGAAATTATTTAATCTTTGCAAAGGGTCTGGCCATGAGAAACAGCTCTGCTTCCGCCCTGTCAGCTTTGCTTGCCATCTCCGCTTTCGCGCCTCAGGCGCACGCGTCTTCCGTGGATCTGTCTACCTACCTGAACTCCGACGTCAGCACTTACACGCAGGGCAGCAATTATCCTGCACCGGGCTCCATCAGCATTGGCGGCGTGTCGTTCACCCTTGGCGGCTACGGAGGGGGAACAGGCGTCATTCAATCCCCGGGCAGCGGCCAGACGTTCGATATCACCGGCCTCAACATCGCCGACGCAGGTGTTGCGTACACCATCATCAACTCGGCATTCGGCGTGAATGGTGCGACGATCGGCTCGATCGAGTTCATTGGAGCCGGCGGAGCCAGCGTCACGTATCAGCTTGTCGAGGGCGTCAACGTCCGCGACCACTACTACGGCATGTACAACAACGTGGCCACCAACCTGTTTGCAACAGCGGCCTACAGCAACGGCAGCGTCGTGCCGGACGGACCGGGCCTGGTCCATTTCGACGTGCAGCAGTTTAGTCTGGCCGGTCTTGCCGGACAGAACCTCTCCGAAATCGTGTTCACCGGCAATGGCGATGGCAATGGCGAGCCGTTCCTGGCCGCGGTGACGACGCAGGTGGCGTCGGTGCCGGAGCCGGCGACGTGGGCGATGATGATTCTCGGCTTCTGCGGCATCGGCTTCCTGGCCCTGCGGCGCAAGAACCAGTCGGCGCTTGGCGTCGCCTAAGACCTCAGCTCAAGAGTTGCGCATCGAGACCGCCTTCGGGCGGTCTCTTCGTTTGGTCGAACGCCCGATCCACCACGCATCGCGGCGCCTGTGATCGGGCCGGGCAAGACCGGCCCCACATATCACTGCGCCGGCGCGGCGTTGGTCTCCTGCGTCACGACGCGGTCGCTGCTCTTTGCTGCCAGCGCGGTGCCTGCATCCTCGAAGCGCGCCTGATACACCGCGAAATTCTCCATCACGCGCTGCACGTAATTGCGCGTCTCCGACAGTGGAATCCGCTCGACCCAGTCGACCGCATCGACATTGGGATCGCGTGGATCGCCATAGGCCTTGATCCAGTCGCGGACCCGGCCGCGGCCGGCATTGTAGCCGGCAAAGGTCATGATATGGCAGCCACGGTATTCCGACAGCAGGGCGCTCAACTCGGCCGCACCCATCTGGGTGTTGTAGACCGGATCGGACACCATCCTGTCCCAGTCATAGCTGACCTTGAAGCGCTTGGCGGTGTCGCGGCCGGCTTCAGGCGTTACCTGCATCAGGCCGACGGCGTTGGCCGCCGACTTGTCGCGCTGATCGAACGCGCTCTCGGTACGCGCGATCGAGTAGGTCATGCTGCGACCGATATCGGGAGCGATCGGGGCGTGCTTGGGAATGCCGATGACCGGAAATGCGTAGTGGTCGAAGGCAAAGCCGCGGCCGAGCGCGATCTTGCCGAGCTGCAGCATGGCGCGGGCATCGTTGCGGCGGCCGGTGAGTTCGCCGAGCGCCTCGAGCATCCCGACATCGGTGCTCTCCTCGGCGAGGTCGGCGACGAAATAGAGCACGACGTCCGGCTCGCCGATCGCGTAGAGCATGTCGGCGGCCCGCACCCGCTCGTCGGCAGCCAAGCTGCCGGCGTTGGCGGCGGGCGTCGGCGCGCGCAGCTCGACGCCGTCACGGCCGAGCTTGGCCAGCGCGAGCTGACCGTAATAGGCGGTCGGGTAGCGCGCGGCAGCCTGATAGTCGGCCCGCATCGTTGCGGAGTTGCCGAGCGCCTCGGCGGCGCGGCCACGCCAATAGGCGGCGCGGGCCAGCACGGTCGGGTTGGTCTGGCCTTCGTCGATGTGAGCGAAATGCGCCGCGGCGGTCCTGGCATCGTCGAGATAGCGCAGGGCGATCCAGCCGCGCATGAAGTGCATGTCGGAACGGTAGTAAGGGTTGTCCGGCGCCGCCGCGCCCCGGATCACGTCATAGGCCGCCTGGTACTCACCCTGGTCGAGCAGCTTGCGGGAGAGGATGCGGCGCTCGCGCCACCATTGATCGGTGTCCTGCAGCGCCATCGTCCCGGGCGCAGCCGCGATCGTCACGCGCGCCGCATCGTCGATCCTGTTCTTCGCGAGCAGCCACTGGATGCGGCAGAGCGTGTAGCCGAGGTCGCTGCGGGCGTCGGCCGGCACGTCGTTGAGCGTGTCCTCTGCCTTGCTGGATTGCCCGCGAACCGCGCCGCAGGCCTTCACGATGGCCAGCGCGTCGCTGCCGAGGTGCTGCGCCGCGCGCCTGGCACCGGCGAGATCCTTGGCGCCGATCCGCTTGTCCATGCGGGCGCGATGATCGTCTGACGTCAACAGGTCCTTGAACGCGTCGTAGGCGTCGCTCTCGGTCCGGTCCAGCAACTCTTCCGAGCGCCAGGCCTCGCGCACCAGCCGCGCGGCGCCATCGCGATCGCCTTCGGCCAGCAGCGTGCGGGCGAGCGCGAACTTGCCCTTGGCGCTGATCGGTTGATCGAGGGTGAAGCCGTGCACCGTGGCCGGATCGCTGCGCTCCTGCCACAACCGCGCCTCGGCCCGCTTGCGCAGCAGCGTGACGCTTGGCCAGTCCGGGTTGGCGGTGACGAACGCGGCGTAGCGGCTGAACGGCGCGTTCGATTCCGAATGCCGCAGCAGGTACCACTCGACGAGCTTTCGCCCGACCGGGTCGGTGATCTTCGCCTGGATCTCGGTCGCCTCGTCGGTCTTGCCCCTGCGCGCCGCAAGGATGGCGTCCCTGACCGTGGCGAGGTCGCCCGACAGTTGCGG
>CALRXG020000117.1:0-15351 GCA_943372075.1 Bordetella parapertussis | reverse complement strand
TCCGGGCGCGACCTGCAACCGTGCCGGTCCGCATGGCAGCACGGCATGATCCACGTCGATTACTCCGGAACATTTGCGCTTGTGTGTCGTTCAGCGGTCGACGATCTGCCGTGCAACATGCCGGCTTATAGCCATTTCGGCACGTCGTTGCGCACGAAACCGCGCAACTGCCCGATCAGCGATACCGGATCGGGATCGACGCAGATGGAATGCCGATGCGCCGGCGGCAGGAACTTGCACGTCACCATGTGGTCGATGAATGCCAGGAACGGCTGATAGAATTCGGCGATGTCGAGCAGGCCGACCGGTTTGTCGATCTCCGACAGCTGGTTCATGGTCCAGACCTCCATCATCTCCTCCATCGTCCCGATGCCGCCGGGCATCGCGATGAAGGCATCGGCGAGTTCGGCCATCCGCTCCTTGCGCTTGCGCAAGGTGGCGACGATCTCGCTGCGATGAAGATTGGGATGCGTGTGGCCCTTCTGCCGCAGCGACTCGGTGATGACACCATGCGCGGTGCCGCCGGCCTCGATCAGCGCATCGGCGACGACGCCCATCAGGCCCTTGGTGGTGCCGCCATAGACCAGGGTGATGCCAACCTCCGCCATGGCCCGGCCAAGCCGGCGCGCGCCATCCGCATAGGCATCGGAGTTACCGAAGTTCGAGCCGCAGAACACGGCGATGCTGGAGATCGATCGAGACATCTGGACGCCCTGACGACATTTCGCTGCGAATGGCGCAGCCGGTCGCGCGCCTCGATCAGCACCGGCGCAACATACCGCCCGGCGCCGGGCATGGCCGCAACGATCGGGTCCGCATCCGACATGTCCGCGCCCCACTCGTCAAGGCATCGCCAGCTTCGCGTTCTCATGCCGCCGTCCGCCAATCGGCCATATGCAAAGCAAACGGTGGGTCGCCACAAGGACGGCAGCTTGTCAGATTTGAGATTTCTACGAAGGCAGTGGTAGATGCCGAAGGCACGCTCGCGGGAGTAGAAGGTCTGATCCGCGCCAATCGACGACTCCCTCGCGAAGCTGCTGCAAGCGCAGCAACGCGGACTATTTGCCCATGCCGTACACGTCCGGATCGAAACTCGAACTCGGATTCTTGAATGCATTCTTGAGCGCTGGCGACATCGGGACGCTGTAGTTGATGCCGTTCGGCGGCGTCGGTGCCTCCAGCCACTTCCGGTACATGACCTCGATCTCCGGGCTGTTGTAGAGCTCCGCGGTGGCGTGGTCGGCGAGCGCCTTGAACGGCGCGTCCTCGCGGCGCAGCATGATGCCGAACGGCTCCGCCTTCGAGAACGCCTCCTCGCTGATCATGTAGAGCGCCGGCGCCTTCGAGCGCGCGATCGCAACTGCCAACTGGACGTCATCGAGCGCATAGGCCTGAGCGCGATCGGTCTCCAGCATCAGGAAGGCCTCGGCCTGGTCCTTGGCCGGGAGGATGTTGACGCCGAGCTTGCGCTCGTTGTCGACCTTGATGAGCTGCGCCAGATTGACCGATCCCGCCACCGCAGTCACCGACTTCCCCTTGAGGCCGTCGATGGTGCTGATGCCGGACGATTTCTTGGCGGCGAACCGCGTCGCGCTGAGGAAGTGCGTATTCGTGAACGTCACCTGCTTCTGGCGATCGGCGCTGTTGGTGGTCGCCGAGCAATGCAGATCGATGGTGCCGTTGACCATCAGGGGAATCCGGTTCGACGAGGTCACGGGGAGATAGTCGACGGCGATCCCGGGCATGCCCAGCTCCTTCTTCACTGCATCGACGATCCTGAGGCAGATATCGAGTGCAAAGCCGATCGGCCGCTGGTTGTCGTCGAGATAGCTGAAGGGGACCGAGGCCCGCTGATAGCCGAGCGTGACCTTCCCGGTTTCCTTGATCTTCTGCAGCGTCCCCGACAGCTCTTCGGCGGCCGCGGGAGCTGCGGCGAGCGTGAGAGCGAAAAGGATGGCGGGCAAACGCATGGGCTACTCCTGTGCGGTCGTGGTGACCAGCGTTGCGTACCCGAGCCAAGAATGCCAAGCGACGCATTGCCTGGTGGTAGCCGACCGGCAGGTCCGGGGGTAGATGAGGATGTGTCTATCAGCTATCGCGCTTTGCGATGATCCGCTGCGCAGCGGAGCGACAAACCAACCCGTTGCCAGAATGAGGAGTCCCATCCACAACATCCGCCGCGGCGTACGGGTCCCTGCTTTCGCAGGGACGACGCGTGGAGAGGCGATGGATTCTCCTGCAACGGCGGCGAGACTGGTCGCATACCTGCCGCACAAATCGACCACATTGCCGCCTGCCCGCAATTTTCGTACACGGTTCACGCAATGACCTCGCAACTCTCTCCCGATTCCGTCGACGTGCTGCTGTTCGATATCGGCCGCGTCGTGATCAACATCAGCTTCGACCGCGTGATGGCGCATTGGGCGCAGCATGCCGGTTGTGCGCCGGCGGACCTCGCAGGCCGCTTCGTGGTCGACGACAGCTTCAAGCATCACGAGACCGGCCGGATCGACGATGCCGCGTTCTTCGCCAATCTGCGCCAGTCGCTCGGCATTCGCCTCAGCGACGCCCAGTTCCTCGATGGCTGGAATTCGATCTTCACCGGCGCGATGCCGGGGATCGCGCCCCTGCTCACGGCCGCCGCCGGGCGGATGCCGCTCTACGCCTTCTCCAACACCAATCCGGCCCATGTCGCGCATTTCTCGGTCGCCTATGCCGATCTGCTCGGCCATTTCCGCACGGTGTTCCTGTCCTCGAGCATCGGCCTCCGGAAACCCGACGCCGAGGCCTATGATCATGTGGTAGAAGCGATCGGCGTGCCGGCGTCGCGAATCCTGTTCTTCGACGATTCGGCCGCCAATATCGAAGGTGCGCGGGCCCGCGGCCTTCATGCCGTCCACGTGACATCGACGGATGACGTGGCACGGGCGCTGGGCGCGCTCGGAATTGACAGGTCTGGTGTTTGATCCATTGGATTTCCCTTTGGGATTTCCCTTTGGGAATTGCCGTTGCGAATTGAGGAGCTCCGAGCGTGGCCCTGATGCCGGTTGCCGATGCCCTGTCCGCCATTCTCGCCGGCGCCGAGCCGTTGCCGTCGGAAATGGTCGCGCTCGATGCCGCCTATCACCGCACGCTGGCGGGTGATCTCGCGGCGAGGCGTACCCAGCCGCCACAGCCGATGTCGGCAATGGACGGCTATGCCGTGCGCGCCGCCGATGCCGCCGATCTCTCGGTCCGGCTCAAGGTGATCGGGGAAGTCGCGGCCGGCCGGCCGTTCGAGCGAACGGTCGGCGCCGGTGAAGCGGTGCGGATCTTTACCGGCGGGGTGATCCCCAACGGCGCCGACGCCATCGTCATCCAGGAAGACACCGCCGTCGACGGCGACCACATCACGATCACTGAGACCGCGACGGCGGGACGGCACATCCGACCTGCCGGCGTCGACTTCCGCGAGGGCGACGTGCTGCTCACCGGCGGGAGCCACCTCTCCGACCGCGCGCTCTCACTTGCGGCCGCCATGAACTACCCGGAACTCGCGGTGCACCGCCGCCCGAAGGTCGCGGTGCTGGCAACCGGCGACGAGCTGGTGATGCCGGGATCGCAGCCCGGTCCCGGCCAGATCGTCTACTCGAATGGCTATGCACTGCGGGCGCTGGCGCGTGCGGAAGGCGCCGAGACCGTCGATCTCGGGGTTGCCGCCGACACCGTGGAGGCGACCACGGCCGGCATCCGCCGGGCGCGCGAGGCCGGAGCTGACGTCCTGATCACCACCGGCGGCGCCTCCGTCGGCGACCACGACCTGGTCAAGCAATCGCTCGAAGCCGAGGGCGTCGCGATGGCGTTCTGGCGGATCGCGATGCGGCCGGGCAAGCCGATGATGCATGGCCGGCTCGGCGCGATGCGGGTGATCGGCCTGCCCGGCAATCCGGTGTCCTCCTATGTCTGCGCCTTCCTATTTCTGGTGCCGTTGATTCGGGCGCTGAGCGGCCGCAAGACCATCCATCATGTCCGCGCGAGCGCGCTGCTCGGCCGCGATCTCGCCGCCAACGACCAGCGCGAGGACTATCTGCGCGCTCGTCTCGAGGAGCGCACGGACGGCACATTGATCGCAACGCCGGTGCAGCAGCAGGACTCGTCGCTGCTTGGGAATCTCGCTGCGGCGCGGGCACTTCTCGTGCGTCCGCCGTTTGCGCCCGCCGCCGCCAAGGGCAGCGAATGCGAGATCCTGACGCTGCCGGAGTGAGGCTTTCGCGGCCCCGCCGATCGCGCGTTGCCTGATCCGTTCACCGGAAATTAAGTGGTTGCGGAACACATATCGAACATATAGTGTCCGTTCATGATTTGTTTCGAGTACTGGTGTGTACAAATGGGAGTCCGCGAGGGAGCACTTGCGATGAGCAGCATGCTCCTGAGGTCAGACCCCGCCTGAAAAGTCTCGGAATCGAACGACGCTAACAACCGGGGGAATACTCGAGATGCTCACGCGCAAACAGTACGAACTTCTGCGTTTCATCAATGAACGTCTGAAAGAGGCCGGCGTGCCGCCCTCCTTCGACGAGATGAAGGATGCGCTCGACCTGCGCTCGAAGTCCGGTATCCACCGCCTCATCACTGCGCTGGAGGAGCGCGGCTTCATCCGCCGCCTGCCCAACCGCGCCCGCGCCATCGAAGTCATCAAGCTGCCGGAGCTGTCGGCCGGCGCCGGCAACGGCCGCCGCGGCTTCACCCCGAGCGTGATCGAAGGCACCCTCGGCAAGCGTCCCGCGACGCCGCCGGTCGCCGAGGACGATGGCAACCGCCCGGTGGCGGTCCCCGTGATGGGCCGGATCGCGGCCGGTACGCCGATCGAGGCGCTGCAGACCCGCAGCCACACCATCAGCGTGCCGCCCGACATGCTCGGCGCCGGCGAGCATTATGCGCTGGAAGTGCGCGGCGACTCGATGGTCGATGCCGGCATCCTCGATGGCGACATGGCGCTGATCCAGCGCAACGACGTCGCCAACACCGGCGACATCGTGGTGGCGCTGATCGACGAGGAGGAAGCCACGCTGAAGCGCTTCCGCCGCCGCGGCGCGTCGATCGCGCTGGAGCCGGCCAACACTGCCTATGAAGTGCGCATCCTGCCGCCGAACCGGGTCCGCATCCAGGGCAAGCTGATCGGGCTCTATCGCAAATACTGAAGCGCAGATACCTGTACTGAGCCGCAAATACTTGCGGCGGCGAGGAACGAGCGACACATCGGATCGTTCCTTGGAAGATAGCGCAACGTCCAGTCCGCCCGATGCGCTCCGATGGCTCCCACGCAGCGTCGCGTGTTTGTGATCGGAGCGTTCAGCGGCCAGTCGTACAATCGCCTCGAAACGAGCCGACACTCGTTCGCTATCGTCCACTCTGGTAGAGGCCCATGCCTCAAGGAGAGGCACGGGTCGCTACCTCGAAAAGAGGAGCCATCCGATGTGTGACTATAGTCTGCACGCCGTGGCATCGCGCCCCGCCATTGTCGGAGAGACGCTGATCACGACGACCTTCCGCGGCACGTCGACCCGCGGCTTTGCTTCGGAGAACGATCCCACTGTCGCGGTCTGCATGCTGCCGGGTACCGAGCTCGCTTTCGCCGAGAACGTTCGCTACGACAGCCGCTGGATCTGGACCAAGACGATGGGCTTCCGCGTCGGCGTGTTCAACGAAGTCGAGCCCGACGTTCCGGACCGGCACCATGACGCGGTCGAATTCCCCGACGGCAGCCACGTGCTGGTGACCCAGCTGGTTGAGGGGCAGCGTGTCAGCGTGCTGCAATTGCCGGCGCTGCATCCGGCGGTCGAGCACAAGCCGAAGGTTGTGGAGCGGCGGCCCTCCGCATTCGCGTCGCTGTTTTTGGGTTGAACGCATCGTCGCCGCGGAATGAGCCAATCGGCGGCGGATGACCAAAGTGATTTCGAGCCGCCCCGGACGTCGGTTCCGGGGCGCATCAGGAGATTTGCGTCGGCGGGCGCCTTGGCGCATCATCGCGCGGAGGACGTGCACCCACGGAGCGTGCACTCGAGGAAAGCCGCGCGGTGGTCGACAAGGTCACATGGCAGAAGGCTGGACGCGTCACGGAACCGGGCCGCTACATGTTCCGGTTCGGCTGGCTGACGGTGACGGCCGACGACCTGAAGGTCTGGGAGCAGTTTCCCGAGGCGACTTTCACGCTCGTCAGGAAACCCGATGCCGGCCCTGACTCCGATGAATATCATCTCGGCCTGTTCGAATTGCCGACCGGCCCCACGCCGGACAACAGCTAATCCTCGCCAGCTAATCCTCGCCCTGCAGATCGCTCTCCGCCGGCGTCGCATCCACGGCGGGCCGCGACGCGATAGCCGGCGCGCGCAGCGTCGTCTCGCTCTCGCCGTCACCCGGAACCGCCGGCGACCACGGCCGGTCGACCCCGCCGGGCTTGACGGCGTCGATGGCAAAGCCGTCCTTCGTCCGTCGCAACACCAGCGCGCCGTGGCGCCGCAGCCGCTCGCCATCGACCACGGCGGCCGCGCAGCCCTGCGGCGCCGGCCGTGCCGTCACGATCAGCACCGCACGCTCGCAATCGTCGGCCAGCGCCTCCTGCCGCATCGCCAGCGCGACGAAGCCGCCGCCGGGCCCCTGGCTCACGCAGCCGCTCGCATCACAGGAGACCCCCTCGCCGAGCGAGGCATCGCTGGCAGTCCTCGCATCGGCGTCGGCCGCCAGCCACTCCTTGACCAGGAAGGCATCCTTGGCGCTGTGCATCAGATGCAGCCGCCCGTCACCGCCGCGTACCGCGACGTTGCGGCCGTCGGCGGAAACCAGCACGTCCGGCTGCGGCACCCGCACCGCCCAGACCGAGGCCAGCACCAGCAGCACGGCGCCGGACCAGCGCAGCGGCGTGCGCAACAGCCCGAGCAGGATGATCCCGGCGCTGGCCAGGATCATCGGTCCGGTGCCGAAAGCCGCCATCCGCCCGACCGCGCCGGGCAAGGCAGCGACCCATTGCGTCACCAGGATCATCCAGTCGATGCCAAATCCCATGATCGCCCAGAACACGCCGTCGAAACCGAACGGCATGGCGACGAGCCCGAGCAGGCCGGCTGGCATCACGACCGCCGAAACCACCGGCATCGCCGCGAGGTTCGCCAGCAGCCCATAGGGCGTCACGCGATGGAAATGGAACGCGGCGTAGGGCGTGGTCGCGAGCCCCGCCACCAGCGACGCCAGCATCAGCACCATGAGCTCGCGCCCGCCCCACAGCGCCACCCGCGCGGTCACCGAATGGTCGGGCGACGCCAAGAGGTTCGGCAGCCCGATCTGCACCAGCGCGACCAGCCCGAGCGTCGCGGCAAACGACATCTGGAAGCTCGGATGCACCAGCGCCTCCGGCGCGATCGCGAGCACGATGAGCGCCGCTACCGCCAGGGTGCGGAAGGTGATCGCACGGCGGTCGACCATCACGGCGATCAGCACCACGGCGGTCATGAAGAACGACCGCTGCGTCGCGACCTCGGCGCCCGACAGCAGCAGATAGAATGCCGCAGCGACGAGCGCGGCCGCCGCCGCCCACTTCTTGATCGGGTGCGCCGCCGTCAGCGCCGGAAACAGCGCGAGCAGCGCCCGCACCGTGAAGAACACCACGCCGGCGACCACGGCCATGTGGTAGCCGGAGATGGAAAGCACATGGCCAAGTCCGGAAATGAACATCGCATCGTTGACGGGTGTCGTGATCGCGTCGCGCCGCCCGGTGAGCAGAGCGGTTGCGATCGCGCGCTGGTCGCCGTCGAGCGTGGTGCGGATGCGGGCGTCGATGGCGTCGCGCAGGCCCTGCATCAAGGCGGCGTAGCGCAACGCAAAGCCGCCGGCCGTGGGCGGCTCCTTGGTCTTGACCGCGCCCATCACGAAGCCGGACGCGCCGATGCCCTGGAAATACATGTCGCGGCCGAAATCATAGGAGCCGGGACGCTGCGGCCCGAGCGGCGGCATCAGCCGCGCCTTCAACTCGACGAAGCTGCCGACCTCAGGCGCCGTACCCTTCTTCACCGAGAGCCTGACGCGCTCCAGCTTGGTATTGTCGCGCGGGCTCTCCATCGAGACCACGCGCAGCACGAAACGGTCGGTCTTCTCCCGGATGTCGCGCGTCTCGACGAACCCGGTGAGCGCCACCGAGAACATCGGGCGCGCCAGCACGCCATGCGCGATCCGCGCCGTCTTCCAGGTCGCCGTCGCAAAGCCTGCGGCGACCGTAGCCAGCAACACGAGCACCGCAAATGCTCTCCATCGCCGCAGCAGAACGGCCAGCAGGCCGAGTGCAATCGCGACGATCGCCGCGACCGACAGCACCGGCTCGTGCTCGGCGGCAAAATAGAAGGCAATGCCGGTCCCGAACGCCACCGGTACCCAGGGCAACAGCCGACCAGCGCCCGCCTCCGCGCGCGCCCATTGCCGCAGCGTCTCGATGAAAGGCCGCCAGGTGCTGGCGGACACCGGGACATAGCCACCGGCAGGAACAGCCGCGCGCGGCGGCCACGTCCCCGCATAGCCGCGTTTACCGCCCGGGGTGGTGCCCTGCTCCGCCATTCCGCTTGCGATCCCTGCCGGGCGGCAGGCTAGCGGATGCCGCAGTCACCCGACTAGCGGAACGGAACCGAAACACGCAACCGTGGGCTGTGACCTGTGGGGACAGCCGGGCGCTGGCGGGAGCCTAGATCAGCGGCGTCTGCGACGAGACGTGATGACAGGCGATTTTCCAGTCGCCCTGCTCGCGCGTGATCACCCAGGTGATCTTGACGACGAGCGACGGCGCGTCACCGTCGAGGAAGAAGGAGGCGATGCCCGCCATGTTGACGAGACCATCGTTCACACGCTCGGTCCTGACATCGCTGAATTGAACGCGCGGCGCGCGCCAGCGCGGCAGGCCGGCAAAATAGGTTTTGACGCCGTCGCGGCCGCGATACAGCGTCGGATTGGAGCCGAAGAAGAACGCGTGCTGCGAATAGAGCGCCGAGAGCGCGTCGGCGTCGAGCCTGCTGAACCCGGCCGACCATTTGGCAATAATGCCGGAGGCGATATCGTCGGTTTCACTTGGCATCGATCGCCTCCGTCTGTTGTCGTTTTACTGCACTAAGCCTTGCCGCCGACTTCCTTGGCGAAGGTGTCGCGCAGGCCGATGGTGCGGCTGAATACGAGCTTGTCGGGCGTCGAATCCGCGTCGCGGACGAAATAGCCCTGCCGCTCGAACTGCATCGCGTCGGACGAATTGCTCTCGGCGATTGCGGGCTCGACCCTGGCATCGCTGAGCACTTCCAGCGACTGCGGATTGAGGTCGGCAGCGAAATTGGCGGCGTTCGGGCTCGGGTTGGCGAACAGCTGGTTGTAGACGCGGATCTCCGCCGGCTTCGACTGTGCCGCCGGCAGCCAGTGCATCGTCGCCTTCACCTTGCGGCCGTCGGGCGCATTGCCGCCCCTGGTCAGGGGATCGTAGGTCGCGCGCAGCTCGACCACCTCGCCGGCATCGTTCTTGATCACGCCCGTGCACCTGATGAAGTAGGCATAGCGCAGCCGCACCTCGTTGCCGGGCGAGAGGCGGAAGAACTTCTTCGGCGGGTTCTCCATGAAGTCGTCGCGCTCGATGTAGAGCTCGCGGCCGAACGCGATTCTGCGGGTGCCGGCTTCGGGATTGTCGGGATGGTTGATCGCCTCCATCTCCTCGACCTGCCCTTCCGGATAGTTCTCGATCACGACCTTCAGCGGCCGCAGCACCGCCATGCGGCGCAACGCGGTGCGGTTCAGCTCCTCGCGGATGCAGAATTCGAGCATGCCGACGTCGACCACGCTGTTGGCCTTGGCAACGCCGATCCGCTTGATGAATTCGCGCACCGCCGCCGGCGGCACGCCGCGCCGCTTCAGGCCGGCGATGGTCGGCATGCGCGGATCGTCCCAGCCGGAGACATGGCCGTCGCGGACGAGCTGGGTCAGCACGCGCTTGGACAGCAGCGTGTAGGTCAGATTGAGCCGCGCGAATTCGTACTGATGCGGCTTCGAGGGTACCGGCAGCTTGTCCAGCAGCCACTCGTAGAGCGGGCGGTGATCCTCGAACTCCAGCGTGCAGATCGAATGCGTGATGCCTTCAATGGCGTCCGACTGGCCGTGCGCATAGTCGTAGCTCGGATAGATCGACCATTTGTCGCCGGTCCGCGGATGGTGCGCGTGCAGGATGCGGTAGAGCACCGGGTCGCGCAAATTGATGTTGCCGGCGGCCATGTCGATCTTGGCGCGCAGCACGCGGGCACCGTTGGAGAACTCGCCGGCCTTCATGCGGCGGAACAGGTCGAGGTTCTCCTCGACCGAGCGGTCACGGAACGGCGAGTTCTTGCCGGGCTCGGTCAGCGTGCCGCGCGAGACGCGGATCTCCTCCTGCGACTGGTCGTCGACATAGGCATAGCCCGCCTTGATCAGACCCTCGGCCCAATCGTAGAGGCGCTCGAAATAGTCCGACGCGAAGAAGAGGTTTGTCCCCCAATCGTAGCCGAGCCAATGGACGTCGGCCTGGATGGAGTCGATGTACTCCTGCTCCTCCTTGGTCGGATTGGTGTCGTCGAAGCGCAGATTGCACTGGCCACCGAACTCCTGCGCGATGCCGAAATTCAGGGCAATCGACTTGGCGTGGCCGATATGCAGGTAGCCGTTCGGCTCCGGCGGGAAGCGGGTCACGATCCGGCTGTGCTTGTGGGAGGAGAGATCGGCCTGGACGATGTCGCGGATGAAGTCGCGCCCTGCCTCTGCCGTCGTATCAGTCGTCATCAAATGGTTCCCTGGAAGAGTCTGGCTGATCTTCTGCCAAATTCGGGCCGTCGGGCCAAGCCCGGTTTGCCCGCTCAAATGCCCGCCCAAGCCTTTAGTTATGTTCGGTTCCTGCTATACACCACCGCCGTTCACACATACGTCTTGCATCATCATGACCGATTCCGTCGTTACCCGCTTCGCCCCCTCGCCGACCGGCTTCCTCCATATCGGGGGTGCCCGCACCGCGCTGTTCAACTGGCTCTATGCCAAAAAGCTCGGCGGCAAGATGCTGCTCCGGATCGAGGACACCGACCGCCAGCGTTCGACCAAGGAGGCGATCGACGCCATCCTGGACGGCCTGAAGTGGCTGGAGCTCGATTGGGACGGCGACGTCATCTACCAGTTCAGCCGCGCCGCCCGCCATCGCGAGGTCGCCGAGGGCCTGCTCGCCGCCGGCCGGGCTTACTACTGCTATGCGACGCCTGAGGAGCTGACGGCGATGCGCGACAAGGCGCGCGCCGAAGGCCGCACCCGGCTCTATGACGGCATGTGGCGTGACCGCGACCCCGCGACCGCCCCTGATGGCATCAAGCCGACCATCCGCCTCAAGGCGCCGCAGACCGGCGAGACCGTGATCGAGGACCAGGTCCAGGGCCGCGTGGTCTGGCAAAACGAGAACCTCGACGACCTCGTCCTGCTGCGCGGCGACGGCACCCCGACCTACATGCTCGCGGTCGTGGTCGACGACCACGATATGGGCGTCACCCACATCATCCGCGGCGACGACCATTTGATCAATGCGGCGCGCCAGAAGCAGATCTACGACGCGCTGGAGTGGGAGCTGCCGAGCATGTCCCACATTCCACTGATCCACGGTCCCGACGGATCGAAGCTGTCGAAGCGCCATGGCGCACTCGGCGTCGATGCCTATCGCGCGCTCGGCTATCTGCCGGCCGCCTTGCGCAACTACCTGGTCCGGCTCGGCTGGAGCCATGGCGACCAGGAGATCTTCTCGACCCGGGAAATGATCGACGCGTTCGACCTGCCGGGTATCGGCCGCTCCGCGGCGCGGTTCGACTTCGCCAAGCTGGAGAATCTCAACGGTCACTATATCCGGCAGAGCGACGATCAATCCCTCGTGACCCAATTCGAGAGCGTGCTGGATTATGTGCCGGAGGGCGCCGCGCTGAAGGCCAAGCTCAACGACACCACCCGCGCGCAATTGCTGCGGGCGATGCCGAGCCTGAAGGAGCGTGCCAAGACGCTGCTCGAACTGATCTCGGGCGCCTACTTCATTTTCGCCGATCGGCCGCTGGAGCTCGATCCGAAAGCTGTGGCGCTACTGACGCCGGAAACGCGCGCATTGATCGGTCGCTTGCGCACCGCGCTGGAAGCCGTCAACGACTGGACCGCGGAAACCACCGAGACCGCGATGCGGAATTTCGCCGAGCAGAACAATCTGAAACTCGGCGCCGTGGCCCAGCCGCTGCGGGTGGCGCTGACCGGACGCACGACGTCGCCGGGCATCTTCGACGTGCTGGCCGTGCTGGGACGCCAGGAGTGTCTTGCCCGTCTCGGCGATCAGGCGGCGTAATCCTGCATGGACCCCCTCCAGGGTCCATCTTGCAGCGCACATTGCAATGAGCTACCCATCCCGGGACGCTTTCTCCACAAGCCGTTCCGCCCGGCCAAGGGCCGCAATTTAGCGACTGGGCATGGTCGGTTTTCGCAACGAATTCATCGGGGATATCACGATGGACGCAAAATCCAGCAAGACAGCCACACTCACCATCGGCAACAAGAACTACGATTTCCCGATCCTGAGCGGCACGGTTGGGCCTGATGTCATCGACATCGCCAAGCTCTACGGCCAGGCCGGGGTGTTCACCTACGACCCCGGCTTCACCTCGACCGGCAGCTGCCAGTCGAAGATCACCTATATCGACGGCGACGCGGGTATCCTCGAATACCGCGGCTATCCGATCGAGCAGCTCGCCGAGCACGGCGACTTCCTCGAGACCTGCTACCTGCTGCTCTACGGGGAGCTTCCGACCCCGGCGCAGAAGAAGGACTTCGACCATCGCGTAATCCACCACACGATGGTGCATGAGCAGATGGCCCGCTTCTTCCAGGGCTTCCGCCGCGACGCGCATCCGATGGCGATCATGGTCGCTGCGGTCGGCGCGCTGGCCGCGTTCTACCACGACTCCACCGACATCAACGATCCGAAGCAGCGGATGATCGCCTCGATGCGGATGATCGCGAAGGTGCCGACGCTGGCGGCGATGGCCTACAAATACACCATCGGCCAGCCCTTCGTGTATCCGAAGAACTCGCTCTCCTTCGCCGAGAACTTCCTGCAGATGTGCTTCGCGGTGCCGTGCGAGGACTACAAGATCAACCCGGTGCTCGCCGACGCGCTCGACAAGATCTTCATCCTGCACGCCGACCACGAGCAGAACGCGTCGACCTCGACGGTGCGTATCGCCGGCTCCTCCGGCGCCAATCCGTTCGCCTGCATCGCCGCCGGCATCGCCTGCCTATGGGGCCCGGCTCATGGTGGCGCCAATGAAGCGGCGCTCGCGATGCTGTCCTCGATCGGAACGGTCGACAAGATCCCCGAATTCATCGCCAAGGTGAAGGACAAGAACAGCGAAGTCCGCCTGATGGGCTTCGGTCATCGCGTCTACAAGAACTACGATCCGCGCGCCAAGATCATGCAGAAGATGTGTCACGCCGTGCTGGCCGAGACCGGCCACGGCGACGACCCGATGCTGAAGGTCGCGCTCGAACTCGAGAAGATCGCGCTCAGCGATCCCTATTTCATCGACCGCAAGCTCTACCCGAATGTCGACTTCTATTCGGGCATCACGCTGAAGGCGATGGGCTTCCCGACCTCGATGTTCACCGTGCTGTTCGCGGTCGCCCGCACCGTCGGCTGGATCAGCCAGTGGAGCGAGATGATCGAGGATCCGCAGCAGAAGATCGGCCGTCCGCGCCAGCTCTACACCGGCGTGGCGCGCCGCGACTATGTGACGATCGACAAGCGCAAGTAATCATCGTCGCTGACACGTTCAAAACGGCGCCATCATTCCTGCTGGCGCCGTTTTCTTTTGCCTCGGGCCACCTCGGTGGCGAGCGCGTCAAGCCGCGGCAGCCACAATGCCCTGAACCGGTCGAGCCAATCATCGACCTCGCGCAGCCGGCGCGGCTCCACGGCATAGATGCGGCGCGTGCCGTCGGCGCGCACCGTCGCGAAACCGGCGTCGCGCAGGACCCGCAGCTGCTGCGAGACCGCCGATTGGGTGATGCCGAACTCGCTCTGCACGACCGTGACGACGTCGCCCGAACTGTGCTCGCCGGTCGCCAGCAACTCCAGGATCCGCCGACGGACGGGATCGCCGAGGATGTCGAAGGCGTGCACGGCGCGCTAGCCTCCGCCGCCCGGCTCAGGCTCGCCACAGTAGAACGCGGTCGTGTTGGCTTGTGCCCTGCGCGCCGCCGCCTCGTCCGTGCCGGCCTTGATCGAAGCGCGACACCAGTCCTCGCTGCTGCGGCGGATGAAATCCTTGCCGTCGTCCGACGCAGGCCAGGCCGCGGCGGCCGCGCGGTCGAATGGCTGTCCCGGCGGCGTGGCGAAGTAGAGCGCGAGCCCCATTAGAGCGAGGTCCCAGCCGACGCCGACCGCGCCAGGCCCGTAGCGATCCCAGAAATCACCTTCGATGAGCGAGAGATGCTCAAGTTCCAGGCGGGTTCCCCTGGCGCCGTCATCAGCCAACGTCACCGTCACCCAACTGACCGTGCCCGCAAATTCCCAGGTCACCGCGAGCTGACGCGGCGGCTCGCAGGCCGTGATGTGGCCGCCGGCCTGCCCCTCGAACTGGTAATGGCCGCCGAGTTTCAGGTCGCCCGAGACGGGCAAGAACCAGCGCGGAATGCGCTCGGGATTGGTCAGCGCGTCCCAGAGATCGGCGATGTCGGTGTCGTAGCCGCGCGTCGCAGTCACCGCCCGCGCCGGCTTGCCATCGCGCTCCCGGACGGCAACTTCGCGAACGACGGCGCCGACATAGGCGACAGGATCGATTCTCATTGGCAGCTCCACACTAATATTAGCTACTACTAATATTAGTACAGCCTAATTATCGGAGGCAAGTGGAACCTGTGCGGCCGGATGTCGCCGCGACCAATATGATGAACCGTTGCTAGGTCGAACGCCGGTCCATTTCAGCCAGCACGATGTCGGCGGCGCGGACGCTTGGCGGCTGCTCGCCGGTCGACATCTTCCCGTCCATCGTCGCGAACGCCACCAGCTGCCGCAGCCGCTCGGGCGAATCCGCCAGCACCTCGCCCAGCGCTTGGGCCAGCTTGTCCGGCGTGCAGTCCTCTTGCAGGAACTCGGGAATGATATCGCTGCCTATCACGAGATTGGCGAGGATCACCGACGACACCCGGATGGCCCGGCGCAGGATGAACGCCTCGGCAGCGCCGACACGATAGGCCGTCACCATCGGAATGCCCGACAGCGCGAGTTCGAGTGTCACCGTACCTGACTTTGCCAGCGCCGCG
>CALRXG020000116.1:0-15469 GCA_943372075.1 Bordetella parapertussis | reverse complement strand
GGGTCAATCTCGAGCAGCTGTCGGCCTGGCACAACGTGCCGCTCGCCAGCAAGGCCAACGGCCTCGACGGCTTCGACACCGTGCTCGAGTTCAACGGCCCGCTGCAGGTCAAGCATCTCGAGAACCTGGTCGAGTTGCAAAAGGACAAGACCTACGACTATGCCGGCCGCACCAACACCGGCGAAGGCCGCTTCACCTCGGGCGAGTGCCCGATCTACCTGACCTCGTCGGCCTTCTTCGGCAACGTCAAGGCGCAGGCCAAGTTCAACTTCACCGCCGCGCCGATGCCCTATTATCCCGACGTCAAGGGCGCGCCGCAGAACTCGATCATCGGCGGCGCCTCGCTGTGGGTGATGGGCGGCAAGTCGGCCGAGGAGTACAAGGGCGTGGCCAAGTTCCTGACCTTCCTGTCGGACACCGACCGCCAGGTCTGGATCCACAAGGCCTCGGGCTATCTGCCGATCACCAAGGCGGCCTACGCCAAGGCGAAGGAAGAGGGCTTCTACAAGGACCAGCCCTATCTCGAGACCCCGCTGCTCGAGCTCACCAACAAGGAGCCGACCGAGAACTCCCGCGGTCTGCGCCTCGGCAACATGGTGCAGCTGCGCGACATGTGGTCGGAGGAGATCGAGCAGGCGCTGGCCGGCAAGAAGACCGCCAAGCAGGCGCTGGACTCGGCAGTCGAGCGCGGCAACCAGATGCTGCGGCAGTTTGAAAAGACCGCCGTCCACTGACATGATGGTTTGAGATCATCAACCGGCAGGCCGCGACGAGCGGCCTGCCACTTTCTTAGAGACCATGCAAAAGCAAGCGATTTTCCAATCAAAGCTATTGCCTTACGCGCTGGTTGCCCCGCAACTCGCGATCGTCCTGATCTTTTTCTATTGGCCGGCCGCGCAGGCGGTGATCCAATCCTTCCTGCAGCAAGACGCGTTCGGCCTGTCCACCAGCTTCGTCTGGTTCGAGAACTATCTCGAACTGTTCAAGGACCCGGCCTATTTCGCCACGATCATCAGGACCTTCCTGTTCTCGTTCGCGATCGCGGTATCGTCGCTGTCGTTCGCGCTGCTGCTCGCCATCATGGCCGACAAGCCGCTGCGCGGCTCGACGCTCTACCGCACGCTCTTGATCTGGCCATATGCCGTCGCCCCGCCTGTGGTCGGCGTGCTCTGGGTGTTCATGCTGCATCCCTCGCTCGGCGTGCTGTCGCGCTATCTGCGCGCCATGGGCGTTGACTGGAATCCGCTACTCAACGGCGACCAGGCCGCGACGCTGATCATCCTCGCCGCGGCATGGAAGCAGATCTCCTACAATTTCCTGTTCTTCCTCGCCGGATTGCAAAGCATTCCGAGGAGCGTGATCGAGGCCGCCGCGATCGACGGCGCCCGCCCGATGCGACGGTTCTGGACCGTGATCTTCCCGTTGCTGTCGCCGACCATCTTCTTCCTGCTGGTCATCAACATCGTCTACGCCTTCTTCGACACCTTCGGCATCATCGACACGATGACCCGCGGCGGCCCCGGGAAGTCGACCGAAACGCTGGTCTACAAGGTCTATTCCGACGGCCTGCTCGGCGGCAATCTTGGCTCGTCGGCGGCGCAGTCGGTCATCCTGATGGTCATTGTGATCGTGCTGACCGGCATCCAGTTCCGCTTCGTCGAGCGCAAGGTGAACTACTGATGGTCGAGCAGGAGGGCTTCCAGCGCTATCTGGCTCACATCATCCTGTGGATCGGGATCGCGATCGTCGCCTTCCCGGTCTATCTGGCGATCGTCGCCTCGACCCAGGACAACGCCGTCATCGCCAACGGCCAGATGTCGCTGTTGCCCGGCGGCCATTTCTTCGAGACCTACTACCAGACGCTGTTCGTCGGCACGAGCGGATCGACCCGCGAGCCGGTGCTGAACATGATGCTGAATTCGCTGATCATGGCGCTCTTGATCGCGGTCGGCAAAATCGCGATCTCGATCATCTCGGCCTATGCGATCGTCTATTTCCGCTTTCCGTTCCGGATGGCGATCTTCTGGATCATCTTCATCACCCTGATGCTGCCGGTCGAGGTGCGCATCTATCCGACCTACAAGATCGTCGCCGACCTGCATCTGCTGGACAGCTATGCCGGCCTGTCGCTGCCGCTGATCGCCTCGGCCACCGCGACGCTTCTGTTCCGGCAGTTCTTCATGACCGTGCCGGATGAATTGCTGGAGGCCTCCCGGATCGACGGCGCGGGCCCGTTCCGCTTCTTCTGGGATACGCTCTTGCCGCTCTCGCGCACCAACATGGCCGCGCTGTTCGTGATCCTGTTCATCCTGGGCTGGAATCAATATCTCTGGCCGCTGTTGATCACCACGCGCGACGACATGCAGACCATCCAGGTCGGCATCCGCAAGATGATCACGACGACCGATGCGCTGACCGAATGGCCCATCGTGATGGCGACCGCGCTGCTCGCGATGCTACCGCCGGTGTTCGTCGTCGTCGTGATGCAGAAACTGTTCGTGCGCGGATTGGTGGAGACGGAAAAGTAATGGCCAACGTCACGCTGCGCAGCGTCCGCAAGACCTATCCCGGCGGCTTCGAGGCCATCAAGGGCGTCGATGTCGACGTCGGCGACGGCCAGTTCTGCGTGCTGGTCGGCCCTTCCGGCTGCGGCAAGTCCACGCTGCTGCGCATGGTCGCCGGGCTCGAGACCGTCACCGGCGGCGAGATCGATATCGGCGGCCGTGTCGTCAACCAGGTCGAGCCCGCCGATCGCGACATCGCGATGGTGTTCCAGAACTACGCGCTCTATCCGCATATGAGCGTCTACAACAACATGGCCTACGGCCTGCGCACCCGCGGCATGGCCGAGGCCGAGATCAAGACCCGGGTCGAGGCAGCCGCGCGCGTGCTCGAGCTGTCGCCGATGCTGGAACGCAAGCCGCGCCAGCTTTCCGGCGGCCAGCGCCAGCGCGTCGCGATGGGCCGCGCCATCGTGCGCCAGCCGAAGGTGTTCCTGTTCGACGAGCCGCTGTCGAACCTCGACGCCAAGCTGCGCATCGCGATGCGGGTCGAGATCCGCAAGCTGCAACGCCGGCTCAACACCACCTCGATCTACGTCACACACGACCAGCTCGAGGCGATGACGCTGGCCGACATCCTGGTGGTGATGAATGGCGGCCAGGTCGAGCAGATCGGCAATCCGCTGGAGATCTACCAGAAGCCTTCGACCACCTTCGTCGCCTCCTTCATCGGTGCCCCGCCGATGAACCTGATGCCACTGCGTTCGGACGAGCTGACGTCCCAGATCGCGGGCGCCGATGGCGCCGGCATTGTCGGCATCCGGCCGGAGGATTTCGTGATCTCCAGCGAAACCACGTCCGGCGGCGTCGCGCTCGACCTGACGGTCGAGGCGATTGAGCATGTCGGCGCCGAGACCTTCGTCTACGGCAGCCGCCAGCGCGCGGAACAGGGCGTTGCCGCCAATCCAGGCGAATTGCCGCCGGGCGAGGTCATCGTCCGGATTCCCGGCGCCACCGGGCCTGCCATCGGCGAGCGGATCCGGGCCGTCGCGCCGCGCGACAAACTGCATCTATTTACCGCCGACGGCCGCAAGCGGGTCGCGGGGTAACCGATCGGGAAGAATTTGCTCTCATGTTGCGGGCGTTTAGGCTGGTTTCGGGGCTGCTTGAACGCTATCCAGATCGCCCCCATATCCCTCACTGACCGGAGGCCAGACGGCCCGCCGGTTGCATGGGGTGCCGCAAGGGCCCCTCAAAGTCGCTTCGAGAGGACTTTGTAATGTCTCGTGTTCCATCGTTGTCCAGTCCGTTCCTTCTGGGATTCGACGAGATCGAGCGTGCGCTCGACCGCGTCGTGAAGGGCGCTGACGGCTATCCTCCGTACAATATCGAGCGGTGCGACCGGTCCAACGGCCAGCCTGAACGGCTTCGCATCACGTTGGCGGTAGCGGGCTTCACCCGCGACCAACTCGATGTAACTATTGAGGAAAACCAGCTCGTCATCCGCGGCCGCCAGCAGGACGACAAGGCTCGGCAATACATCCATCGCGGCATCGCCGCGCGCCACTTCCAGCGCACCTTCGTGCTGGCGGAGGGGATGCAGGTGCTGGGCGCGGATCTGAAGAACGGGTTGTTGTCGATTGACCTGGCCAGGCCGGAACCTGAACGGGTCATTAAGACAATCGCTATCAATGAGCACGAATAATAGAAACAAGGAGCGGACTCGACCGCTTGTCTGACTGAGGAGTCGAGACCATGAGTGAAGCAAACATCATCTTCCAATCCGACAGCGTGACGCCGGAAGCGCTGGCCCATCTGGGTGAGGGTCATATCGCCTATGTGAAGCAGGTCCGTTCCGAGGACGTGCCCGACCTCTTTCCGCAGGCGCCGAAGATCGCGCCGGGCCTCAAGCTGTTCGCACTGCATGCCGCCGACGGCACGCCGATCATGCTGACCGACAGCCGCGAAGCCGCGATCGCCAACGCCTGGAGCAACGAGCTGCAGGCCGTCAGCGTCCACTGACGCGCTGCTGACACGACATCCGCGAGTTTCAGATGCGCGGGCATGCCTCGATACCGAGGCGGGCCCGCGCATTTTTCATGGCGATGTATTCGATGCGGCCAGCATCGGCCCCATGCTGAATTGCACCTCGCCGGGAACATTGTAGTCACGCATCAGCATGCGGTTGTTGCGCAGCCCGCAGGCCTCGCGCTGCACCACGAACATCCAGAGCGCATGACCGGCCTCTCGCACCAGGACACGGCGCGCCTGTTGCACAGGCGTCTCGGCGCGCGGATGATCGGTATCGAATTCGCGCAGCCTGGCGAGCGCCTGTTCCAGCGCCCGGCCCATGCGGCCGAGCGCGCTCGCCCGCTCCTCGGCGAGCTCGTAGGCGAGAACATCGAGCGGAACACGATCAAGGCGAAAATCGCGGGACATCAAGATCCCTCGGGTCGCAATTTCTAGGTCCCTTTGTATTCTGGCGTCACGCGGCCATTGTCAATGGGAGCGCAACTCGACCATGAAAGACGTGAGACCGTTCGCTCAAGTATGCGCTGGGTTGATTGGGCGAAGCGCGGCCAGCATGATGGACGCAGCCGGAAACGACGTTTCCTTTATCATCGCCTCGACACTATTGCTCGATGAGGCCCAAAAGCCGATACGCAAATGCATCCCGCGCCAACGCCACCCAGACTATTCGTCATATTCGCGCAAGGCGCGCATGAAGCCGTGATCTTCAGACGCGGACCAGCGAGATGGTGCCACATCATTCGCTGGAACACCGAGGACGATACCTTCCACGGCGGAGCTTGGTTCAAAGGTCGCATCTATCCCGAGAAGTGCGACGTGTCGCCCGATGGAGAGCTGCTTCTGTACTTCGTGCATCAAGGACGTCGCTTGCACACCAATTGTACTGATGCCTGGACAGCAATCAGTCGGTCTCCCTGGCTCACCGCCATCGGGCTATGGCCACATGGGACAACCTATGGAGGGGGTGGTCGTTTCACGGGTAATCGCAGCGCCATTGTCAGGGGAGATGGGAACGTGCACCCCGATCATCCCGGGGCTGGGATTGACGTCACTTCTGGCGACGCAGCCTACCATGTCTCATCCAACGAAGTTGAGGGCGCAGAATGGTCGGGACGCGATCAAGATGGACGACTGGTGTTCACACTGCGCGGTTTGTTGATGCACAGACCTGCTGCGGGAGGCGACATTTGCCTCGCGGACTTCAATGGTTACACGCCTGATCCGCAGCCTGCGCCGCCATCCGCGGGGCGGCCATTGGAGGCTCCTCGGCGAACAAGTAGTCGGCCAAGGAAAATGCAGCGGCCATAGCGAAGAAAGCTAGCGATCCGCCAGCCGCGCGCGGATGTCCGGCTTCAGCACCTTGCCGACCTTGGATCGCGGCAGATCGCTCCAGACCTCGATCTGCTTCGGCGTCTTGATGCTGCCGATCTGCTGCTTGACGAAAGCTGCCAGCGCAATCGCATCGACGGTGTGGCCGGCGCGCGGCTGCACCACGGCAACGATGCGCTCGCCCCATTTGTCGTCGGGCAGTCCGATCACGGCGCAATCCTGCACCGCCTCATGGGCGCGCAGCGCGTTCTCGACCTCGATCGAGTAGACGTTGAAGCCGCCGGTGATGATCATGTCCTTGGCGCGGTCGACGATGTAGAGATAGCCGTCGCCGTCGATATAGCCGATGTCGCCGGTGTGGTGCCAGCCATGCACTGATGCTTCGCGCGTCGCCTCCGGGTTCTTGTAATAGCCGTCCATGACCAGCGAGCCGCGCACCACGATCTCGCCGCGCGATCCCGCAGGCAACAGCTTGCCATCGCCATCCATGATGCCGGCCTGCACCAGCGGGCCGATGCGCCCGGCGGACGACAGCCGCTCCATCGCGATCGTGCCGTCCGGATTGTAGTGATCGGCCGGCGCCATCATCGAGATCATCATCGGCGCCTCGGTCTGGCCGAACAGCTGCGCCATCGGCCCGATCCGCTTCAACGCTTCCGCGAGCCGCGTCGCCGAGATCGGCGCCGCGCCGTACCAGAAGCATTGCAGCGAGGAGCGATCCGCCGCATCGAGCTTGGGATGATCGAGCAGCATGTAGATCACGGTCGGCGGCAGGAAAGTATGGGTGACGCGATAGCGCTCGATCAGCGTCAGGAATTCGCCGATGTCGGGATGGTGCATGATCACGACTCGGCCGCCCAGCGTCATGATCGGAAAGCACAGCACGCCGGCGGCATGCGTCAGCGGCGCCAGCGCGAGATAGACCGGACGGCCCTTGAACGGATAGCCCATCAGGGTCAGCGCGGTCATCGCCTCGATGTTGCGCCCTGACAGCATCACGCCCTTGGGCTTGCCGGTGGTGCCGCCGGTGCCGGGGATCATCGCGAGATCGTCGACGGTCTCGCGCTGATGATGGTCGTCGCCGAGGCCGGAGAGCCAGTGGTCGAACGATGGCGCGAACGGCAATTCCTTGTCGAGGCAGACCAGTGTGCGCAGCTTGGGCAGATGCTGCCTCACGGCCTCGACCATCGGCGCAAAGCTCGAATGAAACAGCAGCAGGTTGCAATCGAACTGGTCGAGGATGAACTTGTTCTCGGTCGCCTCGTTGCGCGGGTTGATCGGACACCACACTGCCGCGGCGCGCGAAATGCCGAACACGCAGGCGAATGCGATCGGATCGTTGCCGGACAAGATCGCGACCTTCTCGCCGGCAACGATGCCCGACCGTTCGAGCCCGCGCGCGATCCGGTAGCTCAGCCTTTGCACCTCGCCATAGCTGAGGTCGCGTCCGTCCATCGTGAGGCACGGCGCGTCGGGGCCGAGTGAAGCACCCTTGTCGAGGTAATCGATGAAGCGCATGGCGGACCTCGCGAGAGGGGCGGGTGACGCGCGACTGCGTCACCCGCCGATAGTGCGTCTTCGAGCAAGTGGAGACCGGTCCGCTTGATGAAAACGCTTCAGGGAACGAAGTGTCGAGCTCCGATCCGATCGGGGCTCGAGCTCAATCGTGCACGGTCAACAACGGCTTGCTGACCAGGCCGAAGCTGCGCAATTGTCCGAGCAGTTCGTGATGGCCGAACGCCTGGCAGCCGGAGGCGAAGCCGACGCGCTTGGGCGGTTGCTGCACAAGATGCGCGGCGGCATAGGCCTGCAGCAGGCCGGTCTGCTTGTAGTTGCTGTTGCCATTGATGACGCAGTGCGCGCGCCCCAGCGGGCCGGAGGCATACACCGAATCCATCGACTTGTTGACGCGCGGGTTCTCGCGCGGCGGCATGGTGTTCATCACGCTGGCGGCGGTCTGCACCAGCGCGGCGTAGCGCTCGTCAGGCTTCATGTCCTTGGTTGCGTCGAGCGCCGCGGCGACGATCTGCGGCACGCCCAGCATCAGCGCACGGTTGAACACGCCGCCCAGCACCTTCACATTAGCGACCCGCGGATCGCGCTTGAACCACACCGGATGCGAGGTGCCGCCCCAGGGCAGCGCCAGCGCCAGTTCATGCTGGCCGGGGATGACGAGGTTGTAGAGGCCGGCATCGGGCTGATGCTCGACGTACTTGTTCTGCTCCAGATAGTAGGCCTTGCCCATCGCGGCGTTGACCAGGATGGTCTGCGTCGAGGCGATGGTCGGGCTGCCGCCCCAGAACACGGCGATATCGAGCGTGTCGAGGCCAGGTGTTTCCAGGCAGAGCTGCGCGGCGATTTCGCCGGTGGTGTACATCTGCGCGATACCCGGCGCCAGCAGCAGGCCGGCATTGCCGAACTTCGTGCCGAACTCCTGCTCGAGCGTGATCAGCCAGTCCTGCTCGCCGGTCGTGTCGGTGTAGTGGCATTTGGCAGCGAGGCAGGCCTGCACCACCTCGACGCCGAACTTGGCGAACGGGCCCACGGTGTTGAGCACCACCGAGGCACCCTTGAACAACTCGGTCAGCGCGGCCACGGTGTGCGGCACCGTTACCACCTCGTAGTCGGCGGTCTCGATGCCGGCCACGTTCGACTTCATCGCCGCGTTGAGCTTCTCGGCGCTGCGGCCGGCGGCGATGAAGGGGATGTTGTACTCGCGCAGATATTCGCAGACCAGCCGGCCGGTATAGCCGGACGCGCCGTAGACGATGACGGGTTTCTTCTCACTCATTGCGTTCCTCCGAAATGCTTGTTGTCGGCGCTGCTGCTACATGCCCATGCCGCCGTCGACCGGCAGGCCGATGCCGGTGATGAAGCGGGCATCGTTCGAGCACAGGAACACCGCGGCGTCGGCGATGTCGGAAACCTCGGCGAGCTTGCCGAGCGGCGTCTGCTCCACCACCGAGCCGACCGCGGCGTTGATGTCGGGCGCAAGGCCGATCTTCACGATGTCATTGGCGAGCTGCATGCCCATGTCGGTCGGGATCAGGCCGGGATAGATGCAGTTGACGCGCACGCCATAGCCGAGCTTGCCGGCTTCCATCGCGCCGACCCGGGTCATGCGGTCGACCGCGGATTTGGTGCCGGAATAGACGGCGATGCTCGGGAACGCGATCGTCGCCGCCACCGAGGCGATGTTGACCACGGCACCGCCCTTGCCGGCGGCTCCGCCCGGCCGCATCGCACGGAACGCGTGCTTCATGCCGAGCACGGTGCCGACGATGTTGACCTCGCACATGCGGCGCGCGTCCTCGGCCTTGATGTCGGCGACCAGCGAGGTGATCTCGATGCCGGCATTGTTGATCAGGATGTCGAAGCCGCCGAGGGTCTCGACGGTGGCAGCTGCGGCCCGCTCCCATTGCGCGTCATCGGTGACGTCGAGCTTGACGAAGCCGGTCTTCACCCCGGCCTTGGCGATCTCGGCGGCGCTGGCTTTGCCCGCATCATCGAGAATATCGCCGATCATGATCGCGGCACCGGAGCGCGCCAGTGCCTGTGCGATCGCCGCGCCAATCCCCCGGGCGCCGCCGGTGATCAGGGCTTTCCTGCCTTCAAGGCTCTTCCCACTCATGACGTAGTCCTCCCTTTGCTTGCCTTTGCTTGCTGATTTCTAGTGCTGCTGAGATCGGCAGTGCGGGCCGGCGGGCTTGCGCATTCGGAGCGCATTGGTGGTCGCGGCCGGCGTCGGCGGGGCGCAGTATGGCGCGCCCCGGGCGGTGCATTTCCTCCTGTTGATCGATTGGTCAGCCGTCTTGACGGTTGTCCAAATTATTTCGCCAACCCTCGTCCAGGAACTTGACACTTGTCAAGCCTGAATTTGACAAGTGTCAAGGATGATGATGTGAAGGGATGGAGCGCGCCGCGGTCCGCGCGGTATAAGGTCATGCTCGACAAAGAATCGAAGCGCAGGACGATTGGTCGCGCTTCAGAGGGATGAGACAGAGGAAAGGCACCGGATGGCGCGGCATGCGACAGGAGCGGCCCAACGCGTGGCCGTAGCGGCCGAGGCGCTGCGCGACGAGAAGTTCAACGCCCGGCGCGTCGAGCTTGCGGAGGCCGCGCTGGAGACGCTCGGCGAGCTCGGCTTCGCCCGCACTAGCCTGCGCGAGATCGCGCAGAACTCCGCATTCACGCACGGCGTGTTTCACTACTATTTCAGCGACAAGCTCGATCTGATCTGCTGCTGCGTGCGGCACTACAAGGCGAAGTGCGTGACGCGCTACGACGAGGTGGTGACGACGGCGCACAGCCGCGACGAATTGACCGAAGGCTTCCTCGCCAAGCTCGCGGCGACGCTCGAGAACGAAGCGCGCATGCACCGGCTCTGGTACGATCTGCGCTCGCAGGCGATGTTCGAGCCCGCGTTTCGCAAGGACGTGCTCGAGATCGACAAGAGCCTGGAAGCGATGATCTGGCGCATCGCCACGCGCTACGCCGAGCTCGGCAACAAGCAGCCGGCGTCATCTCCAGCCGCGCTGTACGCGCTGTTCGACGGCCTGTTCCAGAGTGCGCTGCTCAGGCACCTCGCCGGCGACGAGAAAGCGGTCCCGGATCTGCTCGTCGAAGTCCGCCGTCTGCTGCCGACGATCTGCTGAAGCGATACCAAAGCTTGGTAGCCCGGACGAAGCGCATCGGCACGCGCCATCGCGTGACGAACAGACTATGCCCTGATGACAGTTGCGCGAATGAGCCGCGCGCGCTGAGTGATTATGCCGCGCTCGCCGGCGGCAGCGCGAGCACCGAGTAGATCGCCTGTGCGTCGCGCGAGGCGCGCAGCTTCTTGGCGACGTCCTGGTCGCGCAGCAGGCGGGCGATCCGCGCCAGCGCCTTGAGATGGTCGGCGCCGGCGCCTTCGGGCGCCAGCAACAGGAAGATCAGATCGACGGGCTGGCCGTCCATCGCCTCGAAATCGATCGGGCGCTCGAGGCGGGCAAAGAAGCCGAACAGCTTCTCCAGCTTCGGCAGCTTGCCGTGCGGGATGGCAACGCCATAGCCGACCGCCGTGGTGCCTAGCTTCTCGCGCTGCAGCAGCACTTCGAAGATCGCGCGTTCGTTCTGCCCGGTGAGCGCGGAAGCGCGCGCGGCAAGTTCCTGCAGCGCCTGCTTCTTGCTGATGACTTTCAAAGCCGGGAGAATCGCCTCGGGTGCGACCAAATCAGTAATCGGCATTGGGACGTTCCGAGGTGAATGACCGTCAGGTTGCGAAATAGGCTTTACAGCGGCGGCGTCAAGAAGATGAGGTGGGATGCGGGCTTAGCCCGGGTCCAGCTGGCAGGGCTTCTACTCCAACGTATCGGCGGTGCCAACACCTGCGAACCCTGTTCCGCCCCCCTTATTGCTGGAGGCGGCGGACCATAAGCAGGGCTGGCTTCGAACGTCAATGCCATCTGGCAACTATCCTCAAGGGCCCACCGCGGGTGGATCGACCCAGCCGACATTGCCGTCCGTCCGGCGGTAAATGATGTTCACCCGGCCGCTGCCGCCGTGCTGGAACACCAGGCAGGAGGCGCCGGACAGATCGAGCTCCATGACAGCTTCGCTGACCGACAGCCGTTTCAGCGCGGTGGTTGCCTCGGCAATGATCACCGGGCTGTATTCGGTGACCTCGTCCTCGTTCTCGGGCGCCTCGATGACGTAGCTCGGCGCGTCGAGCCCGACGCCGTTCAATTCGGCCAGCGCGGCGCTCGCGGCATAGGCCTTGCGCGCGGAGCGATCCTTGAGCCGGCTCTTGTAGCGGCGCAGCCGCTTCTCGATCATCAACAGCGCGGCGTCGGCGCTGGCATAGGCGTCGGCGGCGTTGGATTCGGCTTCCAGCGTGATGCCGGAATCCAGATGCAGCGCGCAATCGGTTCGGAAGCCGAAGCCATCCTTGCTCAGCGTGATGTGACCGGAATAGTTGCCATCAAAATACTTTCGCAGGACCTCGTCGGTGCGGTCGCTGACGCGCGCACGAAGCGCCTCGCCGATGCTGATGCTCTTTCCCGAGATTCGAAGGGTCATTTGATGCCTCAATTGCTGGATGCCTCGATCACTCATACTGGAGCATGATGGTTGCTGGGATTCCGGTGACCTTCCTTTCTGGACGACGCGTGATCAGGAAAGGTTGAGACTATCGCGATTTGACGCGAACGCAACGAGCGCATCGAGCGCTCCGTACTCCGACGGGGTCACGCTCAAAAAGTAACCTAAACGGGAGCTGTATCGCGCGACCGGTCGGAGGAGGAGGCGGGAGCCGAAAGCGCATTGCCAAGCATGCTTTGTTTGTCACGGCGGCGTTGCACCGAAGATGGTATGCGCATCGCTTCGCGGTACTTCGCGACGGTGCGGCGGGCAATATCAATGCCCGACGCGCGCAAACGTTCCACGATCGTGTCGTCGGACAGGATCGCTGACGGTGCTTCGCCGTCGATCAATTGCTTGATGTGGTGACGCACGGCTTCCGCCGAATGCGCCTCGCCGCCGTCGGCGGACGCGATCGACGCCGTGAAAAAATACTTCAATTCAAAACTGCCGCGATTGGTCGCCATGTATTTGTTGGCGGTGACGCGCGACACCGTCGACTCATGCATCTGGATCGCGTCCGCGACCGCTTTCAGATTGAGCGGCCGCAGATGCGCTACGCCATAGGTGAAGAAGCCGTCCTGCTGACGAACGATCTCGGTCGCCACCTTCAGGATGGTGCGGGCGCGCTGGTCGAGCGCGCGCACCAGCCAGGTCGCGTTCTGCAGGCAGTCGGTGAAGTACGACTTGTCACCGTCCTTGCGGATCGTCTTCGACAGCTCAGCGTAGTAGGTCTGGTTGACCAGCACACGCGGCAGAGTGTCGCTGTTGAGCTCGACGTGCCAGCCGCCGTCGGGACCCGGACGCACATAGACGTCGGGCACCATGGTCTGCGTCCGCGAGGTGCCGAACTTCAGGCCGGGCTTCGGGTCGAGCCTTCGGATCTCGGCGATCATGTCGGTGATGTCTTCGTCGTCGACACCGCAGAGCTTTCGCAGGCCCGCGATGTCGCGCTTGGCGAGCAGATCGAGATGCTCGACCAGCGCCTGCATCGCCGGGTCATAGCGATCGAGTTCACGGAGCTGGATCGCGAGGCATTCGCTCAGGTTTCGCGCGCACACGCCCGGCGGATCGAATTTCTGCAGCACCGCGACGACCTCGTCGACCGCATGCTGCGACGCACCGAGCCGCTCGGCCGCCTGGCCGAGATCGGCCGGCAGGTAGCCGGCATCGTCGACCAGGTCGATCAGGTATTGCCCGATCATGCGCTGCGCCGGCGCCGAGAAGGCCACCGCGAGCTGCTCGGCGAGGTGGTCGGCGAGCGTCAGCTCGGCAGCCACGAAGGCTTCGAGATTGTATTCGTCGTCGCTGGAGGCGCCGCCGCCCCATTCGGTGTAGACCGAGGGCGGCGCGTCCTGCGCGGCGCGCGCGGCGGCCTCCGCCGGCTCTTCCGAGAACACGTTCTCAAGTCCGGAATCGAGGGTCTGCTCAATCTCGGCGCGGGTGCCGAGGTCGCGGTTCAGCCATTCTTCCTGGCCGGGCTCGAAGGCGGCCTCGCCGCTCGAACCGGCGGCCATGTCGGAATGGTCGCCATCGTCCCCGTAGCTGCCGGAACCATCGGAATCGCCGTAGTCGGACCGCTCCATGGCCGGCTCGCCCGCGACCGGCGGTTCCGGGCCGTCGGCGGCGCGCTCGAGCAGCGGATTGCGCTCCAGTTCCTCCTCGACAAAGGCGGACAGGTCCAGGTTCGACAGTTGCAGCAGCTTGATCGCCTGCATCAGCTGCGGCGTCATCACCAGCGACTGCGACTGGCGGAACTCTAGTCTTTGCGTCAGTGCCATGGAGGCAAGATCGATTCCAGAAGTTGGCTCGATTCTTGCTTATCCTAGTCTGAGGCCCTTGTACACGGCTTGACGGATAGGAAAAAAGCGCTACAGGCGGAATTCCTCGCCAAGGTAAAGCCGGCGTACATCGGGATCATTAACGATCTCCTCCGGGCTTCCTTCGGTCAAGATCTCACCGGCATAGACGATGTAGGCGCGGTCGGTGAGGCCGAGCGTCTCGCGGACATTGTGGTCGGTGATGAGCACGCCGATGCCGCGGTTGGTGAGGTGGCGGACCAGGTCCTGAATGTCGCCGACCGCGATCGGATCGATGCCGGCGAACGGCTCGTCGAGCAGCATGTAGTTCGGGCGCGTCGCCAGTGCGCGCGCAATCTCGACGCGGCGCCGCTCGCCGCCGGACAACGCGATCGACGGGCTCTTGCGCAGCCGCGTGATGTTGAACTCGTCGAGCAGCGAGTCGAGTTCGTGCTCGCGCTTCTTCTTCGAAGGCTCGACGACCTCAAGCACCGCGCGGATGTTCTGCTCGACCGTCAGGCCGCGGAAGATCGAGGCTTCCTGCGGCAGATAGCCGATGCCGAGGCGCGCGCGCTGGTACATCGGCAGCTTGGTGACGTCGTGGCCATCGAGCTCGATCGCGCCGCGATCGGCCTTGATCAGGCCGGTGATCATGTAGAACACGGTGGTCTTGCCGGCGCCGTTCGGTCCGAGCAGGCCGACCGCCTCGCCGCGGCGCACATAGATGCTGACGCCGCGCACGACCTGGCGGCTCCCGAAACTCTTTTCCACGCTATGCACAGCCAGATAGCCCGGCCGCTTGATCAGCTGTGGCGCGGCCGCGGCGCTGCTCCTGGACGGAGCCTTGGCCGGCCGCGGGCGCGCCGGTGCTGCGGCCGGCTGCGAGCGTTGCAACTCGACGCCGGGAACGGGCGCGGCGCGTGCCATCGGCGGCGCGTCGCGCACCGGGCTCGCCAGCATCTCGCCAAAGGACTCGCCGAGCGAAGTGATGTCGTCATGCGCACGCGCAAATCCAGTGCTGCGTTTCGCAGGGCGCCGCCGGAACATGCCGAATAAATCCACCATCCCCGCTTCGCTTCAGCCTTTCACGGTGATCCCGCGACTCTGCCTGCGGACCGATCGATTCGCACGCCAACCTGCGAACATGAACCGGAAAGCCGGATACCGGCCTTCCCACGCGACAAACGCGGATGCGTTTGCGTAGATCATGCTCGAATAATACGGCAAAGCGCGGTCACCCGCGCCTTGGATGAGTGGATGCCCCGACCCGGCCGACACTCTTTCCTCTCGGGGCGTCGTCGGCCGAACCGCAGCAGTAGATACAGTCTCGCCCCCCGCGCTTCAACCTCGCGACCGCAAAATATTATCTAACTAGTTGATTCTATTTGACCTTACGTGAGGCTTACCGGCGCTCTACCTCGACTTGCTGCCCGGCAGCAGCTGAAGCGGCGACGGTGCCGCCGGGGCCGCGCCGGGAGCGGCGGGCGTCCCGCAGCCGCCCTTGCCGTTCTGTCCGCCCTGGGACTGGATGAACAGCCCCTGCACCTTGCCGCTGTCGGATTCGACCCGCGAGACGCCGGTGGTCATGTCGACCAGCAGGCGGTCGCCGCGCAGCACGTTCTGGCACTGGGTCAGCACCACCTGGCCGCCACCGCCGCCGAGCATGGTGATCAGATTGGTCTTGGTGTC
>CALRXG020000115.1:0-15502 GCA_943372075.1 Bordetella parapertussis | reverse complement strand
AGCGCCGAGCGCCGGCCCTCGCGGACATCGAACTGAACGATCGGCCGTCCGAGCGCCATGTACTCCATGATCTTGTTCATGGTGGAGATGTCGTTCATCGGCGTCACCCGGTCCGGATTGACGCAGACATCCGCGGTCGAGAGCATCGTGAACAATGGGTCGTCGGCGATGGCGCCGGTGAAGGTCACGTAGTCGCCGAGCTTCATCTCCGCGCAGAGCGCGACGACTGCGTTCCATTCCGGCCCGTGGCCGGCAATATTGAACTGGATGTCGGTACGTCCGAGTCCGTGCACGATGTGGCCGATCGATTGCAGCAGCAGGTCGATGCCCTCGGACTGGCCGATCACGCCGACATAGCCGACGCTGTGGCGCCGGCCGTTGCGCCAGGCCGGATCGACCGGACGGGAGCGCACCCGCTCGAGATTGGGGCCGGAGCGCACCACGAACACCCGGCTCGCCGGCATCCGGCCGCGCGCGATCGCGATCTCACGATAGGATTCGTTGGTCGCGATCGAGATGCTCGCCGTCTTGAAGGTGAGATACTCGACCAGCCGCAGCAGGTGCCAGAAAATGTCTCGCCGGCCGAATTTCGCTTCGTAGAGCTCGGGATTGACGTCGTGATGATCGAACACGAAGCGCTTGCCGCCGAGCCTGAACAGCAGACCGACCAGGAAGATCAGGTCGGGCGGATTGCAGCCGTGGATCACGTCGAAGCCGTGCTTCCAGGCGACCTTGATCGCGAGCCAGGTCTCCCAGAACAGCGCGACCGGATATTCGATCAGGTAGGCGGCGATGCCGCGCGCTTCCACCGGCATCGGATGGCGGTAAATGTGAATGCCTTCGAGGCATTCGTAGGATTCATCATGGCCGCGGCCCTTCGGGCAGATCACCGAGACCTCGTAGCCCGCCTTGCGCAACGACGTCGCTTCGCACCACACCCTGCGATCGAAAGGAACCGGGAGGTTCTCGACGATGATCAGGATCCGCCGCGGCAATGGTTCAGCTCTCGACATTTGCGATGATCTATATCATTGACCTAACAACATCACAATCCGACTAACATTGGAATTAACATGCACGGCTTCCATGATGCAATCCCTGTGCGGATGTGACGGCGACGAGACACGGATATGGCAGGCACGGTGAGGGATTGGGGCAGCGGGGCATTGATTGCACTGGTTTTGAGCACGCTGTTGCCGTTGGCTCACAGATGGCCGCTGCGATGGAATGCCTCGCTGACCACCGATGCACTCGATGCCAGCCGTGTGAATGCCGTGATCCCGCCGACGTTTTTCGGCATGACGATCAACGCCATCGGTTCGTCACAACCGTGGCCCGAACTCAAGTTCGATGGCGTCCGGCTGTGGGGCGCGATCTATTGGGCGCAGGTCAACCCGACGCCCGGCTTCTACAACTGGGCGCGGTTCGACGCGATCCTCGCAGCGGCCGAGCGCGCGCATGTCGATATCGTTCTCAATCTCGCCTTCACGCCGCGATGGGCGGCCTCGGTGAAGGATGCGCCGCCGGCGTTCACGCCGGGCGCGAGCTCGCCGCCGGCCGATCTCGCCTCATGGGATGATTGGGTGCGCGCGGCGGTCGCCCGCGCTGCGGGACGCATCAAATACTGGGAAATCTGGAACGAACCCGAGGATCCCAAATACTACTCGGGCGATATCGCGACCATGGTCGAGATGCAGAAGCGGGCCTATCAGATCATCAAGGCCAGCGATCCCGGCCTGGTGGTGCTGACGCCGTCGTCCAACGGCACGCCGGACGGCTACCGTTGGCAAGAGACCTTCATGGCGCAAGGAGGCGGACAATATGCCGATGTCTTCGCCTTCCACGGCTATGTCAGCGAACCCGAAGCCGTGATCGATGTCATTGCGCGGTTCAAGCAGATGCTCGCCGCGCATGATCTGTCGGGAAAGCCGATCTGGGACACCGAGGCCGGCTGGTCGACGAAGGAGGACAATCCGGATGGATATCTGGCCCGGGCCTTTATCCTGAAATGGATCAATGGCGTGGATCGCGCCTATTGGTACGAGTATGCCGGCGGGGGCGGCGACTTCGGCAAATTGTGGGATCCGGCACGCGGGCTGCTGCCAGCTGGAAAAGCCTACCGCACCGTGCAGTCGTGGTTGGTCGGCGCCAGCGTCGTGGCCGCCACCCGAACGTCGCCGTCGACCTGGTGCGTCGAGCTTCGCATGCAGGATGGCCGCAACGGCGTGATCCTCTGGACCACCAGGGGACGGTCGGCCTATCGCGTCGAGCCGCGCTACACCCGTTATGAAGGGCTGGACGGCGGCGAAGGACCGATCGCCAACGGTGTGGTCGAGATTTCGCCGAAACCTGTGCTGTTGCTCGAATGATAGCGGTGTTAATCCGCGAACAACGGGATAATTGTAACGATATTCTTGTCTTCATCGCGCAGGGCAGGCGCGATACAAGGGCGCTGTTAACGCGAGGCGGTTGACCGACTGTGAAGCAGATCGCGCAGAACTATAAGAGCGGCGAACTCAGGCTGATCGATGTGCCGGCGCCGCGCTGCCGGCCCGGCGGGGTCGTGGTGCGCACGGCGTTCTCGGCGGTGTCGACCGGCACCGAGATGATGAAGTTCACCGAGGGCCGCCTGTCGCTGCTCGGCAAGGCGCGCGCGCGGCCCGACCAGGTCGCCAAGGTGGCGCGCTCGGTCCGCCAACAGGGGTTGCTCGCGACCTACCAGAAGGTGATGAACCGCCTCGATTCCTACACGCCGCTCGGCTACTCGCTGTCGGGCACCATTGTCGAAGTGGGCGACGGCGCCACCGGTTTCTCGGTCGGGCAGCGGGTCTGCTGCGGCGGCAATCAATATGCGACGCATGCCGAATACAATTGGGTGCCGGTGAATCTCTGCGTTCCGGTGCCGGACGGCGCCGCGCTCGACCAGGCCGCCTTCACCACGATCGCCTCGATCGCGCTGCAGGCGATGCGGCAGTCGGAAATCCGTCTTGGCGAGACCGCCTGCGTGATCGGCCTCGGGCTGATCGGGCAGATCCTGGTGCGCCTGCTGCGCAGCGCCGGCGTCGTGGTGGTCGGGTTGGACCGGCTCGAGGCTCGCTGCCGTCAGGCCGAGGCTGCGGGGGCCGCCGTCTGCGCCATCGCATCCGATGATGCGGCGGCCGAGTTTCGTGCCCGGATCGACCAGCTGACCGCCGGCAGCGGCGTCGATTGCGTGTTCATCACGGCCGGCAGTGACGATCCAGATCTCGCATCGCGTTCGGCGGCGCTGCTGCGCGACCGCGGCCGCATCGTCGATATCGGCAAATGCACGCTGAACCTGCCGTGGAATGAATTCTACGACAAGGAGCTCGACGTCCGGTTCTCGCGCTCCTATGGCCCCGGGCGATACGACCCGCTCTACGAGGAGGGCGGCGTCGATTATCCGATCGGCCATGTGCGCTGGACCGAGCGGCGCAACATGGAAGCCATCGTCGCGCTGCTCGCCGATCGACGGCTGGATTTTTCCTCGCTGATCTCCGACGTGGTGCCGCTGGAGCAGGCGACGTCGGCGTTCGAGCGCATGAGCCGGGGCGAGGTCGGCCTCGGGATGGTGTTCGCCTATCCGGAGGCCGCTCCGCGCACCACGCGGATGGCCTATCGTCCGGTCGCGGCACTGCATGGCGGACGGGTGCGGCTCGGCGTCATCGGCGCCGGCAATTATGCCTCCAGCATGCTGTTGCCGCAGCTTGCGAAGGACGATCGCGTCGATCTCGTCGAGGTCGCGACCAATACCGGCCTGAGCGGCGCCACCGCGGTGCGCAAGTTCGGCTTCGCGCGCGCCTCGACCGATGCGGCCGCGGTGCTCGCGGCTGACGACATCGATGCCGTCTTGATCGCGACCCGACATGCCTCTCATGCCGATCTCGCGGCGCGGGCGCTGCGTAGCGGCAAGGCGGTGTTCGTCGAAAAGCCGCTCGCGATCGACACGGACTCGCTCGATCAATTGGTGCAGACCATCCACGACACCGGCAACAGCCGGCTGATGGTTGGCTTCAACCGCCGCTTCTCGCCGCTGCTGCAAGACATGCGCGCGGCGTTCGCGCCGGCAGGGCCGCAGACTCTGCAATATCGTGTCATCGCCGGCCCGCTGGAGAAATCATCCTGGTATCTGCAGGCCGAGACCGAAGGCAGCCGCTTCGTCGGCGAGGGCGGCCATTTCATCGACGTGCTGTCGTGGTGGCTCGGCGCCGAGCCGGTGCGGGTCGCCGCGAGCGCGGCAGGCAAGGACGTCGACAATCTCGTCGCCACCTTGGAATTTGCCGACGGTTCAGTCGCGAGCCTCAGCTATCTCACCGGTGGCGATCCGAGGGTGCCGAAGGAGGCGCTCGAGGTGTCGGCAAGCACGGGATTCGCCAGCTTCGACAATTTCTCCAACTTCGAGATCTGGCAGGCGGGACAGCGCAGGGCAGGGAAAGCGCGGCTCGACAAGGGGCAGCGGCCGATGCTGGATGCCTTCATCGCGGCGGTCGCATCGGGGAGTGCGATGCCGATCGCGCTCGATGCGCTGCTTGCGACCACCCGCGCAACGCTCGCGGTCCAGGCGAGCGTGGCCGCGGGGATGCCCGTCGATGTGACCCCTCGCGCATCGGAGCCGGGTGTCGCGCGCGCCTCGACCGGCGTGAGATGAACTTCGGCTGGTACCTGCGCAGACTGCAGCGCATGGAGCCGTCCGAGCTTGCCGGACGGGTGAACGACCAAGTGCTGCGCTCGCTCTGGCGGATCGCTCCGCCCGACATCGCGCAACGTGCCAAGTCCCGGCTCGGGTCTGGTCCACGGAGGCCGCGCCTGAAGCTGCTGCCTTCGCCGGCAAAGGCGCCGCAGCAGGCCGCCGAACGGCTGATCCATGACGCCGACCAGATCCTCGCCGGACGTTGCCGGATTTTCGCGAGGGATCACGGAGCCCTGGGAGAACGTCCAGACTGGTTCGTCGATGTCCGCAGCGGCAAGCGCGCGCCCGCAGACGTCTACGCGCTTGCGGTCCCCTATCGCGATGAGGCCGCGGTCGGCAACATCAAATACATCTGGGAGCCGTCGCGGCACCACCATCTCACGGTGCTGGCGTCGGCCTATTATTTGACCTCGGACGAGCGCTACGCCCGCCGCGTGGCCGAGCATCTCATCAGCTGGTGGCGCGAGAATCCGTTCATGCGCGGCCCACACTGGATCAGCGGCATCGAGCTCGGCGTGCGGCTGATCTCATGGGCCTGGGTGCGCCAGCTGCTGCGGGACTGGCCCGGCGCACCGGCGCTGTTCGAGGACAATGAGCAGTTCGTGACGCAGCTCTACGCGCATCAATACTGGTTGTCGCGGTTTCCGAGCCGCGGCTCGTCCGCCAACAACCATCTCATCGCCGAGGCCGCCGGGCAGTTCGTCGCCGCCTGTGTATTTCCCGTTTTTAGCGACAGCGCGCGCTGGCGTGCACAATCCGCCAGCGCATTGGCACACGAGGCCGTCGTGCAGACGCTGGATTGCGGCAGCAACGGCGAGCTTGCGACCGATTATCACGGCTTTGTGCTCGAACTGCTGCTGGCGGCGGCGGTGCAAGGCGAAGCGTCGGAGCATCCGCTCGACGATGCGGTCTGGACCACGATCTGCCGCATGAGCGACGCGCTTGCCGCGATGCTGGACGGTTGCGCGCGTCCGCCGCGTCAGGGCGATGGCGACGATGGCATCGGTCTGCTGCTCGACGATCACGGCGGCAATCGTTGGCTCGGCCTGCTCGCCACCGGCGCACGCCTGTTCGGCGAACTGCCATGGTGGCCCGATTTGCCGGAGCCCGATCTGCGTACATTTATTCTAGCCGATGGCATCGGGACGCGTGCGATTGCCGCGCGGCCCGAGCGTCGCCGCCCGTATCAGCTCGACGCGGCGGGCCAGACCTTTCTTGTCGATTCCGACAGGGCGGTGTGGTGTCGCTGCGACCACGGCCCGCATGGCTTCGGCCGGATCGCGGCGCATGCCCATGCGGATGCGCTGTCGCTCGAATGCAGGATCGGCGGCGTCGACATCCTCGCCGACCCCGGCACCTACTGCTATCACGGCGATCCGCGATGGCGCGCATATTTCCGCTCCACGCTGGCGCACAACACGCTCCGCCTGTTCGCGCGCGATCAGTCGGTGTCGGGCGGCCCTTTTCTCTGGACACGGCATGCGCAGAGCCGACTCGTGGCATCGAGCGGGCTCGATGACTGTGATGCGGATGCGAGCTTGGTCGCCGAACATGCGGGATATCGGGACGATGCAGGTCGCCTGCATCGCCGTTCGGTGCAATTGCTGCGACACGCAGCACGGCTCATCGTCACCGACATGCTGCTCGATGAAGAGGGACTTGCGGTGCCGGCGAGCCTGAGCTGGCATCTGGGTCCCGATGTGGAATGCAGGCTCGAAGGGCGCACGGCGCAGCTGTGCTGGCCGGGCGGCCGGGGCGAGCTCGACCTGCCGGCAGAACTGAACTGGACATCGTATCGCGGCGACGAGAACACGCCGGCCGGCTGGTATTCGCCGTCGTTCGATCTCAAGGTGCCCGCGACCTCGCTGATCGGCTCGGGGACGCTTGCCGCGGGCCAAAGCCTGGTGACGGAGCTGCGCTGGTTCGCGGAGCCGGCGCACCGGCCATGAGGGTGTTGGTCGCTCACAACAGATATCAGGGCCGCGGCGGCGAGGACGTCGTGTTCGAGGCGGAAGTCGCGCTGTTGCGCGGCGCCGGGCACAGCGTTGAAACGTTCACGGTGAGCAATGAGGCGATCGATTCGATCGCGGCACGCATCGCGACGACGTTGTCGATCGCCGACAATGCGGCGGGCAAACGGGGCATGGCGGCAGCGATCGATCGCTTTCGCCCCGACGTCGTCCACGTCCACAACTTCTTCCCGCTGCTGTCACCGGCGGTGTTCGATGTCTGCCGGCAGAAACGGGTGCCCGCGGTGGTGACGCTGCACAATTATCGCACCATCTGCACCGGCGGCATGCTGATGCGCGACGGCCGCGTCTGCCACAAATGCCTGGAGCATGGCCATCTCTGGGGCGTCGCGCATCGCTGCTACCGTGGATCGCTTCCAGGCTCGCTGGCCTCCGCCTTTATGATTGCGCGGCACCAGCGCCGCGGCACCTGGACACGTCCCGGCCTGCGCCTGATTGCGTTGACGCAGTTTGCCCGGACCCTGTTCACCCAGGCCGGGTTCGATGCCAGCCGGATCGACGTCAAGCCGAACTTCATGGCCGACCCGGGGGCAATTGATCCAGCCCGGCCGCGTGCCGGGCTGCTCTATGTCGGACGGCTGAGCCGTGAGAAGGGTGTCGGCGTGCTGCTCGACGCCGTTGCCGGAACCGGCATCCCCTTGCGGATCGTCGGTGAGGGACCTGAACGCGTTGCGCTCGAGGCCCGGGCGCCGGAGCATGTCACGTTCCTCGGGGCGCTCTCGCGCGTGGACGTGCTTCGGGAAATGGCCAGCGCCGAGGCATTGGTCGTGCCTTCGTTGTGGTACGAGGGATTTCCGATGGTCGTCGTCGAGGCCTTCGCGCAGGGCACGCCGGTGATCGCCTCCGAGATCGGCGGATTGGCCGAGGTGGTGAGCGCCGGCCGGACCGGCACCTTGGTGCCGCCGGGTGACCCGGCCGCGCTGCGGCAACGGATCGGTGACGTGCTTGGTGCCCCCGATCGGGCCGCATGGGGGAAAGCTGCGCGCACCACCTATCTGGAGCTCTACGCGCCCGGCGAGAATCTCCGGCTGCTCGAGGCCATCTACGCGCGCGCCGTCGGTGAATGACCACAGCGGCTTTACCCTCGTCCCGGCATCGAGTTCCGACAAATCCGATGTTAATTTGTTATGATGGATCGTCCGCTCACGCCGCCAGGTTCGGCCGGCGATCGGGCGGTCCTGATTCTGGGTCTGATTCCACGGCTTTCGCTTGCGTCGACAGCGAGACCCGCAACCGGAATGCGTCGCGGCGCCGGTTCGGTTGCTGGCCAGTTGTGAAGTTTGACACTTTTTTGGACGAGCGCTCATGCGGCGCAGAAATATTTTTTCAGCGCAGAAAATCCCGCCGAACCGCACGCAAAATCTGCAAAATTCGGCGCCATCTGCGGTCCCGGGCCGCGTTGAAACCCCGTATAATCACTACCCTTTTTTGCGCCGCGGCTAACATTCGAGCCCGCTCTGTATCGAGCGTTCGCGCGCATGCGAATTGGCGTTAAGTCTCACAAAAGCCTCATGGAACCAGATGTTAACAGGCCATTGTTGATTGACTCTGCGATATTGCGGACTTAACAATACACTTAACAAGTTCGCAGTGTGCGTCCACATTTGAGCTGCATCGCAACAAAATAGTTGTGAATCAACGGCTTAGGTGTGGGCGAGCGGCTTGCATCCCGATCCCAAGCAGGGGCTATCTCGATGGCGACTTACAATCTTGACCAGACAGACCTCAAGGCAGCGATAAATGCAACAATCGATCATTCGACCCAGCAACAGATCATCAACTATCTGATCAATGCCGGGATCGGATACACCAGCCCGGACGACGGCTCGACTGTCCCGGTGCAGGTGGGGGCCGCGATCTCCAACCCGGATCCGGAGACCAACGTTCTCATCGAAGTCAATCCGAACAACACGGTCAACACCGACGCCAACCTGAAGGCGATCATTGAAGCCACCGACAAGGACGTCACGCTGACGGTGAACGGCAGCACTCCGGTGCTGGTCGCGACCGGCAACGGTAACGACGCGATCTATCTCAACAACAGCGGCGACACGACGGTCCTGGCCGGAAACGGCAATGACACGATCTACGGCGGTTCCGGCCACGACTCGATCAGTGCGGGTGCCGGCAACGACGTGATCATCGACAATCTCTCCGGGCATAGCACGCTGGATGGCGGCGCAGGCAACGATCTGATTGTCGGCACCGGTGCCGACACCCTGACCGGTGGCTCTGGCAACGATACGCTGATCGGCGGCGCATCCTCCGAACTGCATGGCGGCAGCGGCAACGACGTGCTGGTTTCGGGCAGCACGGTGGGCAATTCGAGCACGCTGTATGGCGGCACTGGCGACGATCGGCTGTACGGTGGTGCGGGCGACGATCGCCTGTTCGGCGGCGACGGCAACGATACGTTGACCGCCGGATCGGGTAACCAGGTTCTCGATGGCGGCAACGGCAACGATGTTCTGATCGGCGGCTCCGGCAACGATCAGCTCTACGGCGGGAACGGCAACGACGCGCTCTACTCGAACTCGGATGCGTCGCACGGCTCGATCCTCGACGGCGGTGCCGGCAACGACTCGCTGTATGGCGGCGCTGGTGCCGACACGCTCTATGGTGGCGCCGGCAATGACCTTCTGGTCGGCGGTACCGGGACTGTCGCGGAGTATGGCGGCAGCGGCAACGACATCCTGTATTCCGGCAGCGACGCGTCGCATGCGACCAAGCTCTTCGGCGGCGACGGCAACGATTCGCTCTACGGCGGTGCCGGCAACGACACGCTGTATGGTGGCTCGGGAAGCGACACGCTGGTCGCCGGTTCGGGCACACAGACGCTCATTGGCGGCGGCGGCAACGACTCGTTCGTCGGCTCGGCCACCGGTACGGCCTCGATGGTCGGCGGCTCTGGTCAGGACTACTTCTATCTGTCCAACCTCCACAGCAATGACACCATTGACGGCGGCGCCGGCAGCAAGGACTCCCTGACGTTCCTTGATCATGCTTCGACCGACGTGACCGGCATCACCGCCGGCAAGGATGGTTCTCTGGACGTCAACTTCAGCAACGGCCAGGTGACCCAGATCAGCAACATCGAATACCTGATCTTCAACGATGGTCACTCGACCAAGCTGTAAGATCCTAGGTCTCCGCTAAGCGAAGGCGCCGCCTCAACTCAGGTTGGGGCGGCGCTTTTTTTCAGACGGCGATGGCGTTCTGAAGCGTCAGCTTGAATGTAGGCGAGTGGCTTGCGACCAAGCTCTACGGCGGAGCCGGCAACGACACGCTGTATGGCGGCTCCGGCCACGATACGCTGGTCGCCGGTTCGGGCCCTCAGGCGCTGATCGGCGGCAAGGATGGTTCGTCGTTCGTCGGCTCGGCCACTGGTACCGCCTCGATGGTCGGCGGCGCTGGCCAGGACAACTTCTACCTGTCCAATCTCCGCAGCAACGACAGCATCGACGGAGGCGTCGGCAGCAAGGACTCGGTGACCGTCCTGGATCACGCCTCGACCGACGTGACTGATATCACCGCCGGGAAGGATGGTTCCCTGGATATCAACTTCAGCAACGGGCAGGTGGCCCAGATCGGCAACATCGAACACCTGATCTTCAACGATGGTCACTCGACCAGATTGTAAGATCGTCGGCTCGCACCAAACGAAAGCGACGCCCGAACCCAGGTTAGGGCTGCGCCGTTCCTTTTGGACGTGAGTACGAACGGCCTGAGTCGACCATCCGCATCGGGTGCGGCATCCCTATCACAAGCCCCGGATCAGGCATCCCACCAACGGATGTTAGAAGTTAGTTCGTCACATTCAGACCATGTAGCTTTTGTAAAGGCGTGATGTTCGTTTGACACAACGGAACAGAGGTCGATGACCTGTGGCAGCTTTGATCACGACGAACGATCGCTGCAGAAATCGGCCGCTTGGTGCGCGAACCGTGGAGCTTTCGAATTGGCCAGAAAAAAGATGCTGAATGCGGGCGCTGGATCGACGGTGACCAAGCGGATCCAGCCACTGCTGACATCGCACGAGTGGGACGAGGTTCGGCTCGACGTCGACGGAGGCGTGAATCCGGATATCGTCGGGTCGATTACCGATCTCTCCCGGTTGTTCCAGCCGGCCTCGTTCGACGCGATCTGGTGCTCCCATGTCATGGAGCATCTCTACGCCCACGAAGTTCATCCGACCTTCGTGCAGTTCCGCGAGGTTCTCAAGCCGAGCGGATTCGCGCTGATCATGTCGCCTGATCTTGAGGCGGTCGCGCAGCACATGCTGATCCATGGCCTCGGTGCGGTGGCCTATGTCTCCCCGGCCGGCCCGATCCGGCCGTTGGACATGATCTACGGACATTCCGGCGCGATCGAGCAGGGACGTCACCACATGGCGCACAAGACCGGGTTTTCGTCCGAGCGGATGGGGAATCTGCTGCTCAGCGCCGGCTTTCCGACCGTCTCGGTCCGGAGCGGAAATTTCGAGATTTGTGCGTTGGCCCTCATGCCGGAGGCCGAGGATGAGCGGATCAGGCCGCAACTGGAAGCCTGTGGGTTCGACTTCCGGGAGACGGTGACCGCCGGCGCATAGCCCGCAATGTTAATCGATGTTAGAGAGTTCCGCGGCTAAACCCGCGTGTAACCGCGCGCGGGGCCGGCTTTTCCCGCCCGTCGTCACGCATATCTTTTCGGGACGATGTGCTGAAAATGCTGCGTTAGCGAACTAACAGTGATAAGTTATAGTTCGCCAGGGACCGGATCTGCGCAGTCGAAACTCCGAGGCATTCATGACCAAACACCTCTCGCTCGTCGGCGCACCTTCGGTGGAGGGACTGCCACCCTCGGGCCTTGCCTGTCTTGTCATCGTGGCAAGACAGCATGGCCTGCACCTGACCCCGTCACAGCTCATTCATGACAACCTGCTGGGCGACCAGGAAGTCACGCTGCCCGAGCTTCTCAAGTGCGCGAATTCCTCCGGGATGACGGCAAAGGCCGTCACGCTGGACTGGAAGGGGCTGAGCCATCTCAAGCGGGCGCTGCCGGCCATCGTTCGCCTGCGCGACGGCAGCCACATGGTGCTGCTGCGCCTCGAAGGCGATGAAAGCAGTTCCCGGGTCGTATTGCAGGATCCGAACGCCAGCGAAGACGCGTTGCTCGTCATCGACCAGCCGCGCTTCGAGGACATCTGGTCCGGCGACGTCGTGATGGCGAAGCGCGACTACGAAATTTCCGACGAGACCCAGCCGTTCAGCTTCGGATTCGTCACCGCATTGCTGTTCCGCGAGCGGCGCATCCTGCGCGACGTCGCGATCGCGGCGCTGATCCTGGGCTTCATGGGCCTTGCGCCGATCATGTTCTGGCGGCTGCTCTCGGACAAGGTCATTTTCTACAAGGCCTACAACACGTTCTACGTGCTGTGCATCGCGATGCTCGTGATCATCATGTTCGAGGCGGTGTTCTCGTTCCTGCGGCAATATCTCGTTCAGCGCCTGACGGCGCGCCTCGACGTCAAGCTGTCGACCTATGTGTTCGAGAAGATGCTCAATCTGCCGATCGATTACTTCGAGCAGAACCCTGTCGGCCTGGTTTCGCGAGACATCCGCGAAGTGTTCCGGATTCGCGGCTTCCTGACCGGCCAGTTGTTCGGAACCATTCTCGATTCGACGACGCTGATTTTCTTCCTTCCCGTCATGTTCTTCTTCAGCCCGATCATGACACTGATGGTGCTTGCCTTTGCCGGGATGATCGTCACCTGGCTGATCCTGATGCTGCCGGCCTATCGGCGGAAGTCCTCGGCGACCCTGGCGGCCGAAGGCGCGCAGGGCGCGTTCCTGATCCAGAGCCTCAACGGCATCAGGACCATCAAGTCGCTGGCGCTCGATGCGCGGCAGCGCCACATGTGGGACGTGCTGGTTGCGCGCGTCGCCAAGGCGCGTCTCGCCGAAGGCATGACTGGAACCGCCATTCAGACGGTGGTGAAGCCGTTGGAACGGCTGGCGGTCAGTGCTCCCTATGCCTTCGGTGTCTACCTCGCCGTGTCGAGCGGCGATCCGGTCTATGTCGGCGCGCTGTTCGCCTTTCTGATGCTGTCGCAGCGGGTTGCCGGCCCGCTGATGCAGATGGCCCAGCTCATCAACCAGTATGACGAGGCGCGCACCGCGGTCACCATCGTCGGCAGGCTGGTGAACCAGCCGGCCGAGGAGGGACGCTCCGGCCATGGCGTGCGGGCGCCGCTGAAGGGCCTGGTCGAATTCTCCGGTGTCACGTTCAAGTACAAGGGCGCCGTATCGCCGGCGCTGAACAACATCTCGTTCGAGATTCCGCTCGGCACGACGCTCGGCGTGATGGGCAAGAGCGGCTCCGGAAAGACCACGATCACGCGGCTCTTGCAACGCCTGCACTCCGACTATGGCGGCTTGATCAAGGTCGACGGCATCGATGTCCGCGAATACGATGTCGACCATCTCAGGCGCAATGTCGGCGTCGTGCTGCAGGAGAACTTCCTGTTCAGCGGCACGATCCGCGAGAATATCTCGGCTGCAAAGCCCGACGCGACCTTCGACGACATCGTCAGGGCGGCGCGGCTGGCCGGTGCCGAGGAATTCATCGACAAGCTGCCGCGCGGCTACGAGACCTATGTCTATGAGGGATCCACCAATCTCTCCGGCGGCCAGCGCCAGCGCCTTGCCATTGCGCGCGCGTTGATCGTCAATCCACCGATCCTGATCCTGGACGAAGCGACCAGCGCGCTCGACGCGGAGAGCGAAACGATCGTCAACGCGAACATTTCGCGGATCGCGCACGGCCGCACGCTGATCATCATCTCGCACCGCCTGTCGTCTCTGACCAAGGCCGATGCGATCCTCGTGCTCAATCGCGGCGTGGTCAACGACATCGGCCGTCACGAGGAGCTCCTGGAGCGCAACGACATCTACAGCTCGCTCTGGTACCAGCAGAATACGCATCTCGTGCCGGCAGGGCGCACCGAGAAGAATTTCAGGAGTCCGACCCTTGTCTCCTAATCAAGCCTCGCTCGCGACCGTCCGCCAGTTCCAGTCCGAAACCGACGCCATCCGCGAGGCGGCCGAGCCGCTGCTCGCCCGCGCGACTCTGTTCGTGCTGGCCGGGTTCCTCGCATGCGTCGTGGCGATCATGTGCTTCACGCGCGTCGATCGGGTGATCACGAGCGTGGGCGGGAGGATCGTTCCCGTCGATCAGATCAACGTGCTGCAGGCCCTGGACGCTTCGATCATCAAGACGATCGATATCCGGGAAGGCCAGCAGGTCGAGACCGGACAATTGCTCGCAACCCTGGACTCGACGTTCACCGCTGCCGATGTCTCGCAATACAAGTCGCAGATCGCGAGCCTGGATGCGCAGGTCGCGCGGGACGAAGCCGAATTGTCCGGCAAGCCGTTGTCATACGGTCAGTCCGGCGATCCGGAAGTCACCCGGTACAACGCCTTGCAAAAAGCGCTCTACGACCAGCGTGTCGCGCAGTACCACGCGCAGCTGAACAGCTACGATTCCAAGATCAGTCAGACCGAGGCGACGATCCAGAAGTCTAAGAAGGACGACGAGCGGTACAGTCAACGCGCCGAGATCGCCGGCAAGATCGAGGACATGCGCTCCACGCTCGCCGAAAGCGGCAGCGGATCGAAGCTGAATCTGTATTTGTCGCAGGACAATCGCCTGGAGCTGCTGCGCCAGATCGACAACACGCACAACACCCTGCTGGAAGCGCAACACCAGCTGGAGTCGCTCAAGGCGGATCGCAACGCCTTCACCGAACAGTGGAACGCGCAACTGAGCCAGGATCTGGTGACGACGCGCAACAACCTGGATACGGCCCGCTCGCAATACGACAAGGCGGTCAAGCACCAGGACCTGGTCCGGTGGACGGCGGCCGAGCCGTCGGTCGTCCTGACGCTCGCCAAGCTTTCGGTCGGATCGGTGCTCAAGCCGGGCGATCCCTTCATCACCTTGATGCCGCTCAAGACGCGGCTCGAGGCCGAAATCCAGATCCTGTCGCGCGACGTCGGCTTTGTCCGGCCGAACGATCCCTGCACGATGAAAATCGACGCCTTCAACGCCGCGGAGCACGGCACGGCGGAAGGCAAGATCCGCTGGATCAGCGAAGGCGCCTTCACGACCGATGACGACGGCAAGCCGGTCGACGCCTACTACAAGGCGCGCTGCTCGGTCGACCAGACCAATTTCAAGGATGTTCCGAAGAACTTCCGCCTCATCCCAGGCATGACGCTGCAGGGCGACGTCAATGTCGGTACCCGCTCGGTGGCGATGTATCTGCTCGGCGGCATGCTGCGCAGTGCAAAAGAAGCGATGCGTGAACCATGACGGTGTCGACGCGATCGTTGCTGGACCGGTTCCGGCCGGGTTCGTCCCGTTCCGACTCCAAGCAGTTTGAACGGGGACTGGAGGCTTACGAGAGCCGGCAGTATCTCGAGGCGTTGCGCTTCTGGAAGCTTGCGTCGGAAGCGGGCAATCCGGAGGCGGACTACCGGATCGGGCTGCTCTACGCCAGGAACGAGGGCGTGATCGGCAACATTCCCGACGCCGTCGCATGGTATGAACGCGCAGCGCTGAGCGGGCATACCGAAGCGCAATTCCAGCTCGGCTTGATCTACCTCAACGGGGTCAAGCCCACGGTCGGACCGAACCGGCCCGAGATGTGGCGGCAATCCACCGCGGCGCGTCTGGGCGACAGGGCGACCAACCTCCACGAACTGGTGTTCCCGAATGGGAT
>CALRXG020000114.1:0-15537 GCA_943372075.1 Bordetella parapertussis | reverse complement strand
ATCTGCCGTCGGAGCTCCGGCTTCAGCTGCTGCGCCAGGCAACCGAAGAGGTTCGCGGTCGCCTGCTGGAACGCGCCCCGCCCTATCTGTTCGAGGAGATCCGCCACGCCGTCGCCGCGGTCGCCGCCGGCGTCGAGCGCGACATGTCGCAGGTCCGCGACTTCACCTCAGCCAAGCGCCACATCGCAAAGCTGAAGGACAGCGGCGATCTCAATGAGGCCGCGCTGCTCGGCTTCGCCAGGCAACGAAAATATGAAGAGACCATCGTTGCGCTGGCAGATCTTGCGCACTCGCGGATCGAGGTGATCCGCTCGCTGATGCAAAGCCTGCGCAGCGATGGCCTGCTGGTGCCGTGCCGGGCGGCGGGCCTGAGCTGGGAGACCACCGCCGCTGTGATGGAATGCCGCTATACGTCTGGTTCGATGGGGCCGGCCGAGCTCGCCAATGCGAAGGGCCAGTTCACCAAGATGACGTCTGAGAATGCCGATCGCCTGCTGCGGTTCTGGCAGGTGCGCGCGGCGCAGCCGGCAAAGCCCGGCGGCCGCACGCACTGAGTGCGTCACGCGCGATGGCGCGACTGGTTTCGATTCGGCCTGTCAAACAGCTTACTCAGTGTCATCACCCGCGCATGCGCATGTGCGCGATCCAGGATTCCAGAGACAGTTGGTACTGAATCGATGGGCCGCGGCGTACTCGACCGCCCGGTCGAGCCGGGCGATGACAGTGTGGGTGGGGACGCAGCTTCGCATTGTCGCGTCATGATCTGCCGAGCCGTTCGCGCTCGGCTATTGTCATGAAAGTGTTATGCGCAATGTGCCATCAGTACCCGCAAGACCAATAATCAAAATTGCGGGGCGAATTAGATGAAATGGAAATTGCCTTTGACGGTCGCGTTTTCACTCGCGGCCGTCCAACCGAATACTGCGTCCGCGTCCACGCTCATTCTGGACACCGGCACGCCGCAAGGCACGATGTATCCTGTCCTGAGCCAGGCACAGTGGTTTGCGGCGGAGTTCGCGGCCACCGCGGGTCAGACGATCACCCAGCTATCGACCTACCTGCAGGCCGGCACCGGTGGGCAGGGCACGGCATTCACGTTTGCCATCTACTCCGACACGGGCTTCATCGGGTCGAGAAATCTGGCGTCTCAATTCCAGTATTCGATTGGAGCGACGTTCGAAAGCAACGGCTGGAACGGCGCGGCGGCGAACTGGACCGTGCCGACGACCGGCAATTATTGGGTTGCGGTGGAGATGGGCAGCTGCAGCCGCAATTGCCCGCAGCTCGACCTGGTCACCGAAACTTCGGATACCACCGGCAGCGCGCCGGCGCTTGGCTTTGCGTTTGCCGGCACCACCCACCAGTTCCAACTGGCGCCCACGGATCCATTTGGGATTCGTGTCACCGCCGTTCCCGAGCCGTCGACCTGGGCCATGATGATGGCGGGCTTCCTCGGACTGGGACTGCTCGCCTATCGACGCAGGGACAAGGTAGTGCTCAGCGTCACCTGATCTGAACAATCCGGATTCGAATTTGGAGGTCGCCCGATTGGCGGCCTCTTTCACTTCCGATGTTGAGCGGACCTCACCCTTCGTCCGCATTCCCACACGCCCCAACGAGGCGCACGCCGTCGTGACCGGTCACGATGAATCGCCGCACCGCGCCGGGCATGTCGCCATCGATCGCGACCGGCAGGAAATGCTCGGTCCGGCCCTGCGTGCCGCTCTCGATCAGCACCTCGCGCGTGGCGCCGATCTCGGCCGCCAGCCGCCGTTGCAGCGCGGCTTCGCCCGCCGCGCGCAGCCGTTTCGCGCGCTCCCTGATCGTGCCGCCGTCGACCTGCGGCATCCGCGCGGCCGGCGTGCCCGGACGCTTCGAGTAGGGGAAGACGTGCAGGAAGGTCAGATCGCATTCCTCGACCAGGCCGAGCGAGCGCGCGAACATCTCGTCCGACTCGGTCGGAAAGCCCGCGATGATGTCGGCGCCGAGAGCGATGTCCGGCCGCAGCCGGCGCACCTGCACGCAGAAGTCGATCGCATCCTGGCGGGAATGCCGGCGCTTCATCCGCTTCAGGATCATGTCGTCGCCGGACTGCAGCGACAGATGCAGATGCGGCATCAGCCTGATGTCGTCGGCGATGACATCGAGCAGGTCGCGGTCGGCCTCGATCGAATCGATCGACGAGATGCGCAGCCGCTTCAGCTCGGGCACATGACGCAGGATCTGGCGCGTCAATTGGCCGAGTTTCGGCGCACCCGGCAGGTCGGCGCCATAGCTCGTGAGATCGACGCCGGTCAGCACGATCTCGGCATGGCCGCGCTCGACCAGCGCGCGGACCTGATCGACCACCGCGCCCATCGGCACCGAGCGCGAATTGCCGCGGCCATAGGGGATGATGCAGAACGTGCAGCGATGGTCGCAGCCGTTCTGCACCTGCACGAACGCCCGCGGCAGGCCGCGCTCGAAACCGTCGAGCAGATGCGGCGCCATCTCGGTCACCGCCATGATGTCGGCGACCGCGACCTTCTCGCTGGTGCCGATATCGAATGCATTGCGCGCCGCGCGCCAGGCCTCGCCGCGCATCTTCTCGTCATTGCCGACGACGCGATCGACCTCGGCCATCTCGGCAAACATCTCGGCCTGCGTCTGCGCCGCGCAGCCGGTGACCACGATGCGCGCATTGGGCCGTTCGCGTTTCAGCTTGCGGATCGACTGCCGGGCCTGCGCCACCGCCTCGTTGGTGACGGCGCAACTATTGATGACGATGGTGTCGGAAAGCCCGACCTGTTCGGCCTCGCGCCTGATCACCTCGGATTCGAAGGCGTTGAGGCGGCAGCCAAAGGTGACGACGTCGACGCCCATAACCGATCCCCAACGCCTGATCAGGCGACGCTGGCGAACAGCGCCGGATCGAAGCGGCCTTCATATTCGAAATCGGCGGTGCCGGTCATCAGCACATGATCGTCGCGCTCGCGCCATTCGATGCCGAGCTTGCCGCCGGGCAGCGTGATCTCGACATTGCGGTTGGCGCGCTTCAGCCGCGCCGCCGCCACCGCGGTCGCGCAGGCCGCCGAGCCGCACGCCCGCGTGAGACCGGCGCCGCGCTCCCAGGTGCGGATCGTGATGTGGTCGCGATCGACGATATGGGCGAGCGTGATGTTGGCGCGCTCCGGGAAGATCGGATGGTTCTCCAGCAACGGCCCGAAACGTTCGAGGTCGTAGGCGTTGACATCGTCGACCCAGAACACCGCGTGCGGATTGCCCATCGAGACCACCGAGGGCGAGTGCAGCACCGGATTGTCGATCGGCCCGACCTGCAGCTCGATGTAGCGGGTGTCGCGGAACTCCTCGGCCAGCGGAATGTCCTGCCAGCCGAACTTCGGCGCGCCCATGTCCACGGTGTAGAGATCGGGCGCCGGGCCCTGCCAGCAATTGAGCAGGCCGGCGCGGGTCTGGAACGTCGCCGTGGTCTGGCCGGTCTTCTCGAATATCCGGCGCACCACGCAGCGCATGCCGTTGCCGCAGGCACCGGCCTCCGAGCCGTCATTGTTGTAGATCGAGATGAACGCCTCGGTGCCGTCGAGCCGCGGCGGCTGCAGCACCATCAGCTGGTCATACGGCACGCCGCCCGCCGGCGAGGCCACCGCGCGTGCTTCTTCAGCCGAGACCTGGGCTTTGGAATCGCGCAGGTCGACGACGACGATCTCGTTGCCGATGCCGTTCATCTTGGCGAATGCGTGATTGGCGAGCGCGCTCATCGATTTTCCCAAATTCCGCCCGGTTATATGGCGAGTGGTAGGCCATTAGCCAGCCTGAATGGTCCTATGACACATCTGTCATGGGACGAATGCAGAACTTGCGTGTTAGGACTAGCGCACCTTGCGGACCGTGCCCCGGGACAGATCGAGCGGCCGTCTGAGGATGGGGATGGAGAAGACCGAATGAACCGTATCAGCACGCTCCGCGCGGCCCTTTTCGCGCTGCTGCCCTTGGCCGCGATCGCACTGGCAAGCCCGGCGGCTGCCCAAACGCCGGCCGCCCCGCCGGCCCCGGCAGCCAGCCCGAGCCCGACCCCCACCCCCTCGGCAACACCGGTGCCCCCGCCGGCCGAGACCAAGTCGCCGGCAGACAGTCCGGCCGCATCGCAGAGCCCGACGCCGCCGGCCGCGCCGGTCCAGACCGCCGATCCGTTCGGCGAGCCGTTCACGCTGGAGCCGAAAAAGGTCGTGATGCTGAAGGGCACCGCGAACTGGGACTCGGCGTTCGATGCGCTGATCGAGGCGTTCAAGCAGCTCACCACGCTGCTCGACAAGGACGGCATCAAGGCGTCAGGCAATCCGATGATCGTCTACACCTCGACAGACGACACCGGCTTCACCTTCATCGCCGAAATCCCGGTCGACCAGGACGTGAAGAATCTCGGCAAGAGCATGAGCATGGGCAATTCGCCCGACGGCAAGGCGCTGAAGTTCGTCCATCGCGGCTCCTACGACAACATGGACAACACCTATGAGGCGATCACCAATCACCTCGACGACAAGAAGCTCGAAGCCAAGGACACCTTTATCGAGGAGTACATCACCGATCCGCTGAAGACTGCCGAAGACAAGCTTGTGATCAACGTCTACGTCCCCCTGAAGTGAGCCAGATGACCCATCGTCTCCCGTTTGCCGCCGCCCTCCTCGCAACCACCCTGCTCGCTGCACCCGCAATGGCCGATTCCGATTTCCCGCCAGCGATTTCGGTCACGGGCGAGGCTACCATCTCGATGCCGCCCGACCAGGCCCAGCTCGATGCCGGCGTCACCACCGACGCCAAGACCGCGCGCGAAGCCTCCGACGCCAACAACGTGACGATGGGCAAGGTGCTGGCGGCGCTGAAGGGCGCCGGCATCGCGGAGAAGGACTATCAGACCTCCCGGCTGGCGCTGCAGCCGCAATTCGCCAATCGTCCGCCGTCATCGCCTAGCGCGCCGCCGAGCATCGTCGGCTATCACGCGAGCAACCGCGTCACGATCAGGCTGCACGACGTCAGCAAGGTCGCCAGCGTGATCGACGTCCTGGTCGGCGCCGGCGCCAATGATATCGGCGGCATCAATTTCTCGGTCTCGCAGGCCTCCAAGCTGCTCGACGACGCCCGCGAGAAGGCGGTCGCCGATGCCCGCCGCAAAGCCGAGATCTACGCCAAGGCCGCCGGCGTCACGCTCGGCGCGCCGCTGAGCATTTCGGAAGTTGGCTCGGCGCCCGTTCCGATGTTCCGCGCCAAGATGGCGGCGGCAGGATTCGCTGCACCCACGCCGGTCGCGCAAGGCGAGGAAACGCTGACGGTCAATGTGAGCGTCTCCTGGTCGATCAAGCCGGCGCAATAGCCTCAACGGTCATCGCGAGGAGCGAAGCGACGAAGCAATCCATCTACCGCCTTGCGGAGATGTGGATTGCTTCGCTGAGCTCGCGATGACGGCTAGATCTCGAACACCTGCCCCGGCTTCAACGCCACGAATTTCTCCCGCGGCAGTTTCGCCGCATCCAGCGCCTCACCCAGCGCGAGCGCCGGTGCGTCGATCGCCTCGTCGGTCAATTGAAACGTGCCGTGATGATGCGCCAGCGCTTGCGCGGCGCCGCAATCGGCCAGCGCCTTCACCGCATCCTCCGGGTTCATGTGCTGGTCCTGCATGAACCAGCGCGGCTCATAGGCGCCGATCGGCAGGATCGCGAGTCGCAACGGGCCATGCGCGTCGGCGACGCGGCGGAAATGCCGGCCGTCGCCATACCCGGAATCGCAGACGATGTAGAGCTTGCCGGCCGGCGTCTCCAGCACGAAGCTCGCCCACAGCGCCTTGTTGCGATCGTACAGGCCGCGCGCCGACCAGTGCCGCGTCGGCACCAGCGTCACCGCGAGCCCGTTGCCGAGTTCGGCGCGCTGATGCCAGTCGAACGCCTCGGCCCTGATCGCGGAATTCGCCGCGCGCATCGTGATGTCGTTGCCGAGCGGCGTGATCACGCGAGGACCGAACGCGGCAGCAAGTTTCGACAGCGTCGCTGTGTCGAGATGGTCGTAGTGACCGTGCGACACCAGCACGACGTCGATCTTGGGCAATTTCTCGAACGCGACGCCGGGATCGTTGTGCCGCTTGGGACCTGCGAAGCTGAACGGCGAGGCGCGCATCGACCACACCGGATCGACCAGGACGTTGAGGCCGCCAGCCTGGATCAACCAGCTGGCATGGCCGACGAAGCACAGCCGCACCTTGTCGCCCTCGACGCGCGCCGGCGGCGTATCGGCATAGGGGCTCGGCGCCCATTCCGGCCAGACCTCGCGCTTGCTGCGCCCTCCGAACTGCCAACGCAGCACCTCGCCCAGCGATTTCGGCGGCGAACCGTCGGGATCGAAAAAGTGCAACCCGTCAAAGTGATCCGAGACGGGGCCGTCATAGGTTTTCATCAGGGTCATCCAGATCGAGGGCGCGCCGATCGCAGCGGCGGCTCCGGTCAAGGTTGCAAGAACGCGGCGGCGGGTGATGGGCAAGCGGGTTCCCGAACAGGAGGCTGGCTCCGTTTATATGGGTGGCCCCGGCGAATTTGGAACCAATTCGACAAATCGACGTGATTTCAGTACCTTAAAGCCAGGGGCGCGCGGATCGCAGCGAAACTTTCCTTGACTTTGCCGCCCCGGCAGCGTTTAACGCCGCCACTTTCTCGGAAAGCTTCGTCTTTTCGACCCGCCGACTGGTCCTGGAGGCCAGAGGCCAACGCCCGACAGCGCGATGCGCCCTCGGGCGCGAAAGTGTTTGGACCATCGTCTCGGTACACCGTCTTGGCACGGTGCCGAGGCAGACTATCTGGTCATCACCCGCGAATGCGGGCGGATGGCCCGAAACGAGTGACGCGCGCTCACGGGCGCAACGAAGGACAACGGCATTGTTCGACAATCTGTCGGAACGGCTTGGTGGCATTCTCGATCGTCTGACGGGGCGCGGTGCGCTGACCGAAAAGGACGTCGATGCCGCGATGCGCGAGGTGCGCCGCGCGCTGCTCGAGGCCGACGTCGCGCTCGAGGTGGTCCGCAGCTTCATCGACCGGGTCCGCGAGCAGGCGATCGGCGCCACCGTCGTCAAGTCGGTGACGCCGGGCCAGATGGTGGTGAAGATCGTCCATGACGAGCTGGTCGCCACGCTCGGCTCCGACGGCCAGACCATCGACATCAATTCCGTGCCGCCGGTGCCGATCATGATGGTCGGCCTGCAGGGCTCCGGTAAGACCACCACCACCGCGAAGCTCGCGCGCCGCATGGTCCAGCGCGACAAGCGCAAGGTACTGATGGCCTCGCTGGACGTCTACCGCCCGGCGGCGATGGAGCAACTCGCGGTGCTCGGCCGCGACCTCGACATTCCGACGCTGCCGATCGTCGCGGGGCAGATGCCGCCGCAGATCGCGCGGCGCGCGCTGGAAGCCGGCAAGCTCGGCGGCTACGACGTGGTGCTGCTCGACACTGCCGGCCGCACCACGCTCGACGAAGACATGATGAAGGAGGCGGCCGAGATCAAAGCCGCCGCCAACCCGCATGAAGTGCTGCTGGTCGCGGACAGCCTCACCGGCCAGGACGCGGTCAACCTCGCGCGCTCGTTCGACGAGCGTGTCGGCCTCACCGGCATCGTGCTGACCCGCGTCGACGGCGACGGCCGCGGCGGCGCCGCGCTGTCGATGCGCGCGGTCACCGGCAAGCCGATCAAGCTGCTCGGCACCGGTGAAAAGACCGACGCGCTGGAAGACTTCCATCCGAGCCGCATCGCCGGCCGCATCCTCGGCATGGGCGACGTCGTTTCGCTGGTCGAGAAGGCCGCCGCCAATATCGACGCCGAGAAAGCCGCGCGCACCGCCGAGCGGATGCGCAAGGGCCAGTTCGACCTCAACGACATGCGCGAGCAGCTGCAACAGATGGCCAATATGGGCGGCATCGGCGGCCTGATGGGCATGATGCCCGGCATCTCCAAGATGAAGAACCAGATCGCGGCGGCCGGCATCGACGACAAGATCATCAAGCGCCAGGTCGCGGTGATCGATTCGATGACGCGGCAGGAGCGCAAGAATCCCGACATCCTGAAGGCAAGCCGCAAGAAGCGCATCGCGGCGGGCGCCGGCCAGAGCGTCGAGCAGGTCAACAAGCTCCTGAAGATGCACCGGAACATGGCCGACATGATGAAGGCCATGGGCAGCGGCAAGCGCGGCCCGCTCGCCGGCATCGCGCAGGCGATGGGCTTTGGCGGCGGCATGAAGCCGCCCTCGCCGGAAGAGATGAAGGCGCTCGCCGAGAAGATGCAGGGCGGCGCAGGCGGCCTGCCCAATCTGCCGAAGGATCTGCCAGCCGGACTGCGCGGCGGTTTGCCGAACGTCCCGGGCCTGACCGGCCTCAGCGGCAAGCCGATGCTGCCGGGCCTCGGCGGCTTCCCGGGCAAGAAGAAATGACTCCCTTTCGTCATTGCGAGCGCAGCGAAGCAATCCATCTCACCGCCCGCGGAGACGTGGATTGCTTCGTCGCTCCGCTCCTCGCAATGACGGCGTAACTGACCAACACAGACTTTGAACCAACACTTAAGGAGAACTGAATGTCCGTTGTTATCCGCCTCGCTCGCGCAGGCACCAAGAAGCGTCCGGTCTATCACGTCGTCGTCGCCGACTCGCGCTTCCCGCGCGATGGCCGCTTCATCGAGCGTCTCGGCCACTTCAACCCGCTGCTGCCCAAGGACAGCGAAGCGCGTCTGAAGCTCGACATGGACAAGGTGAAGGCCTGGCTCGCCAAGGGTGCGCAGCCGTCGGATCGCGTGACCCGCTTCCTCGACGCCGCCGGCGTCAAGAAGCGCGCGCCGCGCAACAACCCGGAAAAGGCCGTGCCGCGCAAGGAGCGCAAGGCGCAGGCCGAAGCCGCCGCGAAGGCCTAAGGCTGAACGGCGACCACAGTGGCCGCACCGGTCTGTGTCGCTCGTATCGGCGCTGCGCATGGCGTGCGCGGCGCCGTCCGCCTTTGGACTTTTACGGAAGATCCGCTGGCCGTGAGGGATTACGGGCCGCTGATGACCAAGGACGGCGCGCGCCAGTTCGAGGTCACGCATGTCCGTGAGGCCAAGGACCATCTGGTGGTGACGTTGAAGGGCGTCGCCAGCCGCGACGATGCCGAACGGCTCAACGGCCTCGAGCTCTATGTCCCGCGCGACCGGCTGCCTGACACCGATGACGGCGAGTACTACCACACCGACCTGATCGGGCTCGCCGCGGTGACATCGGACGACCGGCCGCTCGGCAAGGTGATCGCGATCCATAATTTCGGCGCCGGCGACATCATCGAGAGTGCCCCGCCGCAGGGCGCGACGATGCTGCTGCCCTTCACCAATGCCGTGGTGCCGACCGTCGATCTTGCCGGCGGCCGCGTAGTGATCCAACTTCCGCAGGAAATCGACGGCGACGATCCGTCGGCCGCCTCGGAATAATTTTCAGCCCGTCGTCCGGCCCTGCTGCTCGAGCCAGTCGCAGAACACCGCGCTATGCGGATCATTGCTGCGCCCTGCGGGAAAATACGCGAAGTAGCTCCGCGCCGGCAGACTGATGTCCGGAAACGGCGTCACCAGCCGCCCGGCCGCGAGGTCATCCGCGATCAACGCAGTCGGTCCCATCGCGACGCCGAGGCCATCGAGCGCGGCCTGGATCGTCAGATAGAAATGATCGAACGTCAGCGACGCCGCCGGCTCCAGCGCGGATTGCCCGGCCTCGGTGAGCCAGTCGCGCCATAGCCGCGGCATCGACGTGACATGCAGCAGCGTGTGCCGCGAGAGGTCCGCGATCTCATGCAGCGGCAATTGCGCCGGTAGCGACGGACTGCACACCGGCAATCTTCGCTCCGATACCAGGAAGCGCGACGAGAAGCCGTGAAAACTATCCGGGCCACCGCGGATCACGACGTCGAATGATTCCGGCAATGCATCCACCGGATCGTTCGACGTGCTCAAGCGCACCTCGATGTCAGGATGCTCGGCGCGAAACCGGCTCATCCGTGGCAGCAGCCAGCGCAGGCTGAAGGTCGCGAGCGCATTGACGCGCAACACCGCGACCGCGGCATCGCCGCGCCGCTCGCGATGCTGCTGAACGGCGGCGGAAATCCGGTCGAGCGCGGGCGCGAATTCGGCCAGCAGCGCAGCGCCCGCCGGCGTCAGCACCACGCGCCGCACCGACCGCCGGAACAGCGCCGGCGCGCCCAGCCATTCCTCGAGCAGGCGGATCTGCTGACTGACGGCGCCATGGGTCACGCTGAGCTCGGCGGCGGCTTCCTTGAAGCTGCCGAGGCGCGCGGCGGCCTCGAAGGCGCGGACCGCATTGAGCGGCGGCAGGCTGCGACGTGGGACGAACATGCCCCTTCAATACCAGATTTTCTAACCCATGATCCAATTATTACTGATTTGTGACATCGGCCTCGGCAGCGCATAGTGCCACACAAGCCCTTTGCTTCGTTTTCATTTTATGGATCACCGCGAAATGCTCCGCCTCCCAATCTTTAGATTTTCTTGCATCGGGTGGCGGCAATGAGCGTGTCGGCAGAAACCGGCGTCTCGCGCCCCGCCGACCAACGGGCCACCCGCACGCTGACGGTGACCGGGCTCAACCACGCCCTCCATGACGGCTACACCGACCTGATCTACGTGCTGTTGCCGGTCTGGCAGGCCGAATTCGCGCTCAGCTATGGGCTGCTGGCGCTGCTGCGCGGCCTCTATGCCGGCGCCATGGCGGGCTTGCAGATTCCGGTCGGGCGCATCGCCGAGCGGATCGACGGCAAGATCATCCTGATCGCAGGCACCGCGCTGTCGGCGCTGGGCTACGTGCTTGCCGGGCTCTCCGGCGGCGTGATCGGCCTTGGCCTGGCACTGGCGCTTTCCGGCGCGGGTTCGAGCACGCAGCATCCGATCGCCTCCGCTGCGGTGTCGCGTGCTTATGGCGCGGCGGCGCGCGGCCCGCTCGGCATCTACAATTTCACCGGCGATCTCGGCAAGGCGGCGATCCCGGCCCTGACCTCGATCCTGCTCGTGATCATGACGTGGCGGCACACGCTGCTGGTGCTGGCGTTGGCGGGCGTGCTCGTCGCGGCCTGCATCGCGCTCTGGATGCCGGCGGTCGGCAAGGGCGCCGAACACAAGAAATCCGCCGGATCGCGCCGCGAAAGCGCGGGCCGCGGCTTTCACTGGCTGCTCGCGATCGGCATCCTCGACACCGCGGTGCGGATGGGCTTCCTCACCTTCCTGCCGTTCCTGTTGCGCGACAAGGGCGCCTCGCTGCCGACCAACGGCCTCGCGCTGGCGCTGGTCTTCATCGGCGGCGCCGCGGGAAAATTCACCTGCGGCTGGCTCGGCGCGCGCGTCGGCACGCTGCGCACCGTGTTGATCACCGAAGGTGGCACGGCGGCGCTGATCGTCGCGGTGCTGGCATTGCCGCTGGCGCCGGCGATCGTGCTGCTGCCGTTGCTCGGCGTGATGCTCAACGGCACCTCCTCGGTGCTCTATGGCACGGTGCCCGAGCTCACGCCGCCGCATCAGACCGAGCGCGCCTTCGCGCTGTTCTACACCGGGACGATCGGATCGGGCGCGATCGCGCCGGTGCTCTACGGCCTGCTCGGCGACGCGCTCGGTCCGACGCTCGCCACGACGGCGACCGCGCTGACAGCGCTGGCGATCTGTCCACTTGCCGTCGCGCTGGCCCGGCATCTCGCCGACGATCCAAAGGCGGCGTGAAGCGCAACCAACCGAAGCCCGTAGCCCGAAATCCGGGGCCGCGTCTCATTGCCGGCACGATTCCTGGATTGCACTTCGCTGCATCCGGGTTACCTAAGCAGTGATCCCACGGAGCATCCCGATGACAAGCATGCACAAAGCCTGGCGGCTGCACGCCCACAATGACCTTCGCTTCGAGGATGTGCCGACACCGAAGCCCGCGCCCGACGGCGTCATCGTCAAGGTCGAGGCCGGCATGGTGCTGTCCTACACCAACAGACTGCTGTCCGGGGCGCTGCCCTACAGCCTGCCGCCGATGCCGTTCGTGCCCGGCACCAACGCGATCGCGCGCGTCGTCGCAACCGGCGACAACGTCACGCATGTGCAGAGCGGCGACCGCGTCTTCCTCAGCCCGCATCTGCGCGGCGACGTGCCGGACCGCGACCCGCCGCAGATCCTGATCGGCCTCACCGCCACCGTGACCACGCCGGAGGCGTTCGCGTTGCAGGCGCGCTGGCGCGACGGCGTGTTCGCGGAGATCGCGCATTGGCCGGCCGCCTGCGTCACGCCGCTTGCCAATCTCGACGACAGACCGGCGACCGAGCTGATCGGATTGGCCAAGCTGATCGTGCCGTTCGGCGGCTTGCAGCGCTCCGGCCTGCGCGGCGGGCAGACCATCATCGTCAACGGCGCCACCGGCTATTTCGGCTCGGGCGGCGTAATGCTCGCGGTCGCGATGGGCGCGGGCCGCGTCGTGGCCGTCGGACGCAAGCAGGCCGCGCTCGAGCAGTTGCGCGATGCGTTCGGCCCGCGCGTGATTCCTGCCGTCATGACCGGCGATGCCGCAGCTGACCTTCAGACCATCCGCCGCGCCGCCGGCGGCAGCGCCGATGTCGCACTCGATCTACTCGGCGCCGCCAAGAGCACCTCGACCACCTTGTCCTGCCTGCGTGCGCTCAGGCGTGGCGGTCGCATGGTGCTGATGGGCAGCTCCGAGGTACCGCTCGAGCTGTCATTCCGCGAGATGCTGGCCAACGACTGGGAAGTGGTCGGCCAGTTCATGTACGATCGCACCGCCCCTAGCCAGCTTGCCGCCCTCGCCGCCGAAGGCCTGCTCGACCTCGGCAAGATCAACGTCGCTAGCTTCGCGCTTGCCGACTTCCGCCGCGCTGTGGATGCCGCCGCCCTGATGCAGAGCCTCGACCTCACGGCCGTGGTGCCGTAACCAGAGGCCATGACATCTGAGCCGACACCATGGCGCACGACCGTGCTGACCCTGTTCCCGGACATGTTTCCGGGACCGCTCGGCGTCAGCCTTGCCGGCAGGGCGCTGGCGTCAGGCCTCTGGGCGCTGGAGGCGCGCGACATCAGGGCGTCGGCGACCGACAAGCATCGCAGCGTCGACGACACCCCGGCCGGCGGCGGCCCGGGCATGGTGCTGCGGGCCGACGTGCTGGCGGCGGCGATCGATGCCGCTGGTATCGCGGCTGACCGCCCGCGCCTGCTGATGAGCCCGCGGGGCCGGCCATTGACCCAGACCCAGGTCATGGAGCTGGCCGCCGGGCCCGGTCCGCTCATTGTCTGCGGCCGTTTCGAGGGCATCGACCAGCGGGTGATCGAGGCGCGCGGGCTGGAGGAGGTCTCGATCGGCGACTATGTGCTGTCCGGCGGCGAGATCGCCGCGATGGCCCTGATCGACGCCTGCGTCCGGCTGCTGCCCGGGGTGATGGGCAAGCTGGCCTCGGGAACCGAGGAAAGCTTCTCCGAAGGACTACTGGAATACCCCCAATACACCCGCCCGCAGGAGTTCGAGGGCCGCCAGATCCCGGAAATCTTGATTTCCGGCGACCATGCCAAGGTCGCGGCCTGGCGGCTGGCCCAATCCGAGGCCCTGACGGCGGCCCGGCGGCCGGATCTCTGGGCTGGGAAGGCCGGCCAAAAAGCCGCTCCGCGAAGGACAAAAAACACGACAGACGGGTGACAAACCCTGCGCTTTGCCTTATAGGCACGGCCTAATCCGCACACGCGCAGGATAGATGGACGTTTGCGCAGCCCCCATACAGGCTGGGCGCGCCGCCGATGGAGATTTCGATGAACCTCATTCAGCAGCTCGAAAAAGAGCAGTTCGACAAGCTCGCCGCCACCAAGACCATTCCGGAATTCGGCCCCGGCGACACCGTGATCGTCAACGTGAAGGTGGTCGAAGGCGACCGTACCCGCGTGCAGGCCTATGAAGGCGTTTGCATCGGCCGTTCCGGCCACGGCCTCAACGAGAGCTTCACCGTGCGCAAGATCTCCTATGGCGAAGGCGTCGAGCGCGTCTTCCCGGTGATGTCGCCGATGATCGATTCGATCAAGGTGGTGCGTCGCGGCAAGGTGCGTCGCGCCAAGCTGTATTATCTGCGCAACCTGCGCGGCAAGTCGGCCCGCATCGTCGAGAAGCAGGACCGCCAGACTGCCGTCGGCGAGTAATTTTCCCTTCCGGGGATGTGACCAAAAGCGCGGGGCTGGCCCCGCGCTTTTTTGTTGCGGCATACCTATCTGACTTGCAGGCCCGCAGATCGATCGATTGTCGCGGGCGCAAGCCCTGTGATAGAAATTTAGAATGGTTCCGGATCAAGCAAGCCAGCGCTGCCCTAGTCAGAGCTGTCCAAGTCAGACGTGCAAGCGCGTCGTGATCGACGATCGCTCGCGGCTGCCCGGCCGGTTCTTCGGACGCTTCGCGACGTCGGCGACATCAGAGCTTAGGCCCGCAGCTTAACGCTGCCTGAACGCTTTCGCCTGCTCGCGCGCTCAAGACGCGCTCACACCATTCCACCACTGAATTTCTTCTGGAGCTGAAGCTCATGTCCAAACCGACCACGCTGTACGACAAGATCTGGAACGACCATCTGGTCCACGAAGCCGAGGACGGCACTTGCCTGCTCTATATCGACCGTCACCTGGTGCACGAGGTGACCTCGCCGCAGGCGTTCGAAGGCCTGCGCGCGGCCGGCCGCAAGGTGCACGCGCCGGAGAAGACGCTCGCCGTCGTCGACCACAACATCCCGACCACCGATCGCTCGAAGCCCAATCCGGACCCCGAGAGCATCGAGCAGATGCGGGTGATGGCTGAAAACGCCAAGGAATTCGGCATCGAATATTACAACGAGTTCGACAAGCGCCAGGGCATCGTCCACGTCATCGGCCCGGAGCAGGGTTTCACCTTGCCCGGCACCACCATCGTCTGCGGTGACAGCCACACCTCGACGCATGGCGCGTTCGGCGCGCTGGCGCACGGCATCGGCACGTCAGAGGTCGAGCATGTGCTGGCGACCCAGACGCTGATCCAGAAGAAGGCCAAGAACATGCGCGCGATCGTCGACGGCAAATTGCCGGACGGCGTGACCGGCAAGGACATCATCCTGGCGATCATCGGCGAGATCGGCACCGCCGGCGGCACCGGCTATGTGCTGGAATATGCCGGCGAGGCGATCCGCGCGCTGTCGATGGAAGGCCGCATGACGGTCTGCAACATGTCGATCGAAGGCGGCGCACGCGCCGGCCTGGTGGCGCCGGACCAGAAGGCGTTCGACTTCCTGCGCGACCGTCCGAAGGCGCCGAAGGGCGCCGCCTGGGACGCCGCGATGCGCTACTGGGAGACGCTGCGCTCCGACGAAGGCGCGCATTTCGACCACGAGCTGCGGCTCGACGCCGCCAAGCTACCGCCGATCGTCACCTGGGGCACGAGCCCTGAGGACGTCATCTCGATCACCGGCGTCGTGCCCGATCCGGACAAGATCGCGGACGAG
>CALRXG020000113.1:0-15577 GCA_943372075.1 Bordetella parapertussis | reverse complement strand
TGCGGTGAACCACCTCACCGCCCGCTTCAACAATCGTGGCTTCTCGGTCGTCGCACTCTCCGGCGAACTCAGCCAGAACGAACGCACCCACGCGCTCCAGGCAATGCGTGATGGCCGCGCCCGCGTCTGCATCGCGACCGACGTCGCGGCGCGCGGCATCGACCTGCCGAGCCTCGATCTCGTCATTCATGCCGACCTGCCGAAAGACCCTGAGGTGATGCAGCATCGCTCGGGCCGCACCGGCCGGGCCGGCCGCAAGGGCGTCAGCATCCTGCTGGTGCCCCCGGCGCGACGGCGGCGCGCCGAATTGCTGCTCGATCTCGCCGGTATCGATGTGGTCTGGGGTACCGCGCCGCAGCCCGATGAAATCCGCAAGCTCGACCACGATCGCCTGTTGCAGGATGCGGTGTTTTCCGAGGAGGCGACATCGGACGATCTGGCCCTCGCGCAGGCCCTGCTCGCCGAGCGGACGCCTGAAGCGATCGCCGCGGCGCTGGCGCGGCTCTACCGCGCCCGGCTGCCTGCGCCGGAAGACATCCTCGATCCCGGTGAGGGACGGGGCCGCGATCGCGGCGAGCGGGCGTCGCGCCGCGATGATCGCGCCGCCGGGCCGCGCGCGAAGACCGGCAAGTCTCCACGTCATGGCATGGAGGAAGCCACGGTCTGGTTCCGGGCCGCGATCGGGCGCCGCAAGAATGCCGAGGCGCGCTGGCTGCTGCCGATGATCTGCCGCCGTGGCGGCATCGACAAGCGTGACATCGGCGCCATCAAGATCATGGATACCACCACCGAGTTCGAGATCGCGTCGCGGGTCGCCGACTCCTTCGCGGTCAAGATCAAGCGTCCGGACAAGGAAGACAGCATCCGGATCGAGCCGCTGGCCGATGCTCCGAAGGCGCAGGCGCCCTCGGAAAAGCCGCCGCGCGCGTCCTGGCGCGAAGCGGAAGAAACACGGCACAGCGCGCCGCGCCGCGAGGAGCGGCGTGACGACGCCGCAGTAAAGCGACGCGGCAAGCCGGATCGCGAGACGCGCGCGTTCGCGCGCGAAGCGGGCGGCGGTTCGCGCGACGAAGCAGCGTCGAGGCAGGACTCCAGAGCAGCGGCTCGCTTCGATCGAAACGAAAAGGGCTCGAAGCCGAAATTCGGCAGCGAACCCGGCTTCGGCAAGAAAAAGAAGCATCGCGGCAAATCGGACCACGCCGGAGCCTCACAGTGGCCGGACGTGTCCGCCGGTAAGCCGAAGTTCGGCAAAAAGCCAAAGAAGAAGCATCGCGGCTGAGCAGCCGCCGGCGCGCCGCCGATCGCGCGTCGTCTTCGCCCCTGAATCATCCTCACTGTCGTCCCTGCAAAAGCAGGGACCCATAACCACCAATGGTCATTGTTGAGCGATGCTGGAATGACGAGCCCGTTCATCACAACGGCCGCGGCGTAGGGGTCCCTGCTTTCGCAGGGACGACAGCTGAGAGCTGTGGAGCGAGGTGCGCGCTGGGCAAGGATTGCGCTCTGGCGCGCCGCCCAACAATCACCCAGCCTTTCGCCGCCCCGCGCGTTTCGCCGGCTCCTTCGCTCCATCCCCTTTCGGCGTGCGCAATTCCTCGGCGGCGAGCGAGACGACTTCGGAAATCTGCTGGAGCTGCGAGGCGAGTGGGCTGGTCTTGCGCCAGACCATCCCGATGGTGCGCGAGGGTTGCGGGTGCTTGAAGCGCGACACCGTGACCGGCGCGGAACGGGTCTCCACCGTCACCGCCATCTCGGGGATCAGGGTAACGCCGATGCCGGCGCCGACCATCTGCACCAGCGTCGACAGCGAGCTCGCGTCCAGCACCTCGCGCGGCGGCGAGGACTGCATGTTGCAGAACGACAGCGCCTGGTCGCGGAAGCAATGGCCTTCCTCGAGCAGCAGCAGCCGCATCTCGCGCAGCATCTCGGCGCTCGGCACCGGCGTCCTGGCAGCCTCGCCTGGCCGCACCAGCAGGAAATTCTCGGAGAACAGCGCGACCTCGGTCAGCGACGGTTCCGACACCGGCAGCGCCACGATCGCGGTGTCGAGCCGGCCCTCGGCGACCTCCTTGATCAGCTTCGGCGTCAGCGTCTCGCGAACATGGATGTCGAGCTCGGGGTGCAGCCGCGCCAGCGTCTCGATCACCTTCGGCAGCAGATATGGCGCGATGGTCGGGATCATGCCGACGCGCAGCCGTCCGGCGAGTTTGTCGCGCGAGGCGCGGGCGAAGTCTCCGAGCTCGTCGACCGAGCGCAGGATGTCGCGCACGCGATGCAGGAGGTCCTCGCCGAAGGTCGTCAGGGTGACCTGTCGGGCATTGCGTTCGATCAGGACGCCGCCGACCGCTCGTTCCAGCTCGCGGATCTGCATCGACAACGCCGGCTGCGACACCGCGCAGGCATCCGCGGCGCGCCCGAAATGCCCGTGCTGCGCCAGCGCATCGAAATACCTCAGTTGCCGGAGTGTGACATTTATCATCAGATTATCTTATCGACGTGATCACTAAAGTCAATTTCACCTGATGGATTGGGACGCGTAGAATCATTCTTGGAAGAGCTCCAGCACATTCCAGAATCCATCACCTCGGAGAAGAAACATGGACGCAAAAACCGACGAAGGCGCGGGCAAATGCCCATTCACGGGCGGGCCTGGCGGGCACACGAATCGTGACTGGTGGCCGGAATCGCTCGATGTTCAGGTGCTGCACCGGAACTCCAACCTGTCCGATCCGATGGGCCAGGGGTTCGACTACGCCAAGGAATTCAAGACCCTCGATCTCAATGCCGTGATCAAGGACCTCACCGCCCTGATGACGACGTCGCAGGAATGGTGGCCGGCCGATTTCGGTCACTACGGCGGCCTGATGATCCGCATGGCCTGGCACTCGGCGGGCACCTACCGCATCACCGACGGCCGCGGCGGCGCCGGTGCCGGTCAGCAGCGTTTCGCCCCGCTCAACAGCTGGCCCGACAACGCCAACCTCGACAAGGCGCGCCGGCTGCTGTGGCCGATCAAGCAGAAGTACGGCAAGAAGATCTCCTGGGCCGACCTCATGGTTCTCGCCGGCAACGTCGCGCTGGAATCGATGGGCTTCAAGACGTTCGGCTTCGCGGGTGGCCGCGCCGACGTCTGGGAGCCGGAGGAACTGTATTGGGGTCCGGAAGGCACCTGGCTCGGCGACGAGCGCTATAGCGGCGAGCGCCAGCTCTCCGAACCGCTCGGCGCGGTGCAGATGGGCCTGATCTACGTCAACCCGGAAGGTCCGAACGGCAACCCGGATCCGGTCGCTGCCGCGAAGGACATCCGCGAGACGTTCTTCCGCATGGCGATGAACGACGAGGAGACCGTCGCGCTGATCGCCGGCGGCCACACCTTCGGCAAGACCCACGGCGCGGGTGATCCGTCGCTGATCGGGCCGGAGCCGGAAGGCGGCGCGCTCGAGGAGCAGGGCCTGGGCTGGAAGAGCAAGCACGGCACCGGCGTCGGTGCCGACGCGATCACCGGCGGCCCCGAGGTCACCTGGACCCAGACGCCGACGAAGTGGAGCAACCACTTCTTCGAGAACCTGTTCAAGTACGAATGGGAGCTGACGAAGAGCCCTGCCGGCGCAAAGCAGTGGAAGGCGAAAGGCGCGGTGGCCGATATTCCGGACGCGTTCGATTCGTCGAAGAAGCATGTCCCGACCATGCTGACGACCGACCTCTCGCTGCGCTTCGATCCGGCCTACGAGAAGATCTCGCGCCGGTTCTACGAGCATCCGGATCAGTTCGCGGACGCCTTCGCCCGCGCCTGGTTCAAGCTCACGCATCGCGACATGGGTCCGATCCAGCGTTATCTCGGCCCGCTGGTGCCGAAGGAGACGCTGATCTGGCAGGATCCCGTGCCGGCGCTCGATCATGCCGTGATCGACGACAAGGATATCGAGGCACTCAAGGCGAAAATCCTCGCTTCGGGTCTCTCGGTGTCCGAACTGGTGTCGACCGCCTGGGCCTCGGCCTCAACCTTCCGCGGCTCCGACAAGCGCGGCGGCGCCAACGGCGCCCGCATCCGTCTTGCTCCGCAGAAGGACTGGGAGGTCAACGAGCCGGCACAGCTCAAGACCGTGCTGAGCAAGCTCGAAGTAATCCAGAAGGAGTTCGGCAAGAAGGTCTCGCTCGCCGATCTGATCGTGCTCGGCGGCGCGGCGGCGATCGAGAAGGCGGCGAAGGACGGCGGCACCAATGTGAAGGTCCCCTTCACGCCGGGCCGCACCGACGCGTCGCAGGATCAGACCGACGTCGATTCGTTCGCTCCGCTCGAGCCGCGGGCTGACGGCTTCCGCAATTACATCAGCGGCAAGCATCAGTTCATGAAGCCCGAGGAAGCGCTGGTCGACCGTGCGCAACTCATGCGGTTGACCGGACCGGAGTTGACCGTTCTCGTCGGCGGCCTGCGCGTGCTCGGCGCCAACGCCAAGAAGTCGAAGCACGGCGTGTTCACCGGCAAGCCGGGGACGCTGACCAACGACTTCTTCCTCAACCTGCTCGACATGGGCACGGTGTGGAGCGATGCCGGCCAGGGCGTTTATGAGGGCCGCGACCGCAAGACCAAGGCGGTGAAGTGGACCGGCACCCGCGCCGATCTGATCTTCGGCTCGCACTCGCAGCTGCGCGCGTTCGCCGAGGTCTACGGCTCGTCGGACGCCAAGGAGCAGTTCGTGAAGGACTTCGTCGCGGCCTGGGCCAAGGTGATGAACGCCGATCGCTTCGACCTCGTGAAGTAAGCGGCGGACGGCCACAGACAGGACAGGGCGGTGCTTCGGCGCCGCCCTGTTTCTTTTGGGGGATGCTGGTTCGAAGAGAGGGCTTTCGGCGTTTTGCTCAGTCGTGCAGCTTCATGTCGCGGATCATCTCGTCGAACTCCGCCTGTGTCGGCGCAGTCAAGGCGACTTGCGGCGCGCTGTTGGTGGCGTAGGGAACGTCGCATTGCGAGGCGTCGCGCCTGGGTTCGAGGATCGCAGTCAGGCTCGCCCAGCACACGAACAGAGCCACGATCCAGTCCAGTACATTGGTCGCCGTCATGGCCGCACCAGCATCAGCATTGTCATGTGCCGATGGTGCAGCCGCAGCCTTCCCTGCGCAATTCGGAAGCTACGAAACGTAACTTCGGCAAAACCGAGCGGGTTGTCCGGACCGAGCGGATACGGGACACCGTCATTGCGAGGAGCGCTAGCGACGAAGCAATCCACGTCTCCGTTTGCAACACTGTGGATTGCTTCGCTCCGCTCGCAATGACGGCGGATCGAATTTGAGTGCCGGCCTCGAGCCGTATAGTCGCTGCGGCTACTCGGTCCGCGCCCGCCGTCCTTCGATCGGATAGGCCGGATCGTTGAAGCCCGGCGTCGAGGGATGGCCTGACACGACGAGGCGGTCGATCAGGGCTTCGTCCTCGGCGGTGAAGCGATAGTCGAGCGCGCGGATGTAGTCGTCCCATTGCGCCTCGGTGCGCGGGCCCGCGATCACGGCGCTGACGAACGACGAGTTCAGCACCCAGGACACCGCGAACTGCCCGGCGGTGATGCCGCGGCTCTCGGCGTGGCGCTTGATCTCCTGCGCGAGCCGCAAGGATTCCGGCCGCCATTCGGTCTGCATCATGCGCTTGTCGTTGCGCCCCGCACGGGTGTCCGCGGGCGGTGCGCTATCGGGCGCGTATTTGCCGGTCAGCACGCCGCGCGCCAGCGGGCTGTAGGGTACGACGCCGAGGCCGAAATAGGCGCAGGCCGGAAAGTGCTCGACTTCCGGCATCCGGTTCATCGCGTTGTAATAAGGCTGGCTCGCGACCGGGCGGTCGATGCCGAGCCGGTCGCAGATGTTGCAGATCTCGGCGACGCGCCATGCGCGGTAGTTGGAGACGCCGAAATAGCGCACCTTGCCGGCGCGGATCAGGTCGCCCATCGCGCGCACCGTCTCGTCGAGCGGCGTCGCGTGGTCTTCCTTGTGCAGGTAATAGACATCGATGTAGTCGGTGCCGAGCCGCTTCAGGCTCTCGTCGGCAGCCTGCAACACCCAGCGCCGCGACAGCCCACCATGATTGGGATCGTCGCCGATCGGATTGGCGAGCTTGGTCGCGAGCACCCAGTTCGAGCGATTGTTCGAGATGGCGCGGCCGACGACCTCTTCGGACTTGCCACCATTATAGGCGTCGGCGCTGTCGATGAAGTTGATGCCGGCCTCGCGCGCTTTCGCCACGATCCGCGACGAGGTCGCCTCATCGGTCGGTCCACCGAACATCATCGTGCCGAGGCAGATCGGCGAGACCTTCAGGCCGCTGCGGCCAAGCTGGCGGTATTGCATCGGGGAAACTCCCTAGCTGTCATTCTTCAGAATCTTGAACACGCCGTTGGCCATCGCGATGCTGCGCTTGTCGACGGTCACCTCGGCGGTGATGAAGATCAGGCTGCGGGTCGAGCGTACCACGCGCGGCCGCGTCGTCAGGATCTCGCCGATCTTGCCGGCCTCGACGAAATGGGTGTCGAGCTGCACCGTCGCAAGCGTCGGCTTGCCCGACACGAAGCGCGCGGCCATGCCGCAGGCGCGGTCGGCGAAGGTCATGATCACGCCGCCCTGCACGAGGCCGCGGCGATTGTGATGCTTGTCCTCGGTGATCAGTGCAAGTTCGAGCGAGCCATCCTTCAGCCGTTCCCACAACGGACCGATCAGCGACAGGAAGCCCGTGGTTTCCGCGACCTTCCAGCCGTCGGATTTGAGTTTGTCCGCGGCCTTGGCCGTCATGAGATGGAGTCCGTTCGTTGAGTGATCGCAGGAGGCATGTCGTTCCGGTCATTTCATCAAACGCTGACGTGGTGTAGTCAAGATCAATGATCCGCACATTTGACGATGCCACCCGGCGGAATATCGCAGAGCTCTGCGCCGCGTTCGCGCGCCTCGCACCGGCGGATGCGGCGCCGACGCTGAAGCACGCGGCGGTCGCGATCGCACTGACCGAAGCCGCCGACGACGGCAGCACCGCGTTCCTCCTGACCCGCCGCAGCGCCAGCCTGCGCGCCCATAGCGCGCAATGGGCGCTGCCGGGCGGCCGCTGCGATGCCGGCGAGACCCAGGCCGAGGCCGCGCTGCGCGAACTGCACGAGGAGCTCGGGCTTGCGCTGTCCGCGCGCGACGTGCTCGGCATGCTCGACGACTATCCGACGCGATCCGGCTATCTGATCACGCCGGTGGTGGTCTGGGCCGGCGCGCATGCGGCGATCACGCCCAACCCGGACGAGGTTGCGTCGGTGCATCGCGTCGGCCTCGATGCGATCGAGGCCAGCGACGCGTTCAGCTTCGTCATGATTCCGGAGAGCTCGCGGCGGGTGATCCGCTTCCGGCTCGATGGCCAGCAGATCCATGCGCCGACCGCCGCGCTGATCTATCAGTTCCGCGAGGTGCTGGCCGGGCGCAACACCCGCGTCGCCGATCTCGAGCAGCCGGTGTTCGCCTGGAAGTGACGTTCATCAGAGGCGACGGCGCACAGCTTCTCCACGATTCTGTGCGGGGAACACCGCATTGTGGCGAAAATTCTGAACGCGATCGCGGCATCCCGCCGCCCGCGCCCCGAACAATTCCGGGCTGACTTCGCGGCGGCGCTTGCTACAACGAGGTCATGCGCCCGCAATTGATTCGCCTCTCGTCAGGATTTGTCGCGCTCGCGCTCGTCGCCAGCGCGCCGTCGGTATTGGCCGGCGAGGCCGAAGCGCTGCCGCCTTCCGTCGCAAATGCGATGGCGCAGGCGTCGCCGCAGGCGATCATGGAGTACCGCCGCAAGCTGCAGGAATATCAGGAGGCGCGCGCCGCCTTCGAGCAGGACGCCAGCGCCTATTGGGGCGCGATCGCCGACAAGCGGCGCGGCCGCAATGCCAAGCGTCGCGATCGCGTGCAGATCACGCTCGACGATTACGTGCTGCAGCAGCCGCCGGTCTATGAGGGGCCGAAGCGGCCGGTCAATCCAGCGCCGGAAGAAGAGGGCGGCAAGCCGCCGCGTCCGCCGAAAACGCTGCCGGTGGCTGCGGATCTGGTCAGGGCGGCGGCCGAGCACTTCCAGTTCGCACCGCAGCGGCCGACCTCGGAGGTCGAGTTCAAGCGCGCCTATGCGCGTTACGCGCGTGCCGCGGGGCTGACGCCGGAGCAGGCGGTGCGGGTCTATTCGTTCGAGACCGGCGGCACCGGCAATTACGACGTGCAGGCGGGCATCGAGCATGGCGGCAAGCGCGCCATCTCCACCGCGATGGGCTTCAACCAGCTGCTCACCACCAACACCGTCGAGCTGTTGGCCGAGCAGGGCCATGAATTCGTACGCGACCTGACCGAGCGGGTTGCGCGCACCCAAGGGCCGGCGCGCAAGGCGATGGAGCACAAGCTCGCGGTGCTGAAGAAGATGGTCGCGTTCACGCGCACCGTGCCCGACGACTGGTCGGCGCATGCGCGGCTGGCCGACACGCCGCAAGGCTGGGCGTGTCACGCCATGGTGCTCGACATCGATGTCGGCCCGATGCTGCAGACCCACAAGCTGCTGACCTCCGTGATCTTCGCGCGCAACAAGGGCTACAACCGGCCGCTGACCGCGGCCGAGCTCGAGATGATGAACCTGACCGGCGACGGCACTGGGCTCGACATGGTGACCATGCCGCAGGCGATGCGCGAGCAGGTGCCGACCGCGAACTTCTTCCAGCGCTCGGGCTACGAGCGAAATCCGGTCGCGATCCGCCACAACACGGTGGCGAGGCTGCTCGCCATCACCAACGAGCGGATGGACTTCAACAGCAACAAGCCCGGCGCCAGGGAGTTGGCCGCCGCGTTCTGAAATCTGCCGAAAACCGTCAGGGCATTCCGGTTCTGATTGAATCAGGACCGGAGCCCCAGACGCTTCTCTTGATGCGTTCTCATCACGCCAACCGGCGTCCGCTTCGCTCGAAAGCGTTCTAATTCGAGCCGAACATGAACTTGCCGCTGCCTTCGAGATAGGGTCCGGAGCGCATGTAGAGCTGGCCGTTCTGGCCGATGAAGAACAGCGTCCCCTTCGGCACCTTCCTGGCGCCCTTCAGCAAAGTGCCGGCATTGTTGGTACCCATCTTGTAGGCCCAGGTCTTGCCGTCCTTGTCATAGGCGTAGCCCATGTCGGTCTTCAACTCCCAGGGCGCGGCCTCCTGCGCGAATGCGCATGTCGTCATCGCAGCAAGGGTCGCGGTCGCAATAAAGGTCTTGGTCAAAAAATGCGTCATGATCCACCTCCGGCCGGAAAAAAAACGGCGTCGTCCCCACAGCTTTGAACAAATCACGAACGCCATTCGCGCGTCAATACGACAATCGGTGCGGTCGCTTTCGCAGACCAGCGAGTTTGTGATTTCCCGCATCAAGCTTGGCGACTATCTTCGCGTTACCGTCTACAAACGCTTCGATTGCCGGAAGCACCACCTTGGGATGATCAGGATGAACCACGTCATGAAGATCGGTATCGGTGTCGCTCTGTCATTCGTGGCGCTGGCGTCAGTCGCGCAGGCGGATGAGTTCAAGCTATCCAACAACCAGCGGATCTCCTGCAGCCGCGGCCTGTCCGCCGGCAAGCTCAAGACGTCGACCTGCAAATCCTACGCTTATCTGTTCAACGCCAAGACCTCGGAATACTTCCGCTGCCAGGTGTCGTTGGCGCTGACGCAGGATAACAAGGAGGTCATCAACGTCCAGGCCGACGGCAGCTGCACCAAGAAGCCGCGCATCTTCGATACCGACGGCAACTACACCTTCGACGCCACCGAGACCGAGCCGCCGAACACCAATTCGTTCTTCGGTCCGGGCGGCTATGCGATCTGGGCCAGCGACGCCGCCACCCAGAAGATCCGCGGCTGCATCACCATCTCGTCCGGTCTCGGCTCCGACATCTCGAAATGCCTCGACATGACGTTTCAGTGACGGTGAGGGCGGCGTGACGCGCAAGCTGCGCCCTGCCTCGCTCTGCCGCTCCTGGCTGTTTCTCGAAGGTGCCAACGAGCAGGTCCTGCAACACGCCGCCGCCAATGGCGCCGACGTGCTGATCCACGAGCTGGAGGACTTCACCCCGGCGTCGCTGCGCCCGAAGGCGCGGGCGCTGGCGGCGGATCTCTACGCGGCCTGGCGCGACCGGGGCGTGGTGGTCGCGGTTCGTGTCAACCCGCTCGATCAGGACGGCATGGACGATCTTTCCGCCGTGATGCGAGGACGCCCGGATATCGTCGCGTTGCCGAAGGTCGCCGAGCCGCATCATGTCGTCCAGCTCGACGAGGCGGTGACGCGGTTCGAGCGCGACTACGGCATCGCCGAGGGATCGACGTCGCTGTTGCCGAATATCGAGTTCGCACGCGGTCTGGTGCAGACGGGAGCGATCGCCGTGGCGAGCCGGCGCACCATCGGCTGCCTGATGGCGTCGGAAGATCTCGCCGCCGATCTTGGCGCCGAGCGCGGCAGCGATGGCCAGGAGCTGGCCTATGCGCGGCAGCGCTTCATCGTCGAATGTCGTGCCGCGGGCGTCGTCGCGGTCGATTGTCCCTACACCTGGAGCGACGCTGAAGGCGTCACGCGCGACACGGCCTGGGCGCGGCGGCTCGGCTACACCGCAAAGAGCCTGGTCGATCCCGCGCATGCCGCCATCGTCAACGGCGTCCTCACGCCGAGCGTGGATGAGGTGCGCCAGGCGGGCAGGATCGTGGCCGCGTTCGAGGCGGCGCGGACGCAGGGCCTTGGCCGCGTCGAACTCGACGGCTCGCTGCTTGAAGTGCCGACCTATTCAAACGCGAAACGGCTGATCGCACGCGGCGAAGCGCTGCGCGCGATCGATCGTGACACGGAGACCTGACGCGCGGTGAGGCGTCAGGATGCCGATTCTTTTTCCGAGAAGTGCATGCGCGAGCGGGCGAACTTCTTGACGCCCATCGGCTTGCCGAACAGGTAGCCCTGGACCTGATCGAAATCCATGTCGTGCGCAGCGAGAAAATCCGCGCGCGTCTCGACGCCCTGGGCCACGACCTGCGCGTCGCTGTCATGGGCGAGCTCCACGATCCGCCGGCACACGGTCTGCTTCAGCCGCTGATCCGCGCAGCCGGTGACGTATTGATGGTCGACCTTGAGCTGGGCGAAGGGGAAGTTCGGCAGTCCGAGCAGGGACGGCCAGTTGGCGCCGACATTGTCGATCGAGATGCCGATGTTGTGCAGTCCCACGCGACGCGCGACATCGGTCGCGAGCTCCAGATTGTCGACCACCTCGGTGCTGTCGATCTCGATCAGCAGGCCGCCGAACGCGGCGTGATCAGGCATCCGGCGGCACAGCTCGCGCACCGCATCGTCGTCGGCGAGGAATGAGATCGGCAGATTGATCGAGAGATTGACCGGTCCGATCTGTTCCAGCAGGTAGCGCCAGTCCTCGATCGCGCGATCGATCACGAACTCGGACAACGCATGGAAATGCGGATCGCTTTCATCGGGAATGAAGTAGGCCGGCGGCACCACGCCCCAGGCCGGATGACGCATCCGGATCAGCGCCTCGGCACCGCTCGGAACCAGCGTGCGGAGATGGATTTTCTGCTGATACCACAGCTCCAGCCAGCCGGCCTTCAGCGCTTCGGACACATCCACCGCAGGGCTCGGTGCGGGTTCGAGCGGCAGCAATGACGCCAGACTGTCACGCAGGGTTCCGGCGCTGAACGGGGTGGACAGCGCCGGCAGCATGGCGATGCCGTATTCATCGCCGATCTGGCGGACCGCCTTGACGATGATCGAGTCCGGCTGGCCGATCACCAGCACCTTGCCGCCGTAGTCCTTTCTCACCAAAGTCTCGAGAATTTTACTGACTTCGATGCCGTCGACGGAGACGCCGAGCACCAGAAGATCGGGCCGTTCCGCGTCCAGAACGGTGTCGAGTTCCAGCGCCTGACCGCATTCACTGGTGATGAAGCCGAGGTCCTCGAGCGCCTCTGCGAGGAAGGTCCGAAGGTGTTTTTTGCTGTCCGCAATGCATGCGCGTGGGGTCAGCTTGCGATGTCCGAACCAGCCGGCCCGTGTATGTGCGATGTGACTGATGTGATTCATGCCCCGCCTTGTCCGTAATTACCCCGGCTCGACTCGTACATCCTGGAGCGGCGGCAATCATGGAAATTTCCGGTTCATACATTGATTGGCTCGCTAACCTTAAAGGATTCAATTCGAATCAAATGGTGCGGGAATCGCCGTGTTTCACCGCTGTCACGGGTGCAACAAATGCGTCATCCGACGTTCATGCGCGCGATCGAGCTGAATTCGAACGCGGGAAAAAAGCGCGCCGCGCATGTCTCATCGGGGGACGGCGTTAATGACTGTGTTGTCGCGCCAACGCCGGCGCCGAATTGCATCATTGCCGGACATCGGATCGCTTTCACGCGAGGTGATCCGTCGAATCGTCGCGGAGTTGCGACGGCGAATCGGATCACCGGTCGCGCGATGCCGACGCAGGCACGCGTGACGTCGCGGTCACCGGCCGCAATGTCTCCGGCATCAACGCGCGGTCGCGGATCGGCTTCGAGACCTCGTCCCAGCGAGCGCCCGATGCATTGGCACGGCTGCAAGTAATACCTCGCGGCGTGATCGCCCATCTCCCAACCCGCTTGCGCGCAGAGTTCCCTTATCGGCCACGCGATGCGACCTTCGGGATTTCAGTCACGCATGCGTCATTTGGATAGGTTGACCCGGCGGAGGTGTCCGGCCAATTTCCGGCCGGCTTAGGGGAGAATAATGCTCATGAATTCAAGGTTGATGGCTGCTGCGATCGTGGCAGCCAGCGTTTTTTCGGCGCCCGTCGCGCAGGCCCAGCAGTTCATCAACGTGCTGACCGGCGGCACCTCCGGGGTCTACTATCCGCTCGGCGTCGCGATGGGGAAGATCTACGGCGAGAAGATTGCTGGCGTGAAGACCCAGGTGCAGGCGACCAAGGCCTCGGTCGAGAACTTGGTGCTACTGCAGCAGGGCCGCGGCGAGATCGCCTTCACGCTCGGCGATTCGCTGAAGGCCGCGTGGGAAGGCGACGCTGAGGCCGGCTTCAAGACCAAGCTCGACAAGTTGCGCACCATCGGCGCGATCTATCCGAACTACATCCAGATCGTCGCCACCGCCGAAAGCGGCATCAAGACGCTGGCCGACCTCAAGGGCAAGAGCCTGTCGGTGGGCGCGCCGAAGTCCGGCACCGAGCTCAATTCGCGCGCGATCCTCGCTGCCGCCGGCATGAGCTACAAGGATCTCGGCAAGGTCGAGTATCTGCCGTTCGCCGAATCGGTCGACCTGATGAAGAACCGCCAGCTCAACGCCACGCTGCAGTCCGCGGGCCTCGGCGTCGCCTCGCTGAAGGATCTCTCGACCTCGAGCGAGATCAACGTCGTCGCCGTGCCGAAGGAAACCGTCGACAAGATCGGGCCGCCCTTCGTTTCGGTGATCATCCCGGCCAACACCTATACCGGCCAGGACAAGGATGTGCCGACCGCGGCTGTCGTGAACTACCTGGTCACCTCCAGCGCGGTGTCGGACGACCTCGCCTATCAGATGACCAAGCTGGTCTACGAATCGCTGCCGGAACTCGCCAACGCGCATGCGGCGGGCAAGGAGATCAAGCTCGAGGCCGCCGCGACCGGCAGCCCGGTGCCGCTGCATCCCGGTGCGATCCGCTATTACAAGGAAAAGGGCCTGATCAAGTAAGGCCAGTTGCGTTTCGAGGATGGATGGCCGGGCTTGACCCGGCCATCGATCTTTCTAAAGACTCTGATTTTCGATGGATGCGCGGGGCAAGCACGCGCATGACGTGCGAGGGGCGCGGTCGCGGCACGACGCAGGTGCCCGGACCTCGTAGGCACGCCGGGGGACTGATAGATGCAGCAGCAGGCTGGGGGCGTTGAGCCCGTCAAGGTCGAATTCGACAATTTCGAGCATGGCTTTCCGGAAGGTTTCGGCCCCGGCGCCTGGGGGCGCCTGGCCTATGCCATCGGTCTCGCCTTCGCGGTGTTCCAGCTCTATGTCGCGGCCTTCAACTATTTGCCGAGCCAGGTGGTGCGCGGCGTCCATGTCGGCTTCCTGATCCTGTTGACCTTCGGCCTGATCGGCAATTTCACCGCCAAGACCGATTTCGGCCGCGCGGTGAGCTGGATCGTCGGCGCGAGCGGCTTCCTCTGCGGCCTCTACCAGTGGATCTTCTACGCCGACCTGATCGCCCGCGACGGCGATCCGACCCACATGGACCTCGCGGTCGGCACGCTGCTCGCGGTGCTGATCTTCGAGGGCACGCGGCGGCTGATGGGGGCGGCGCTGCCGCTGATGTGCGGCGCCTGTCTGCTGTACTGGTTCTTCGGGCAATATCTGCCGTCGCCGTTGAATCATCGCGGCTACGACTTCGACCAGATCGTCACCCATCTTTCGTTCGGTACCGAAGGCTTCTATGGCGTGCCGATCTACGTGTCGGCGACCTACATCTTCCTGTTCATCCTGTTCGGCTCGTTCCTCGAGCGTGCCGGCATGATCCAGCTGTTCACCGATGTCTCGCTCGGCCTGTTCGGGCGCACCCGCGGCGGCCCGGCCAAGGTCGCGGTGTTCGCTTCCGGCATGATGGGCACGATCTCCGGCTCCGGCGTCGCCAACGTCGTCACCGTCGGCCAGTTCACGATTCCCCTGATGATCAAGTTCGGCTACCGCCGCGCTTTCGCCGCCGGCGTCGAGGCCACCGCCTCGATGGGCGGCCAGATCATGCCGCCGGTGATGGGCGCGGTCGCCTTCATCATGGCGGAGACGCTCGGCGTGCCCTATTCGGAGATCGTCAAGGCCGCCGTGATTCCGGCGATCCTGTACTTCGCCTCGGCGTTCTGGATGGTGCATCTGGAAGCCGGCAAGCATGGCCTCGTCGGCATGAAGCGCTCCGAGATCCCGAGCGCCTGGAAGGCGCTGGTGGCGCGCTGGTACCTGGTGCTGCCGCTCGCGGCGCTGGTCTACATGCTGTTCGAGGGCTTCACGCCGCTCTATGCCGGCAGCATGGGGCTTGCCCTCACGGTGGCGCTGATCCTCGGCGCCAGCATCACGCTCGGCGTCTCCAACACCGTCGTGCGCTACATCTTCTGGATCGGGCTTGCGCTGGTGGTCGCTGCGGTGTCGCGCCACGGGCTCGAGATCATCCCGGTCATCGGCGTCGTCGCCGGTCTGATCGCGATCGCCGCGATCACGCGCGGCGGCCGCGCCACGCTCAGGGCCTGCCGTGACTCGCTTGCCGACAGCGCCAAGTCGGCGCTGACGGTCGGCATGGCCTGCGCCATCGTCGGCACCATCATCGGCATGATGACCCAGACCGGCGTCGGCACCATCTTCGGCAGCTGGATCATCGGGCTCGGCGACAAGAGCCTGTTCCTGGCGCTGATCATGACCATGCTGCTGTCGATCCTGCTCGGCACGGGCATCCCGACGATCCCGACCTACATCATCACCGCCGCGCTCGCCGCGCCGGCGCTGGCCAAGCTCGGCGTGCCGCTGATCGCAAGCCATATGTTCGCGTTCTACTACGGCATCATGG
>CALRXG020000112.1:0-15585 GCA_943372075.1 Bordetella parapertussis | reverse complement strand
GGTGTCGACGCCGCGCGACCACAGCACCACGTTGCGGAAGCCGCGCTGGCGCAACTCGGCTGCCAGCGCCGGCGTCGCCGCCATCACGGCGCGGCTCGGCTTGTGGAACCAGCGTAACGCACGCCATACCCAGGCTTCCGGAACCGGCGTCCGCGCCGACACATATTCGGGGAAACGGGTGTGGAAGCTCGTCGTGAACGGCAGGCCGTGCTTGCGGCAATAGCGGCGGACCGAAAGCCCGATCGGGCCTTCGGTCGCGATATGGATGCTGTCGGGCTTGGCCGCCTTGATCAGGCTGGCGACCTTGGCCTGATACGGCAACGCCAGCCGGAGATCGCGGTAGCTCGGCATCGCGAAGGTGCGGAACTCGTCCGGCGTCAGGAAACTCACCTCGACGCCGAGCGATTTCGCCGCCTGTGCCATCATGGTCAGCGTGCGGACAACCCCGTTGACCTGGGGATGCCACGCATCGGTCGCGACCAGGATATGCGTCATGCAGCGCGTGCCGTCACTCGCGGAACTGGCGCGATCCGGCGCACCGGGTCGGTCCAGGTGATGATTTCGAAATGGCCGTCCTCGTGCTCGGCGAGCGCGGTGCAGCTCTCCACCCAGTCGCCGCAATTCATGTAGCGGATGCCGTGCTCGTCATGAATCGTCGCGTAGTGGATGTGGCCGCAGATCACGCCGTCGCAGCCGTGACGGCGCGCTTCGCCCGCAAGCGTAGCCTCGAACGCGCCGATATAGTTCACCGCCTTCTTGACCTTCAGCTTGGCCCATTGCGACAACGACCAGTAGGGCACGCCGAACATCTTGCGGAAGAAGTTGACGAAGCGATTCATCTGGATCGCGAAGTCGTAGGCCTTGTCGCCGAGATGGGCGAGCCAGCGCGCATTCTGCACCACGAGGTCGAAGATGTCGCCGTGGATCACGAGGTAGCGCTTGCCGTCGGCTCCGGTGTGGACGGTGTTCTCCACCACATCGATGCCGCCGAAATGCGTGCCGTAATATCTGCGCAGGAACTCGTCGTGGTTGCCCGGAACGTAGATCACCTTGGCGCCCTTGCGCGCCTTGCGCAGCATCTTCTGCACGAAGTCGTTGTGAGTCTGCGGCCAGTACCAGTTCGACTTCAGCGCCCAGCCGTCGACGATATCACCAACGAGGTAGATCGTGTCGGCGTCGTGAGAGCGGAGGAAGTCCAGCAGGCGGTCGGCTTGCGAACCGCGGGCTCCGAGATGGACATCGGAGATAAACAAAGTGCGAAAGCGCCGCTCCGGGCTTTCTTCACTCAAGGAGTCACTTCCCATGCCTGTGCACCTAACAGATTCCTGTGACAGGGCGATGACGATCCCCGCGACCTGAGGTCCCACAAAGAGTTAACGAGAATCAGCAACACGCCCCTTCACTGCGGATAACAGCGACGTGCGACAATCTGGCGACATGAGCGGTCGCGGCTGTGTGCAACGGGCGTTGTGTTGCCCGCATGGCGCAGCGGAACGACGAGGGCAGTCGATGAATGCGTAGCCCGGATGCAGCTACCGAGTTTCAATAGTATTTGTGGAAGTGATGCACCGGACCGTGACCATGCCCGACGGCAAAGCGATCGGCCGCCGCAATCGCATCGGTGATCCAGGCCTTGGCGTGGCGCGCCGCGGTCTCCAGCGTCTCACCCTTGGCAAGCCCTGCCGCGATCGCCGACGACAGCGAGCAGCCGGTGCCATGCGTGTTGGCGGTGGCGATGCGCGACGCCGACAGCGCGATGCTGGGCTCGGCATCGATCAGATAGTCGATGCTCTCGGTGCCGGGTCCGTGGCCGCCCTTGACCAGCACCGCGCGACAACCCATCGCCAGCAATCGCCTGCCCTGTCGTTCGACGTCGGCTTCGTTCGAGGCGACCTGCTCGTTGAGCAGCGCGGCCGCTTCCGGCAGGTTCGGCGTGATCAGCGACGCCAGCGGAAACAGCAGGGTCTTCAGCGCGTCGACGGCTTCAGCGGCAAGCAGCCGGTCGCCCGATGTTGCGACCATCACCGGATCGAGCACGATGTGGCGCGGCGCCCAGCGCTTCAGCCCGTCGGCGATCGCGGCAATGGTCTCGGCCTGCGCCACCATGCCGATCTTGACCGCATCGACCGCGAGATCGGAGAACACCGCATCGATCTGCGCGCTGACGAAGGCCGCCGGCACCGGATGGATGCCGCTGACGCCCCTGGTGTTCTGCGCGGTGAGCGCCGTGATGGCCGAGGCGCCATAGACCCCGAGCGCGGCAAAGCTCTTGAGATCGGCCTGGATGCCCGCACCGCCCGAGGAATCCGAGCCGGCAATGGTGAGCGCGACCGGCGTCATTGCGCGGCACCGGCGGTTGATACGAACGAGACCGTGACGAAGTGCACCATGGCCTGTCCTAGCCCGGCCGCCCGCCGGCAGCAAGTTCGCCTGACTTTACCGCGAGTTGGCCCTGCGTTGGGCCGCCTTGCCCCCTTGCCTTGGCGGCCGGTTTTTGGCCTATAGTCGCTGATATCCCCGGAGACGACTTTGATGGTTCCCTTCTTCGTCCAGATCAAATGCAAGCTCGGCCAGTCCTACACCGTCGCCAACGCGCTGGCGGAAGCCGAGATTGCGTCCGAGATCTATTCCACCGCGGGCAATTACGATCTGCTGGTCAAGTTCTACGTCGAACACGACACCGACATCGGCCATTTCATCAATGAGAAGGTTCAGGTGATCCCGGGCATTCAGGACACCCTCACCATCATCACCTTCAAGGCGTTCGGGGCGAAGTAGGCCCTGCCTGCCCGAGAACTTTCCTTCACCTCTTCCAAAGGGAGAGGTGAACCGATGTCCCCACCAGCATCCCCGCTAGGACTTCTTCTCGGGCTTTGTGGGCTTCGGCGGCCCCTCGACCGGCGGCAACGACTTGATGTAGTCGGCGATCGCGTCGCGATCGCCTGACGGAAGCTGCGAGGTGTTGCGGATCACGCGCACCATCGATCCGCCGGCGCTGTCGCCATCCGGCGTCTGCCCGCTCTCGAGGAAATAGGCGATATCCTTCGCGCTCCAGTCGGACAGTCCCTTCTGCGTGATGTTGGGCACCCAGCCCTCGCCTTCCGGATTCGGGCCGCCGGCGAAGCGCTGCGCGCTGACGATGCCGCCGAGAAAATTGCGCGGGCTGTGACATTCGGCGCAATGGCCGAAGCCGTTGACGAGATAGGCACCGCGATTCCATTGCGCCGAGCGGCTTGCGCCCGCGACGAACGGCTTGTCGTCCATGAACAGGAATTTCCAGACGCCGATGTTGCGGCGGATGTTGAACGGGAACGGCACATCGTGGTCGCGCACCTTGCCCGCCACCGGCGGCAGCGTCTTCAGATAGGCGAACAGGTCGCGCACGTCGTTGACCTTGGCGTGCTGATACGATGGATAGGGAAACGCCGGGAAATAGTGCGTGCCCGACGGCGACGTGCCCTTCATGACCGCGGTGACGAAGTCGGCCTCGCTCCAGCGGCCGATGCCGTCATTCAAATCGGGCGAGATGTTCGGCGCATAAAAGGTGCCGAACGGCGACGGTATCGCGAGCCCGCCGCCGAGCCTGGTGCGGTCATCCTGCTTCGGCACGGCATGGCAGGAGGAACATCCTCCGGCATTGAACGTTGTGAGGCCGTTGGCCAGGTCGGGCTGGTAGGCCGGCAGTGCGCTGGCGGCGACGGTTGCGGGGATCGTCAGCCACCAGAACACAGCGAGGCCGATTGCGCCGACCAGGCCGGCCAGGAGGAGAATTCGTCGCAACATTCACCGATCCGTCATTGGTCGCGTCAATCTATCAACCAGTATGATGGCAAGCGGTCGCACAAGCTCGCATCAAATTTGCCGCATGCACGTTCATTTTGGGAATAAATCGGAACGGCCGCTGTTTGAAGACTGCAACCATCATGTGACGTCAAAGGGGAGAGAACCATGCCCAACAAGACCCTGCTTGCCACGCTGACGCTCGGCGCTGTCGTCGCCCTCGCCGGCCCGGCCTTTGCCGAGAAGCTGCATGCCAAGCTGGACGGCAAGACCGAAGTGCCGCCGAACACCAGCGCAGGCACCGGCACCGCCGACATCGACTATGACGCGGCCACCAAGAAGCTGAGCTGGAAGCTGACCTATTCCGGCCTGACCGGCCCCGCCACCGCCGCGCATTTCCATGGGCCCGCCGAGGCCGGCAAGAATTCCGGCGTCGCGGTCGCGATCCCGAACGCGACGTCGAGCCCGGTCGAAGGCAGCGCCACGCTCACCGACGCACAGGCCGCCGATCTGCTCGCCGGCAAGTACTACGTCAACGTCCACACCGCGGCCAACCCCGGCGGTGAGATCCGCGGCCAGGTGACCAAGTAGCCGCGGGCGAAGGAGTCGCAGGCGAAGACACGCGAACAAGAAACGGCCGACACAAAAGGGCGGGCGCCTGAAGCACCCGCCCTTTCGTTGTTCGAGCCGCGATCAGCCCTTCTTGAGACGATAGGTCTCGTGGCAGCCGCCGCACTGCTTGCCGATCACGCCCAGTTCCGCCTTCAGCGTATCGACATCCTTGATCTTGCCCTTGGCATCCGTGACGGCCTTGGCATAGCTCGCGATGTGCTGCTCGAAGCCGGCCTTGTCTTCCCAGATCTTCGGCCCGGCCGAGTAGTCGCCATCCGTCTTCAGCCCCTTGGAGCTTTCCGGGAATAGGGTCGGCAGCTTCTTGGCGGTGTCCTCGAACTTCGCCAGCGCGGCGTCGACGGTTGCCTGGTCATAAGGCTTCTCGCCCTTGACCATGGCCCCGAGCGCGCCGGCGTTCTTGCCGGTTTCCTTCATCTGGGCCTGGGTCTGCTTGACCTGATCCTGGTCGGCCACGACAGCACCGGCACTCAACACAAGCATCGCAGCAACGACGACAATCCGCTTCATCGGCAAACCCCTCAATCCTGCTCTGTCCCGGTCCGCGGTCTGCGGCCGGCCTGACCTGAAAACACCGCAGGCGGAATCTTCATTCCGCCTGCGACAATTTATCAGAGAGTGTGGCGGCGCTGCGCCTCGCGGATCGCAATCCAGACCCGCTCCGGCGTGGCCGGCATGTCGATGTGGTCGATCCCGTATTCGCGATGCAACCCCTCGACGATCGCGTTGACGATCGCCGGGCACGAGCCGATCGCGCCGGCCTCGCCGGCCCCCTTCACGCCCATCGGATTGGTGGTGCAGGGAACGTTGTTGGTCTCGAACACGAACGACGGACCGTCGGCGGCACGCGGCATCGCATAGTCCATGAAGGTGCCGGTGACGAGCTGGCCGTCGGTCTGGCTGTAGACCGCCTGCTCCATCAGCGCCTGCCCGATGCCCTGCATCGCACCGCCATGAACCTGGCCCGCGAGCATCAGCGGATTGAGCGTGACGCCGAAATCGTCGACGATGACATAGCTGACGATCTTGATGATGCCGGTTGAGGGATCGATCTCGACCTCGGCGAGATGGGTGCCGTTCGGATAGGTGCCGTCGGCGCTGGCGAACGTCGCGCTGGCGTTCATCTTCGCGGTGTCGCCGCCGGGACGCTTGGCGAGATCGGCGAAGCTGACCGAGCGGTCGGTGCCGGCGATGCGGATCCGGCCGTCGGCGATCTCGAGGTCGCCGGCGCCGGCTTCCAGCGCCTGCGCCGCCAGCTCCTTCAGCTTGTTGCCGAGCTCATGGGTCGCCCGTTGCACGCTGACGCCGCCGGACGGTATCGATGCCGAACCGCCGGTGCCGAGGCCGGTCGCGATCTTGTCGGTGTCGCCCTGCAGCACATGAACGCGCTCCGGCGGCACGCCGAACTGCTCGGCGACGATCTGCGCATAGGCGGTCTGGTGACCCTGCCCGCTCGACTGCGTGCCGATCAGCACCGAGATGTCGCCATTGGGATCGAGCGCCACCTTGGCGGTCTCCTCGCCCATGGTGCCGCAGACCTCGACATAGCTCGCCATGCCGATGCCGCGCACCAGGCCGTCCTTCTTGGCCGCCTTGGCGCGCTTTGAAAACTCCTTCCAGTTCGCGATTTCCATCGCGCGCTTCATATGCGCGACGAAGTCGCCGGAGTCGTAGACCTTGCCGGTCGCGGTCGTGTACGGCAGCGACTTCGGCGGAATGAAGTTCTTTCGCCTGATGGCGTCCGGCGTCATGCCGAGCTTGCGCGCAGCCGCGTCGACCAGCCGCTCGATGACATAGGCGGCCTCGGGGCGGCCCGCGCCGCGATAGGCGTCGACCGGCACCGTGTTGGTGAACACGGTGCGCACGCGGCAATGGAAGGCCTGGATGTCATAGAGGCCCGGCAGCATGCCGGCGCCACCATGTGGGATATAGGGCGCGAAGGTCGAGAGATAGGCGCCCATGTCGCCCATCAGGTCGACATCCATGCCGAGGAATTTGCCGTCCTCGGCCAGCGCCATCTTCGCGGTGGTGAGATTGTCGCGGCCCTGCGCGTCGCCCATGAAATGGTCGGAGCGCTCGGCGGTCCATTTGACCGACTTCTTGAGCTTGCGCGCGGCGACCGAGATCAGCGCGTATTCGCGATAGGGAAACAGCTTGGTGCCGAAGCCGCCGCCGACATCCGGGCAGATCACCCGCATGTTCTCCTTCGGCATCTTCAGGATCATGTCGCAGAGGATCTCGCGCAGGCGATGGCTGCCCTGGCTGCCGATCGTCAGCGTCAAATGATCCTTCTTGGCGTCGTATTCAGCGACCGCGGCGCGCGTCTCCATGAAATTGGTGATCACGCGCGGATTGACGATGGTGATCTCGGCCACCGCATGCGCCTTGGCGAACGCGGCCTCGGCGGCGCCCTTGTCGCCGATCGAGACGTCGAACAGCACATTGCCCGGCTTGTCCGGCCAGACCTGCGGCGCGCCCTTCTTCACTGCATTGATGAGGCCTGCCACCGCCGGCAGCGGCGTCCATTTGACGTCGATCGCCTCGATCGCGTCGCGGGCATGATCGACGGTGTCGGCGACCACAAAGGCGATGTCGTCGCCGACGTGGCGCACCTCGTCCTTGGCGAGGATCGGATAAGGCGGCGCGGTGAACGGATCGGTTTCGAGGTTGAACAGGCACGGCAGGCCGCCGAGTTCGGCGACATCGGCCGCGGTCAGGATCAGCGCCACGCCGGGCAGGCCGCGGGCCTTGCCGGCGTCGATCGTGTAGGTGGCGTGCGCATGCGGCGAGCGCAGCATCAACGCGTGCAATGCGGGAGACGGCGCGACGTCGTCGGTATAGCGGCCCTTGCCGCGAATCAGAGCGTCGTCCTCCTTGCGCCGCACGCTTTGTCCGACGCCGAATTTGATGGGAGCTGCCATCGTCTCTCCAATTGCCTTGGTGTGTTTTGCGCATATTGGCGCGGTTGTCCGCGAAGCGCAAACCGCTTTCGGTCGCGCGCGGCGCTGTCCCGCACCCCGCTCCTATGCATTTGATCTGAAAGGTAAAACTATACGCGCCGCAGCGCGAACAGCCAGCCGCGGCCGAACAGCGCGAGGATCAGGAACGCGTAGACGAAGACGCCGACCGCGATCAGCAGCAGCAGGACCAGTTCGTCGCGGAAATGCTGCACCGGCGCGAACCACACATAGGCGAAATGCGAGGTCAGCCACAGCGCGAGCGCGAGCAGCGCCCCACACAGCGCGAAGGTTGCGAACGAGCGGATCAGCGCGCGATCGAGCTCCAGATGGCCGCGGCGGATGGCGAAGATCAGCACCAGCAGCAGATTGACCCAGGCTCCGACCGCGGTCGCGAGCGCGAGGCCGACCTGCGCCAGCGAGCCGACCAGCGCGATCTTCAACGCGACATTGACCGCGACCCCGGTCAGCGCCGCCTTGACAGGCGTTGCGGTGTCCTTGCGGGCGTAGAAGGTCGCAACCGCGCTGCGAATCATCACGAAGGGAATGAGGCCGACCGCATAGGCCGCGAGCGTGGCCCCGGCGCTCGCGGCATCGGCCTTCGAGAACGCGCCGCGGGCGAACATCGCGCGCATGATCGGATCGGCAACCGTCAGGAACGCCGCCACGAACGGCACCGAGAACAGCAGCGTGAAATCGAACGCGCGGCGCTGCGCGGCCATGGCGCCGGTGTGATCGGCGGCGGTCAGGCGCCGCGACATTTCCGGCAGCAGCACGGTGCCGATCGCGATCCCGATCACGCCGATCGGCAATTGGTTGAGACGATCGGCGTAGTACAGCGCCGACAGCGCGCCCGCAGGGAGGAAGGTCGCTATGATGGTGTCGGCGAACAGCGCAACCTGGGTTCCCATCGAGCCCAAGGTGGCCGGGCCCAGCGCGCGGAAGAAGGCGCGGACGTCCTCGTCGAGCTTAAGTGGCGCGAACCGCGGCAGCCCGCCGTGGCGCGCGAGGTCGCCGGCGAGCAGGGCAAACTGCAGAAAGCCCGAGATCAGCACGCCCCAGGCCGCGGCATGGCCGGCGCTCGGGAAGAACGCCGCGAGCGCCAGCGTCATCATCATCGCGAGGTTGAGGAAGATCGGCGCCGCGGCGGCGCTGGCGAAGCGATGCATCACGTTGAGCATGCCGCCATAGAGCGTCACCAGCGTGATCAAGAGCAGATACGGAAAGGTGATCCGCGTCAGCTCGATCGCGAGCTTGCGCTGTTCGGCGTCGTCGGTGAAGCCCGGGGCGAGGATGCTCATCGCCTGCGGCATGAACGCCATCGCCACCACCAGCAGGATCACCTGCGAGGCGAACAGCAGCGTGAAGATGCGGTCGGCGAACAGCCGTGCCGACGCCTCGCCCCGCTCGCCATGGACATGGGCATAGGCCGGCACGAAGGCGGCGTTGAAGGCGCCTTCGGCGAAGATCGCGCGGAAATGATTGGGCAGCCGGAGCGCCACGAAGAACGCGTCGGCGACCGGCCCGGCGCCCAAGATCGCCGCGAGCATGATGTCGCGCGCGAAACCGGTGACCCGAGATAGCAGGGTATAGCCGCCGACGGTGAAGATGCGCCCAAGCATGCGCTGCTTCTAGCGCATGATTGCGTTACGAAAAAGTTTCGTATCAGGCCGAAAGCGCGCTGCGCACAGCCGCGATGATGCGGTCCTGCGCCGCCTCGTCGAGATAGGGGTGCATCGGCAGCGCAATGACATCCTTCGACAGCCGCTCGCTGACCGGCAGGCCGCCCTCGGCAACCGGGAAATGGCTGTAGGCGGTCTGCTGATGGACCGACTTCGGATAGTAGATCATGGTCGGGACGCCCTGCGCCTTCAACGCCGCCGCGAAGGCGTCGCGGTCGATGCCCTCGGACAGTCGGATGGTGTACTGCGCCCACACCGAGGTGCAGCCCGGGGCCAGGCGCGGCACCGCGACCAGGTTGCCGAGCGCGCGCGAATAGCGCTCCGCCACCTTGTTGCGAGCCGCGATCTCGTCGTCGAAGATCTTCAGCTTCTCGAGCAGGATCGCCGCCTGCATGGTGTCGAGCCGCGCGGTGAGGCCGAGCCGCACATTGTCGTATTTGTCCGAGCCCTGGCCGTGGACGCGGATGCTGCGCAGCGTGGCCGCGAGTTCCGCATCGTCGGTGAAGATCGCGCCGCCGTCGCCGAAGCAGCCGAGCGGCTTGGCCGGGAAGAAGCTGGTGCCGGTAGCGAGACCGAAGGTGCCGAGCCTGCGGTTCTTGTAGGTTGCGCCAAAACCCTGCGCGGCGTCGTCGAGCACGAACAGGCCCTCGGCCTCGGCGACCGCGGCGATCGCGTCATGGTCGGCGCTCTGGCCAAACAGATCGACCGGGATCACCGCGACCGGCTTCAGCCCGCGCGCCCGCGCGGTCGCGATGCCGCGCTTCAGCGAGTTGACGTCGATGTTGAAGGTGTCCTCGTCGACGTCGACGAAAACCGGCGTCGCGCCGGTCAGCGTCACGACTTCGCCGGTCGCGCAGAAGGTGAAGGTCGGGCACAGCACCGCATCGCCCGGCCCGACATTCTTCGCCATCAGGACCATCAGCAGCGCGTCGGTGCCGCTGGCGCAGCTCACCACATGCTTGGCGCCGCTATAGTCCGCCAGCGCCTTCTCCAGCGCGGTGACCTCAGGCCCATTGATGAACTGGCAATGGTCGAGCACGCGCGCGACCGCGTCATCGATCGACTTGCCGAGCCGCCGGCGCTGCGCGGAAATATCGATGAAGGGGATGGGCTCAAGCTGCATATGCTGGTTCATGGAAGCTCTTTGCAGGTGTTGAATGAATGACGAACGGCCAGTGAAGGATCAGCCGGCGACGCGGCGCGGCCCCTTGCGGATCGTCGAGGCGGCCGGCCTCGCGGGCGATTCCAGGCAGCGGATCGCGATCTCGAGGCTCGCGACGCCCTCGTCGCCGGACACTGCCGGCAGCTTGCCGCTACGCACGGCATCGAGGAAAGCGATCAGTTCGGCGCGCAGCGGCTCGTCATGACCGACCGGCAGATGACGCATCGAATAGCTGCCGTCCGGCTTGAAGCCGAAGCATTCGGTGACCTGGCGCGTCAGTAGGTCGCCCATCACATATTTGCCGCGGGTCGCGACCGTGACGTTGCGCGCCTTGAACGGCGTCAGCCAGTTGGTGTTGATGTGCGCGAGCACGCCGGAGGCGGTGCGGAACTGGAGCAGCGCGATGTCTTCGCGCTCGGCGACCGCGCTGGAGAGCTGCGGCTGCACCTCGACGATGTCGGACTCGGTGAACCAGCGGATCAGGTCGATGTCATGCACGGCGAGGTCGATCACGACGCCGACATTGGACATTCGCGGCGGGAATGGGCCGACCCGGGTGATGCCGATCGACAGGATGTCCTCGCCCGAGATCGCCTGCTTGATCGCGGCGACCGCCGGATTGAAGCGTTCGACATGGCCGACCATCAGCGTGACGCCCGCCTTGTCCGCGGCCGCGACGATCTCGCGCCCCTCCTCGACGGTGGAGGCGACCGGCTTCTCGACCAGGATATGGATGTTGCGCGCGATGCAGGCGAGCGCGATCTCGTGATGCAAGTGGGTGGGCGCTGCGATCGTCACCGCATCGACGCCTTCGGCGAGCAGCTGATCGAGGTTTTCAAAGGCGCGGCAGCCGACCAGGCCGACGGCGCGCGAACGGTGTTCGGGGAGCGGATCGACGATGCCGACCAGCGCGACACCGGGCAGTCCGGCCAGCACGCGGGCATGGTTGCTGCCCATCACGCCGGCGCCGATCACGCCGACACGCAATGCGCGGCCGGTATCGGCATTCGCGCCCGCAGCGGACACTTTTGCATTCATTTCGTAGACCCCAAGTAACGTTCTGGCGGTTGTCCCGGCTTCTCTGGGAGCCACCCCGGCTCCGAGCGAATCAGCACCACGGCTCTCGTCCGATCAGGCGCTTCGGCGCAAATCACGACCCCGCTTCGTTGGCAGCCGCTATAGCACGACGTCACAAATGTGGCGAATGCCAACGACGAAATCCGGACACGTTTTGATTCAAAGAGTTACATCGTCCCGCGCCCCATGATCGGCGCGGGAACCAGCGCAACCCTCAGGTGCGCTGATAGTCGTCCTCGATGCGGATGATATCGTCTTCGCCGAAATAGCTGCCGGTCTGCACCTCGATCAGCTCGAGTTGAATCTTGCCGGGGTTCTCCAGCCGGTGCACCGCGCCGATCGGGATATAGATCGATTCATTCTCATGCACCGTCTTGATCAGCTCGTTGACGGTGACCTGCGCGGTGCCGCGCACCACGATCCAGTGCTCTGAGCGGTGATGGTGCTTCTGCAGCGACAGCCGCCCGCCCGGCTTGACGATGATGCGCTTGACCTGGTGGCGGTCGCCATTGTCGACCGACTGATAGGAGCCCCAGGGACGATGCACCTTGATGTGGCTCTCGGTCACCTCGGGCGCCGTCACCTTCAGTTTCGCGACCAGCCGCTTCAGCCCGTTGGCGTCCTTCTGGCGCGACACCAGCACGGCGTCCTGGGTCGCGACCACGACGAGGTCGTCGACGCCTTCGAGCGCCACCAGCGCACGGTCGGTCGCGACGTTGCAATTGCGGCTGTCCTCGAACACTGCCGCGCCGCGCGCCGCGTTGCCGAGGCTGTCCTTGTCGGAGAGCTCCCAGACCTGGCGCCACGAGCCGATGTCGGACCAACCGCACGCCACCGGCACCACCGCCGCATGAGAGGTCTTCTCCATCACCGCGTAGTCGATCGAGATCGCCTTTGCCGCAGCGAATGCCGCGGCATCGAGCTTGACGAAGCCGAGATCGCGCGCCGCCGACCCGACCGACTGCTCCACCGAGGCCACGCTGTCGGCATCGACGTTGCGATACTCGTCGAGCAGCACGCCGGCGCGGAACATGAAGTTGCCGCTGTTCCAGAGATAGCCGGCATCGATGTAGCCGGCCGCCGTCGCGGCATCCGGCTTCTCGACGAATTTCGCCACCGCGCGCACCTCGCCGGCGACCACGTCGCCCGGACTGATGTAGCCGTATTCGGTGGCGGGCCGTTCCGGCTTGACGCCGAAGGTCACGATGCGGCCGGCTTCCGCCGCCACCAATCCGCCGCGGCAGGCGGCGACGAAGGCCTGGGTGTCCCGCACCAGATGGTCGGCGGCAAGCGCCAGCACGATGGCGTCACTGTCGCGGCTCTGCGCGAACACGGCGCCGGCCGCGATCGCGGGCCCGGAGTCGCGGCGCATCGGTTCCAGCAACACGTCGGCCTCGCGGCCGATCTCGGCCAGTTGCTCCAGCACCATGAAGCGATAGGCCTCGTTGGTGATCACGATCGGCCGCTCGAACAGGCCCGCATCGGAGACCCGCAGCAGCGTCTCCTGGAAGGTCGAGCGCGCCCCGAACAGCGACAGGAATTGCTTCGGGTGCACCTCGCGTGACGCCGGCCAGAGCCTAGTGCCTGCCCCACCGCACATGATCAGGGGAATAATTCGTCGATCCATCGATGCCTCAAGTCCTGTCGCAGACGACACACCAAATTGGCCCCGGGCCACCGCGGCCGACAGCCCTGTTACCTGGGAAGCACGATCCGAGCAGTATCACGCGCCCCCACGCGTCTGGTCGGATCTTACCGGTATTGTAAACCGCCGGTGAGTGGCTGGCCGTCCCCCGTTACGGCCTCTTTAACCGCCCCTTCGCACCTGCCGCAATAGGGACCAGTACGGGTATTGCCAGATCGGTGCGGAAACCATACCAAGGCGGCGAATTTGGGCGCGCGAAAGCGTTTTGCGCTTTTTTGACACAATCTGACACCTGGCAGCGCGAACGGAAATGCGCCGAATCCTGCTTTCGACCGCCAAGATCCTGATTTCGGGTGCGCTGCTCTATTTCTCGCTGCGCAAGGTCAATCTGCACGACCTCGCCTCCCGCATCCAGGTCGAGAGCCTGGGCTGGCTCGGCCTCGCGATCGCGGTCACGTTCCTGCAGATATTCCTCGGGGTGCTGCGCTGGCGGGAGATCAGCGCCGAGTGCGGCGCGCCGCTCGGGACCGGGCAGGCGATGCGCTACAACGTGATCGGCACCTTCTTCAACCAGACGCTGCCCTCCTCGATCGGCGGCGACGCGGTGCGGCTCTGGCTGGTCGCGCGGGCCGGTGCGGGCTGGCGTGCCGCCACCTATTCGATCTTCGTCGACCGCGCGATCGGACTGATCGCCCTGGCCGTCGTCATCGCCGCCGCCCTGCCGTGGAGCTACCGGTTGATCTCCGATACCAACGGCTGGATGGCGTTGCTGCTGCTCGACCTCGCCGCGCTCGCGGCCGGATTTGGTTTCCTGTTGATCGGTGCGCTGCCCTGGCCGTGGCTGAAGCAGTGGTGGGCGACGCATCACGTCCACGCCTGCGCCGTCATCGCCAACCGGGTGTTGTTCAGCCGCGCGCATGGACTGCGGGTCGCGATCCTCTCGATCGCCATTCACGTGGTCACCGTCGTGATCGGCTGGTGCGTGGTGAAGTCGATCACGGCTCCGGTCACCTTCGGCCAGATCTTTCAGCTGTTGCCGCCGGTGATGCTGATCACGATGATGCCGATCTCGATCGCAGGCTGGGGCGTGCGCGAAGCCACCATGGCGCTGGCGTTCGGCTATGCCGGATTGATCGCCAATGAGGGCGTCAACATCTCGCTGCTGTTCGGCGCGGTGTCGTTCGTGGTCGGGGTGTTCGGCGGCCTGGTATGGATCCTGAGCCCGGAAAAGGCCGCCAAGGGCGCCGAGCCGATCGAAGTCCCGGGATCGCCATCGCGAGTCCCGGGATCACAGTAGCCGGACCGATGAACAGTTTCGATATCCTCCTGTCGCTGATCGCAGCGGTGCTCGCCGCATCGACCTCGGCCGTCCTGATCCTGGTGACGCGGCCGCTGCTGCTGCGCGTGGCACTGGCGAAGCCGAATGCGCGCTCGTCGCACCGCACCCCGACGCCGCAGGGCGCCGGAATCGCGGTCACGATCGCCACGCTGCTCGCGGGCGGGATCGTCATCGTGCTGGCGGGATCGCCGGACCTGACGCTTCCGTTCACCGTGTTCGCGGCCTGCCTGTTCATCGCGGTGGTGGGCTTCGCCGACGACATACGCTCCCTGCCCGTCGTCCCGCGGCTGCTGCTGCAGGCCGCAGCCGTCGCGGCCGTGGTGCTCTCGGTGCCAGGCGATCTCAGGCTCGTTCCGGCCTGTCCGGTCTGGCTCGAACGCGGCCTGTTGGTGATCGCCGGCCTGTGGTTCGTGAACCTCGTCAACTTCATGGACGGGCTCGACCTGATGACGGCGGCCGAGGCGGTCCCGATCACGGTGGCGGTCGCCCTGCTCGGCGGCTCCGGCCACGTTCCGGCGGCACCCGCGCTGGTCGCGGCAGCCCTGTGCGGCGCGCTGCTCGGCTTCGCGCCGTTCAACCGTCCAGTGGCGAGAATATTCCTCGGCGATGTCGGCAGCCTGCCGATCGGCCTGTTGCTCGGCTGGTGCCTGCTCGAACTCGCCTTGCATCAGCAATTCGCCGCCGCGCTGCTGCTGCCGCTTTATTATCTGGCGGATGCCACCGTCACGCTGTTCCGGCGCATCGCGCGGCGCGAGCCGTTCTGGGCCGCGCATCGCACGCACTTCTATCAGCGCGCGACGGACAACGGTTTCACGGTGTGGCGCGTCGTCGGCGAGGTCTTCGCGCTCAATGTCGTGCTGGCGCTGCTCGCATTCGCCTCGATCGTCCTCAATTCGCTCGCCGCGGACGCCGTCCTATTACTGGCTGGCGCGCTGGCCGTCGCCTGGCAGCTGCGCCGGTTCTCACGGCCACTCTGATCGCCTCGGATCAGCCATCCGTCGTGCGCAACGCGCGCCTCAACCCCTCGTCAAGGCTGATCGGCTGCTGCCAACCAGTGCTCGCGATCTTGGAAAGGTCGAGTTCGAGCGAGGTGAACAGGCTGTCATAGGCTTCCTTGCGGCCGCCGATCCCGAGCGACACCTTCAAAAGCGGCAGCGGCAGCCAGAACAGGCGCGGCGAGGTTTCCGCCGCGCGGGCGAGGCGCTCGACGAACTCCCGGGTCGAGACCTGCTCGCGATCAGCCACCAGGAACACCTCGAATTCATTCCCCGGGTGCGACAACCGATGCAGGATGAACGACGCCAGGTTTTCCG
>CALRXG020000111.1:0-15625 GCA_943372075.1 Bordetella parapertussis | reverse complement strand
TGGAAGCGGCGGATCAGCGCGGCGACCACGTGGCTGTATTCGGGATGATAATTGTCGCCGGGACCGTACAGGTTGGTCGGCATCACGCTGATGAAATCGGCGCCGTATTGGCTGCGATAGGCCTCGGCCATCTTGATGCCGGCGATCTTGGCGATGGCATAGGGCTCGTTGGTCGGCTCCAGCAGCCCGGTCAGCATGGAGTCCTCGCGCAGCGGCTGCGGCGCGAGGCGCGGATAGATGCAGGACGAGCCGAAGAACATCAGCTTCTCGCATCCATTGGCGTGGGCCGCCTGGATCACATTGGTCGCGATCGCCAGATTGTCGTAGAGGAATTCGGCCCGCAGCGTGTTGTTGGCGACGATGCCGCCGACCTTGGCGGCGGCGAGGAACACCGCCTGCGGCCGCTTCGCGCCGAACCAGGCGTTGACCGCGGCCTGGTCGCGCAGATCGACCTCGCCGCGTGACACCGTCAAGAGATCGGCGTCTTCGCGCGCCAGCCGGCGCACCAGCGCCGAGCCGACCATGCCGCGATGGCCGGCGACGAAGACCGACTTGCCCTTCAGTTCAAACGCCGTGCTTGCCATTGGCCGCATCCTGCCTGGCCTCGACGAGATCGCTGGCGACCATTTCCTTCACCAGTTGCGCGAACGGCGTCTTCGGCGCCCAGCCGAGCTGGGCGCGCGCCTTGCTGGCGTCGCCGATCAAGAGATCGACCTCGGTCGGGCGGAAATAGGTCGGGTCGATCTGCACCAGCGTCTTGCCCGACGCCTTGTCGACGCCGATCTCCTCGATGCCCTTGCCGCGCCACTCGATGCTGCGGCCGACCTCGGCAAACGACAACTCGACGAACTCGCGGACCGAGCGCGTCTCGCCGGTGGCGAGCACGAAATCGCCGGGCTGGTCCACCTGCAGGATCCTGTGCATGCCCTCGACATAGTCGCGGGCGTGGCCCCAGTCGCGCTTGGCATCGAGATTGCCGAGATAGAGCTTGCTCTCGAGACCGACCTCGATGCGGGCGACGGCGCGCGTGATCTTGCGCGTCACGAAGGTCTCGCCGCGGATCGGGCTCTCATGGTTGAACAGGATGCCGTTGCTGGCGAATATGTCATAGGCCTCGCGGTAGTTCACCGTGATCCAGTAGCCGTAGAGCTTGGCGACGCCATAGGGCGAGCGCGGATAGAACGGCGTGGTCTCCTTCTGCGGCACCTCCTGCACCAGACCGTAAAGCTCGGAGGTCGAGGCCTGGTAGAACCGGGTCTCCTTCTCCATGCCGAGGATGCGGATCGCCTCCAGCAGCCGCAGCACGCCAATGGCGTCGGCATTGGCGGTGTATTCCGGGCTCTCGAAGCTGACCTGGACGTGGCTCTGGGCAGCCAGATTGTAGATCTCGGTCGGCCGGATCTGCTGCACCAGCCGGATCAGATTGGTCGAATCGGTCATGTCGCCGTAGTGCATCAGGAACGGCACGTTGCCGGCGTGCGGGTCGTGATAGAGATGGTCGACGCGCGCGGTGTTGAACGAGGACGACCGGCGCTTGATCCCGTGCACGGTGTAGCCGAGGCCGAGCAGATATTCGGCAAGATACGCGCCGTCCTGCCCGGTCACGCCGGTGATCAGCGCCACGCGCCGCTTTGAATCCTGAGCCGCCGAATCCTTAACCGCCATGTCATCTCCAGAGAACGCGGAAACCGCGCGGTCCCGACGAGGCCGGTCTGTAGCATCCGGCCTGCTCCAAGTCTAATGGCATAATCGTTTGAAAGATCAGGACTTTAGTGCATCCGAAAATTGATGCGGCCCGCAGCCGGTCATTCCCCGTAATGGCGCAGCCGGTCGAGGTTGATGATGGTGACCCCGCCATATTCGAGCCGCAGCAGCCCCTCGCGCTCGAGCCGCTTCAGGCACTGGTTGGCGTTCTGCCGTGAGATGCCCGACAGCGCCCCGATCTCCTCCTGGGTGATCTCCAGGTGCAAGGTGAGGTCGGGATAGAGGATCGGATTGAACAGCGAGGCGATCGAGCGCGCCAGCCGCGCCGTCGCGTCCAGCGTCCGGCCATATTCGAGCAGCGCGATGAACTGGCCAAGCCGCTCGTTGAGCGACCCCACCAGAAAGCGGTTGAAGCCGACGCTGTTCTCGAACAGCCAGACGAAGGTCCGCCGGTCCATCATCGCCAGTCGCGTGTCGCGCAGCGCGACCACGTCGTAGCGCCGCAGCTCGTTCTTGAGCACGGTGCCCTCACCGAACCACGCGCCGGCGGTGAGGCCGGCAAAGCTCGCAGCCTTGCCGCCGCGCGAGACGATGCCCATCCGCGCCAGCCCGGTGACGATGCCGGTCCAGTACTGGAAATTGTCGCCGCGCATGAAGATGAATTCGTTGGCGCGGTAAGACTTCTCGGAAATGCCGGCGCGCGCGATTTCGATTTCTTGCTCGCTCAGTTCGCGCGACCAGGCCGCGATGCGCTTCAGGTAATCGGCAGCAATCATTCTAGCGACGGCATCCCACCCAGGCTACGCCAAGATATTGCACCGCAACAACGCCGTGCGCGACGTCAGGAACCCGCTTCCTGGACTGCCAGCTAAAATTCCTGACCAATTGTCGGGCACATGACAATTCAACCTATCGCTTTCTCGTATGCAGAGCCACCTCGCGTAACGCCGCGCGCAGCACCTCGATGGATCGCTGAGCGAGGAGGACGCGAGAGACGGGCTTGCAGGCGGGTGCGGCGTTACCGCGCATGATGCAGGCGATCGGGCGCACGATGCTCCCGAGCGCCGGCATCATTAGTCGGATGGTTTCCGTCAGCAGCCCATGTAAGATCAAAGTGTAAGATCGAAGTTGATCGAAGCGAAAGATAAAGAGCGCGCCAAAGCGCCCGTATCTGGAGGGAACAGGGTGGCCAACAGTCTCGAGGTGCGCGGAGTCTCATTGCGCTTTGGCGGCGTCCGCGCGCTGACCGATGTGAGCTTCAGCGTCAACGAGGGCGAACTGTTCTCCATCATCGGCCCCAACGGCGCCGGCAAGACCTCGATCGTCAACTGCATCTCCGGCCGCTACCGGCCGACCGAGGGCCAGCTGTTCTATCGCGGCCAGGACATCACCGGCCTCACCCCGAACGCGCGGCCCCGCCTCGGCATCGGCCGGACCTTCCAGAATCTCGCGCTGTTTCATCATATGAGCGTGCTCGACAACATCATGGTCGGCCGCCATCACCTCTTGAAGAACAATTTCATCACCGGGTCGCTGTACTGGCTAACCGGCGCACGCCGCGAGGAGCTCGAGCACCGCCGCAAGGTCGAGGAGATCATCGACTTCCTCGATCTGCAATCGGTGCGCAAGGCGACCGCCGGCACCCTGCCCTACGGCTTGCGCAAGCGCGTCGAGCTCGCCCGCGCGATGGCGCTCGAGCCGCAGCTGATCCTGCTCGACGAGCCGATGGCCGGCATGAACTTCGAAGAGAAGGAGGACATGGCGCGCTACATCGTCGATCTCAACGAAGAGTTCGGCATGACCGTGATGATGATCGAGCACGACATGGGCGTGGTGATGGACATCTCGCACCGCGTCATGGTGCTCGACTTCGGCCGCAAGATCGCCGAAGGCGATCCGGCCACCGTGCTCGCCGATCCCCACGTCAAGCGCGCCTATCTCGGGGAAGAGGACGAGGTGCTGGTCGATCCCGACGACAAGCCGGCGGTGCGGGAGAGCGCGGCATGATGGACTATGCCGGTCGCGCCGCGCAGGCCGACACCTATCCAAAGCTGCTGCGCCTGAACGCCAGAGAGCACGGCGGCGAGATCGCGCTGCGCGAGAAGGATCTCGGGCTGTGGCGCGAATTCACCTGGAACGCCTACCAGACCCGCACCCATGATTTCGCGCTCGGCATGGTCGAACTCGGCCTCGGCCACGGCGACGTGATCGGCATCATCGGCGATAACCGGCCGGACTGGGTCGCGGCCGAAATCGCTGCCCACGCGATCGGCGCGATGAGCCTTGGCCTCTATCGCGACGTGCTGGACGAGGAAGCCGCCTATCTCCTGACCTATGGCGAGGCCAAGCTGGTGTTCGCCGAGGACGAGGAACAGGTCGACAAGCTGCTCGGCCTGGCCGACCGCGTGCCGCATCTCAAGCACATCGTCTATTCCGACCCGCGCGGCATGCGCAAATACGACGATCCGCGATTGATGGAGGCGAGCAAGCTCGTTGCGCTCGGCCGCGATCGCGCGACGCGTGAGCCCGGGTTGTACGACCGGCTGGTCGACGCCACCCGCGGCGAAGACGTCGCGATCCTCTGCACCACCTCGGGCACGACCGCCAACCCGAAGCTTGCGATGCTCTCGGCCGGACGCGTGCTGCGGCACTGCGCGACCTATCTCGCCTTCGACCCGAAGGGGCCGGATGACGAGTATGTCTCGGTGCTGCCGCTGCCCTGGATCATGGAGCAGATCTACGCGCTGGGCCAGGCGCTGCTCTCCCGGATGAAGGTCAACTTCGTCGAAGAGCCCGACACGATGATGCACGATTTCCGCGAGATCGCGCCGACCTTCGTGCTGTTCGCGCCGCGGGTCTGGGAGTCGATCGCGGCCGACGTGCGCGCAGGTGTCATGGATGCCTCGCCGTTCAAGCAGAGGCTCTACGATCTCGGGATGAAGGCCGGGCTCGCGGCGCTCGCCGAGGGCAAGCGTTCTGTCCTCGCCGACCAGATCCTGTTCCGCGCGCTGCGCGACCGGCTCGGCTTCACCCGGCTGCGCTCGGCGGCGACCGGCGGCGCGGCGCTCGGGCCGGACACCTTCAAGTTCTTCCAGGCGATGGGCGTGCCGCTGCGCACGCTGTACGGCCAGACCGAGCTGCTCGGCGCCTACACGCTGCATCCAGAAGGCAAGGTCGATCCCGACACGACCGGCGTGCCGATGGCCGACAACATCGAAATCCGCATCGACAATGCCGACGTCAACGGCGTCGGCGAGATCGTGGTGCGGCATCCGAATATGTTCCACGGCTACTACAAGAACGCCGAGGCATCGGTCGCAGACATCAAGGACGGCTGGATGCATTCGGGCGACGCCGGCTACTACAACGACAACCGGCAGCTGGTCGTGATCGACCGCATCAAGGATCTCGCCGAGACCTCGCGCGGCGAGCGCTTCTCGCCGCAATATATCGAGAACAAGCTGAAGTTCTCGCCCTATGTCGCCGAAGCCGTCGTGCTCGGCGCCGGTCGCGACACGCTGGCCGCGATGATCTGCATCCGCTACTCGATCATCTCGAAATGGGCGGAGAAGAACCGGCTCTCGTTCACGACCTATACCGACCTGTCGTCGCGGCCGGAGGTCTATGCACTGCTGAAGAAAGAGGTCGAGACCGTCAACGCCACCCTGCCGCCGGCCCAGCGCATCTCGCGCTTCCTGCTGCTCTACAAGGAGCTCGATGCCGACGACGGCGAACTGACGCGGACCCGAAAGGTTCGCCGCGGCGTGATCAACGAAAAATACGCAGATATCATCGAGGCAATCTACCGCGGCAAGGCCAAATCCCGGTCGACACCGTGATCCGTTTCCAGGACGGCACCACGCAACGTGTCCGCACCACACTCGAAGTCGTCGATCTCGGCCGCGCTGCGATCGCGGAGGCCGCGGAATGACCGTCTCTGCGACACGCGCTGACCTTCACCTCGCCCCGCTTGCGGGGAGAGGTCGGATCGCATCAGCGATCCGGGTGAGGGGGAGCCTCCGCGAGCGCGGTGAGGATCGTTTCGAGAACGCCAGCCAAATTGCTCGAGACTTGGTTGTTCCAGAAACGCAAGACGCGGTACTTGTGATCGACGAGCCATTTGTCGCGAATGGCGTCGGTCTGACTGTCGGCGTGTTGTCCGCCATCCACCTCAATTACGAGACGATGCTCGCGGCAGATGAAGTCGACCGTGTAGGGTCCAACCGGCTCCTGTCTCACGAACTTGTAACCGCTCAGCCTGCGGGCGCGGAGACGGTACCAGAGCGTCCCCTCAGAATCCGTCGAGGCTGCTCGCAAATTCCTCGCGCGCTCGGTTTTGGACTCTCTAGCACCGCGCATGCGGAAGCTCCCCCTCACCCGTCGCACCCCGGACGATGCTTCGCATCGCTCGGCACGCGCCGGCCTTTCCCCGCAGGCGGGGAGAGGCGAAGATAGCACGGCACCCCATGAACACCCAGTTCCTGATCCAGCTCATCGTCAATGGCCTCGTGGTCGGCACGCTCTATGGCGTGGTCGCGATGTCGTTCGTGCTGATCTACAAGGCGACCCAGGTCGTCAACTTCGCGCAGGGTGAACTGCTGCTGGTCGGCGCCTGGGTGTGCTGGGCGCTGCTGACCAAGTATCAATTGCCGTTCTGGATCGGCATGCCGATCACGCTGGTGTTCATGTTCATCTTCGGCATCGCGATCCAGGTCGTGATCCTGCGCCCGATGATCGGCGAACCGATCATCTCCGTGATCATGGTGACGATCGGCCTGTCGACCGTGTTCCAGGCCGCGCTGAAGTGGATCTTCGGCGTCAACCCGCAGCCGTTTCCGCAGATCTTCCAGAGCCAGTCGATCAGCCTGTTCGGGCTCCAGATCCAGACCGTCTACGTCATGAGCCTCGTGGTCTCGCTCGCCATGATGGTCGGCATGGCCTGGTTCTTCCGCGCCTCCAAATACGGCCTGGCGATGCGCGCCACCGCGTTCAACCAGCAGGTCGCACAGTCGCTCGGCATCTCCGTGAAGAGCGTGTTCGCGATGGCCTGGGCGATCTCGGCCACGGTCTCGGCGGTCGCCGGTGTCGTGGTTGCCGTCGTCAACGGCGTGTCGTCCGGCCTCTCCGCCTACGGCATCAAGGTGTTTCCGGCCGCGATCCTCGGCGGGCTCGACTCGGTCGGCGGCGCCGTGCTCGGCGGCATCATCATCGGGCTCCTGGAAAACGTCGCCCAATATGTCGACAGCGAATATCTGCACTGGGGCAATCTCTACGAGATCGCGCCGTTCTACGTCCTGATCATCATCCTGATGATCAAGCCGTATGGGCTGTTCGGCACCAAGGACATCGAGCGGGTCTAGGCATGATCGCCGAAAAGTGGAAACCGGTTTTCGGAAACGATCATGCCCAGACAAAAAGGGGCGTGACGATGACTTCACCCCGGCAGGGAGCACAGTAGAGCCCCATGGCAACGAGCACCCTCATCCCGTCGGGCGACTTCCGCACCAGCTACGCGGCCGACACCACGATCTTCCCGACCACAGCCAGCCGCAATTGCGCGATTCTCGGCATCATCGTCGCCTGCTTCGCGCCGATGCTGCTGTCCAACTACCTGCTCTCGATCGCGATCCAGATCGGCATCTTCGCGATCGCGGCGCTCGGCCTCAACGTGCTGGTCGGATTCACCGGCCAGATCTCGATCGGACACGCCGCGTTCTTCCTGTTCGGCGCCTTCACCTCGGCCTACATCTCCAACAACCTGCCGATCCCGGTGTTCTTCGCGATTCCGCTTGCCGGTGTGGTCACGGCGCTGGTCGGCCTGATCTTCGGCGTGCCGGCGGCGCGATTGAAGGGCCTCTATCTCGTCATCGCCACGCTTGCCGCGCAGTACATCCTGCTCGACTTCTTCTCGCGCGCCGACTGGTTCTCGGGCGGTTCGGTGCCGGCCAGCGCCAATCCGTTCTCGATCTTCGGCTATACGCTGCGCGGCGACCGGCAGTATTTCTACGTCGTGCTCGCCTACATGGTGATCAGCTATCTGCTGGTCACCAATCTGATGCGTACCCGCGACGGCCGTGCGTTGGTCGCGATCCGCGACCACTATCTCTCGGCCGAGATCATGGGCATCAACCTGACCAAGTACCGGACACTGTCGTTCGGGCTTGCCGCGTTCTTCGCCGGCATCGCCGGCGCGCTGTACGCGCATTGTCAGCTGGTGGTCTCGCAGGAGGGCTTTGGCATCGAGCGTTCGGTGCTGTTCCTCGCGATGGTCATCATCGGCGGCACCGGCTCGGTGATGGGCACGCTGATGGGCACCGCCTTCGTCGTGCTGCTGCCGGAATCGATGGAATGGCTGAGCGCCTGGCTGAAGGGCGGCGCCATCGACAAGGCGCTGCAACTCAACAACAACATCACCTTCCTGCGCGAGATCGCGATCGGCCTGATCATCATCGGCTTCCTGATGTTCGAGCCGGACGGGCTCGCGCATCGCTGGCGGCAGATCAAGGCCTACTGGAAACTCTACCCGTTCTCGCACTGACGCAGACGGAATATGACCCAACGATCGGTTCAATAAATAACAGGAGGAAACCAACAATGACGATTAGATCCCTTTTGAGCTCGGTCTCCCTGGCGCTGCTGATCGGCGGCGCGGCCAGCGCCGCGCAGGCGCAGATCGCCATCGGCCATCTCCAGGACCTCTCGGGCGGTACCTCCGACGTCGGCACGCCCTACGGCCAGGGCGTCGCCGATACCTTTGCCTGGGTCAACAAGAACGGCGGCGTCGGCGGCAAGCAGCTCAATGTCGACAGCAACGACTACGGTTACCAGGTGCCGCGTGCCATCGCGCTGTACAAGAAGTGGTCGGCGCCCGACAACAAGGTGGCCGCGATCATGGGCTGGGGCACCGCAGATACCGAGGCGCTGACCGGCTTCCTGGCGCAGGACAAGATTCCCGATCTGTCGGGCTCCTACGCCGCCGCGCTGACCGATCCCGAAGGCACCAGCGGCAAGGCCAAGCCGGCGCCGTACAACTTCTTCTACGGCCCGAGCTATTCGGACGCGCTGCGCGCCGAACTGACCTGGGCGGCTGAGGACTGGAAGGCCAAGGGCAAGCCCGGCAAGCCCAAATTCGTCCATATGGGTGCCAACCATCCCTACCCGAACGCCCCGAAGGCGGCCGGCGAGGCGCTCGCGGCCGAGCTCGGCTTCGAGGTGCTGCCGCCGCTGGTGTTCGCGCTGTCGCCCGGCGACTACTCGGCGCAGTGCCTGAGCCTGAAGAGCTCCGGCGCCAACTACGCCTATCTCGGCAACACCGCCGCTTCCAACATCTCGGTCATGAAGGCCTGCAAGACCGCCGGCGTCGACGTCCAGTTCCTCAGCAACGTCTGGGGCATGGACGAGAACGCCGCCAAGACCGCGGGGGATGCCGCCGATGGCGTGATCTTCCCGCTGCGCACCGCGGTCGGCTGGGGCGGCAACGCGCCCGGCATGAAGACGGTGATGGAGATCTCCAAGATGTCCGACCCGTCGGGCAAGGTCTATCGCCCGGTGCACTACATCGCCGGCGTCTGCAGCGCGCTGTACATGAAGGAGGCACTGGATTGGGCGGCGAAGAACGGCGGCGCCACCGGCGAGAACGTCGCCAAGGGCTTCTACCAGAAGAAGGACTGGGTGCCGGCCGGCATGGACGGGGTCTGCAATCCCTCGACCTGGACCGAGAAGGATCATCGCCCGACCACGAAGGTCGACCTCTATCGCTCGAAGGTCACCGGCGCGACCGACGGCGACATCAACGAGCTGATGAGCAAGGGCACCATCAAGCTCGAGAAGGTGAAGACCGTCGACCTGCCGCGCAAGCCGGAATGGTTTGGCTGGTGAGGTCGTGAGGCTGCGACAGGCGCAGCCTCGACAACAATCGTCATCCCCCGCGAAAGCGGGGGATCCAGTACGCCGCGCTCTCACGATTTGACCGCTGGCGCCTCGGGAATACTGGGTCACCCGCACGAAACGCGGGTGACGACAGTGGAGAGTGACCGGAACCATGAACGAAACCATCGAAGCCACCCGTCCGGGGCCGACGGCGGTCCCGCCGCCGCCGCTGCTCAGCATCAACAACATCGAGGTCGTCTATGACGACGTCATCCTGGTGCTGCGCGGGCTCAGCCTCGAAGTGCCGAAGGGTGCGATCGTCGCGCTGCTCGGCGCCAACGGCGCCGGCAAGTCGACCACGCTGAAGGCGATCTCCGGCCTGCTCAAGACCGAGGACGGCGAGGTCACGCGCGGTGAAATCCTGTTCGAGGGCCAGCGCATCAACGGCATCGATCCGGACAAGATCGTCCGGCGCGGCATCTTCCAGGTGATGGAGGGCCGCCGCATCGTTGCCGACATGACGTCGCTGGAGAATCTGCGGCTCGGCGCCTTCACCCGGCGCGACGGTGAGGTCGCCGCCGACATCGACATGGTGTTCAAATATTTCCCGCGCCTGAAGGAGCGCACCGGCCTCGCCGGCTATCTCTCCGGCGGTGAGCAGCAGATGCTCGCAATCGGCCGCGCGCTGATGGCGCGCCCGAAGATGATCCTGATGGACGAGCCGTCGATGGGCTTGTCGCCGCTGCTGGTCAAGGAAGTGTTCGCGATCATCAAGGAGATCAACCGCGATCTCGGCGTCACGATCCTCTTGGTCGAACAGAACGCACGCGCCGCGCTCTCGGTCGCGAGCCACGGCTACATCATGGAACAGGGCAAGGTGGTGCTCGACGGCTCGGCCGACGAATTGCGCGACAATGAGGACGTCAAGGAGTTCTACCTCGGCGGCGCCGGCGACCAGCGCAAGAGCTTCAAGAACTTGAAAAGCTTCAAGCGGCGCAAGCGCTGGCTGTGAGCCCGTCGCGCGTTTTCGAGCGGAGTTGAGGACCGGTTCGCGTGCAGAAGACGCATCAAACCAGCAAGCCGGCTCTAGCTGAGCACCTGCTCCGCTTCGGTGACCGCGCAGAGCACGTGGTAGAACGACGATGCCGGGATCGTCGCGACCAGCGACTTGCCGTCGCGGTCGAACTGGTCGTACCAGCCGCCGGCCACGGGATGGCTGAGATAGTGTCGCTCCAGCAGCCCAAGCGCCGCGCGCGCCTCGTCCGCAGCGCCAGCTTCGCCCGACTCGGCCTGCGCGATCCAGGCCTTCGCCAACTCGCTCTGCGGCCACAGCCGCCTGCTGTGGCGGCGGATATTGCCTTCGGCATCGCCCTCGTCGATCAGGCAGCCGGTCGCGTCGCGATAGCGCAGCGCCGACGCCAGCAGTTCGCCGCGCGGTCGCCCGGTAGGGCAGCCGGTGATCCGCTCGAATCCCTTCAGCAGCCAGACCCATTCCGCGAGGTGCCCGGGCTCGACGCTGACCGGCGGGATCCTGGACCAATCCTCCTCGAAATATTCGCCGAGGGTGCGCGTCTGCTTGTCGTAGAGGTTGGCCAGGAACAGCGCGAAGAAATCGCCGGCGCGATTCTGGAACGACAGATCATGCGTCGCGTCGAAGCAGGCGATCATCGCCTCGAACAGATGCATCTGCGGGTTCTGCCGGCGCGGCATCGAGGGCGGCAGCCCCTCCTGGAAGCCGCCATGGGGCGAACGCAGCTCGGTGTCGAGGAATGCCAGCAGGGCGTCGATTTCGGCGCGTATCTGGGCGTCCTGGTCGAGCCCGTAGACGGTCGCCAGCGCCAGCAGCACGAAGGCATGGCCATAGGTGTCGCGCAGCGGATCGAGCACGCCGCCGTCCGGCGTCAGGCTGTAGACGAAACCCGGCCGGCCATCCGGTGCCTTGGCCTTGGCGAGCAGATAGTCGAGCCCCTTCAGCGCGACCGCGCGCCCTTCGGGATACCAGCCCATCTGGGCGGCCTTGGCGTAGCAATAGATCTGGCGGGCCTGCACCATGACCCGGCGCGGCGCGGCGTGGTCGGCAGTTCCATCCAGTTGCAGCCGATCGACAAAGCCGCCAGCCGTGCCGTCCCAGCCGGTGGTCGACCACAGCGGCAGCGCCTGCTCGATGATGCGGCGCTTCAGCCTCGCGACGACATCGGCGGCTCCGTCCGCCGCAACGCTCTCTGCCTCAGCCATCGTGCTTCCTGGAACCGTCCCAATGTCAGCGGTCACCGTCTGATAGCACGGGCGCACCGGCACGCAACCTGCGCACATCCTCTCAAGGACCTGCCAAAGGACCTGACATGACCGACCATTACGACGCCCTTGAAACGCGCGCCCCGGCCGAGCGCGAGGCCGCGCTGTTCGCCCGGCTGCCGGAGACCCTGCGCAAGGCGATGGCAGCACCCGCCTATGCCAATTTGCTGAGGGGCATCGATCCGGCGTCCGTCACCAGCCGGGAGGCTCTGGCGGGGCTGCCGGTGCTGCGCAAGTCGGAACTGCCGGCCCTGCACAAGGCCGCCCCGCCCTTCGGCGGCTTCGTAGCCGACAAGCCCGGCGCGTTCGCCCGCCTGTTCACGTCGCCGGGACCGATCTTCGAGCCGGAGGGACGGCAGACCGACCCCTGGCGCGGCGCGCGGGCGCTGTTCGCGGCGGGCTTTCGCGAAGGGGACGTGGTGCTGAACACCTTCAGCTATCACCTCACCCCCGGCGGCTTCATCTTCGATGCCTCCGCGCGGGCGCTCGGCTGCGCCGTGATCCCGGCCGGCCCTGGCAATACCGAGCAGCAATTCGAGCTGATCGAGGCCTATCGCCCGGTTGGTTACAGCGGCACGCCTGATTTCCTGAAGATCCTGCTCGATGCCGCCGCCGGCGCCGGCCGTGACGTATCCTCGATCAAGCGCGCGCTGGTCTCGGGTGCGGCCTTCCCGAAATCGCTGCAGGAGGAGATGAAGTCGCGCGGCGTCGAGGCCTACCAGGCGTTCGGCACTGCCGATCTCGGGCTGATCGCGTTCGAGACGCCGGCGCGCGAGGGGATGACCGTCAACGAGGAACTGATCCTGGAGATCGTCAAGCCCGGCACCGGCGATCCCGTTGCGCCGGGCGACGTCGGCGAGATCGTGGTGACCTCGCTCGATCCGCACCATCCCTGGATCCGCCTCGCGCTCGGCGACCTGACCGCCGCCCTGCCCGGCGCGAGTCAATGCGGACGCACCAATATGCGCATCAAGGGCTGGATGGGCCGCGCCGACCAGACCACCAAGGTCAAGGGCATGTTCGTACGCCCCGAACAGGTCGCGGAGATTGGCAAGCGCCATCCCGAGCTCGGACGGCTCCGCCTCGTCGTCACGCGCACCGGCGAGGCCGACGCGATGACCTTGAGGGCCGAATGCACTTCGACGGCGGATGCCCTGCAAGGCGAAGTCGCGGCGACACTGCGCGCGGTCACCAAGCTCGGCGGCATGGTCGAGCTCGTCGGCGCAGGCTCGCTGCCGAATGACGGCAAGGTGATTGCGGACGAGCGATAGCCTCGAGAGCCAGCGCATCCCGCTGACCATGTGGCCTCGCATTGCCGCGCCCGGCAATGTGAACTATTGAGCGGGCACATGCCTCACGGAGCCGAACGGATCGCCACCTCATGAGCAGCGCTTCCAGCGATCAGGCGCGAAGGCCGGCGGTCTTCTTCGATCGGGACGGCGTCCTGAACCGGGACATCGGCTATCTGTTCGAAAGCCACAGGCTGGTCTGGATCGACGGCGCGCGCGAGGCGGTGAAGGCGGTCAACGACATCGGCTATTTCGCGTTCGTCGTGACCAACCAGTCAGGCGTTGCGCGAGGCCTCTACGAGGAAGCGCATATCCGAAAGCTCCACGACTGGATGTCCGCCGAGCTCGGCAAGATCGGCGCCCATATCGACGCCTTCGAATATTGCCCGTTCCATCCGGAAGGGACCATCGAGCGTTACCGGCAGGTCAGCCTTCGCCGCAAGCCATCGCCGGGCATGATCAATGACCTGCTGGAACGCTTTCCGGTCGATGTCGAACGAAGCTTTCTGGTCGGCGATCAACCGACGGACATCGAGGCGGCACGCGCGGCGGGCCTGAAGGGCTACCTGTTCCCCGGCTCCAATCTGGAGCTGTTCCTGAAGCCTCTGCTACAGCGAGGCTAACCCCCGCGCCGGCGCAAGGCCACGATCGCGATCAGAACTTGCGGACCAGGTCGATCACCTCGTCCTGCTGCTCGCGTGTGATCTCGGCGAACATCGGCAGCGAGAGTATCCGGCTCTGGTCGCGATGGGCATTGGGGAACTGCTCCGGCCGGTGATTGAACCGGGCGTAGGCCGGAAGGAAGGGCAGCGCGGTGGGGTAGTTGATCGCGGTCTGCACGCCATTGGCGTTCAGGTGCGCGGCGAGCGCATCGCGGCGCGGATGCCGGATCGTGTAGAGGTGGTAGACGTGGCTGCGCGCCGGCGCGACCTCGGGCACCACGACGGCCTCGATCTGGTTGAGGCCGGCGTCATAGACCTCGGCGGCGGCCTGGCGGGCCTCGGTCCACGCATCGAGATGCGGCAGCTTGGCCGAGAGGATCGCGGCCTGCATGCCGTCGAGCCGGCTGTTGATGCCCTCGATATGGTGCTGGTGCTTCACCAGCCCACCGTGGCGCGCCAGCATGGCCATCTGCTCGGCGAGCGCTGCGTCGTTGGTGACGACGGCACCCGCGTCGCCCATCGCGCCAAGGTTCTTGCCGGGATAGAATGAATAGGTCGCCGCCTCGCCAAACGTACCCACCATGCGGCCCTTGTAGCGCGCGAGATGTGCCTGGGCGCAGTCCTCGATCACCCAGAGCTTGTGCTTCCGCGCGATCGCCATGATCGCATCCATGTCGGCGGGCTGGCCGTACAGATGCACCGGGATGATGCCGACCGTGCGCGGCGTGATCGCCGCCTCGATCGCGGCCGGATCGATCGTGAACGTCGTATCATCGGTATCGCAGAACACGACGATGGCGCCGGAATGCGTGATCATCGCCGCGGTCGAGATCCAGGAATGCGCCGTCGTGATCACCTCGTCGCCCGGCTGCACTTTCAGCCCCCGCATCGCGAGGTAAAGTGCGTCGGTGCCGTTGGCGCAGGAGACGCAGTGCGCGACTTCCGCGGCCGCGGCGAATTCGCGCTCGAAGGCGTCGACATAGCCGCCGCGGATGAAGGCGTTGTCGCGGATCACGCCGGCGATCGCGGCATCGATCTCGCCCTTGATGGACTGGTATTGCAGCTGCAGGTCGGCATACGGCACGGCCATCGATATTCCCCTATTGGCTCGTCAGCAGCCGGCGTGCCGGATTGCCGGCATAGGTGCCTGATATCGTGATGTCCTTGGTCACGACGGATCCCGCGCCGATGACGACGTCGTCGGCGATCCTGACCGGCATGATCGTGGCGTTGGAGCCGATCGACACCCGGTTGCCGATCACCGTCTCACGCCACAGCTCCTTGCGGCCGCGCGCCGGGCCGCCGGTTGCGAACGTGTCGTTGACGAACATCACGCCGTGCCCGACGAAGCAGTCCTCGCCGATGGTGACGAGCTCGCAGACGAACGCATGCGATTGCACGCGGGTGCGCGCGCCGACCACCACGCCCTTCTGGATTTCGGTGAACGGCCCGACGAAGCTATCGTCGCCGAGCGTGCAGCCATAAAGGTTACAGGGCTCGACGATCTTGACGCGTTCGCCGAACGCGACATCGCGCACGCTGGCCTGATGCACCTCGGGCCGGTTCACGAAACCACACCGAGCCGGCTCAGGCGCGGCGTGAAGCGCAGCGCCACTTCCTCACCGGTCTCGATCGACTCGTAGAGCGCCGAGATCAGCTCCAGGCTCTTGCGGCCCTCGAGCCCGTCGACCAGCGCCGCGCGCTGGTTCTCCAGGCAATCGACCACGTGATGATAGTAGGCCTGATGGCCGAAGCCGTAGACGTTGGGCGGATTGACCGAGAACTTCTCCACGACGTCCTTGTCCG
>CALRXG020000110.1:0-15728 GCA_943372075.1 Bordetella parapertussis | reverse complement strand
CCTGCCGCCCATCGGCGAGCCGGATCGTGCCGATCGCCATCGGCGGCGGGATCGCGGCGACGAATGTTCCGAATGCGGCAGGTGACATCGCCCAGAGCTCCAGCTTGATGGCATGGCCTGCGCCCGCCTCGATGCGCAGCATGCCGGGCTTCGGCGGCGTGGTGTCGAGTGCGTAGAGCCTGTAGTCCGGCGCCGTGAGCGCTTCTTCCAGCAAGCGTGCATCGAGTGTCGTCAATTCGTGGTTCAGCACCATGCCCGAGAGATGCGCGCCGACCACCGCAATGGTGATCTCGTCCTGCGCCGGAGCCGGCGTTGCGGCAAGCGGCGGCTGCGGCAGCGCGTTGGCTCCGATCGGTAATCCGGTATCGGCGTGGAATACGCGGCCGATGCCGGCCAGCTCGGCGTCGCGGCCGGCCGGCGCCAGCAGCGTGATGCCGAACGGTGCGCCATCGGGCCGCATCGCGGATGGCAGCGCCAGGCCGCAGAGGTCGAGCAGGTTGACGAAGTTGGTATAGGTGCCGAGCCGCGAGTTGAGCTCGATCGGCTTGGCAAGCACGTCTGCTGTCGAATAGACGGTCGGCGCCGTCGGCAGCACCATCGCTTCGAATTGCGCGAATGTTTGCTCGGAGACACGACGCAGGGCCTGCAGGCGATAGAGTGCGGAGAATGTGTCCGCCGCCGACGGGCGGGCTCCGCCGATGGTGATCTCGCGCGTCACCGGGTGGATCGCTTCGGGTGACGATGCCAGAAGGTCGCGGATCACCAGATAGCGCTCGGCGACCCACGGGCCCTCATAGAGCAGCCGCGCGGTCTCGTAGAACGGCTCGAGGTCGAATTCGACGAGTTCGGCGCCGAGCGCCTGCCAGCGCTTCACCGCCTCGCCGTAGGCCTTCTCGGCCTCGCGATCACCGAAGAAGATCAGCTGACCCGACTTGGGAATACCGAGCTTCAGCTTCGTCGGAAACGCCGCGAGGGCGGCCAGCGGCCGGTCGCGCGAGAACGGATCGGCGTCATCGGGGCCTGCCATGACGGCGAGCGCGGCCAGCGCGTCGTCGGCGGTCAGCGAGAACACCGAGATGCAGTCGAGCGTGCGGCAGGCCGGCACCAGCCCGGTATTCGGAATCAGCCCGAGACTCGGCTTGAGCCCGACGATGTTGTTGAGCATCGCCGGCACGCGGCCGCTGCCCGCGGTGTCGGTGCCGAGCGCAAGCGGCACCAGGCCTGCCGATACCGCGACCGCGGAGCCCGAGCTCGATCCGCCCGGCACCAGATCGTCGCGGACCGCATTCTTCGGGATGCCATAGGGCGAGCGCACGCCGACCAGGCCGGTGGCGAACTGGTCGAGATTGGTCTTGCCGATGATGATGGCGCCGGCCGCGCGCAGCCTGGCGACTGCGGTGGAATCCCGCGCCGGCGTGTAGGCGAAGGCCGGGCAGGCGGCGGTGGTCGGCAATCCCGCGACGTCGATATTGTCCTTGATCGCGACCGGCACGCCATAGAGCGGCAGCGTCGGATCGGCCAGCCGCTCCGCCTCGGCCAGCGCCTCTTTCTCATCGCGCAGGCTGATGAAGATGGCGGGATCGTTGTGCTTGCGGATGCGCTGGTAGCTGCGGGCCACGGTTTGTGCCGGCGTCATGGTCCCAGCGCGGTGTGCGGCAACGATCGCAGCGACAGTTTCAGTCACGTGGTTGGCCTCGTCTCTTGGGCGGCGAGGCATCGGATGCCGTCCGCGAAGGAATTGCAGCCTGATCGAAGCAAGCAATGTGCCATTGTGTACAATTTGCCTGCGCCTGCGATGCGCCAGATTATTGCACAATATCAGTTGCTTGAAATGGTAGCCGGGAGTTGATGCGGGTTGGCCTGTGAACGAATTTGCCTATTTTGCAGGCAGGTAGGGCCGAGCCGGAATCCGATCGATCGATCAGGTGAAGCAGGCGAGGATCCGCAACAATTGCTCGCGGTTGTCTCTGCCGATCTTCTCGGCGACATGCCGCTCATGTTCGGCGGCGAGGCGCTTGAACTGCGCCAGCGCGGTCTTGCCGCGTGCCGTCAGATGCAGCGCGTGGGAGCGGCGGTCGGTGGCGGAGGGGACGCGGCTGACGAAGTCGCGTTCCTCCAGGCTGTCGAGCAGATGCACCAGCCGCGCGCGCTCGATCCCGAGCCGCTTGGCGACCGCCATCTGGCTCAGGCCCGGATTGGCCCCGATCACGGTCATGACCGAATACTGCGTCGGTCGGATATCGACCGTCGCCAGTGTCTTGACGAAATCCTGAAAGATCCAGAGTTGGAAGCGCCGCACCGCATAGCCGGCGTGGCCGACCAGCGCGTCGAGGCCGATCTCTTCCTCGGCGTCGCCATCGTGCGCCCGGCCATTTGCCGCGCGCGTTCGGGGGCGGCGGATTGCCGCTGCTGTTCCTGCTGCCTTGCGCGACGTCTTTTGCGGGCTTGCCATGGCCGCAAGGCTAGCGCGCCCGCGGCGGGAAGGAAAGATTGTTGTTGACGACAACAATTGATGTCCGCAACATTATGACCAAACGGCCCGGCCGGGACCGCGCCCCCGCATAGCGTTGCGGCGCGATCCCGAACAGACATGGGCGTGGAGGAAACCATGACGATGGCCGCCGCCAGCGGAGACAATCCGAGCAAGCTGTTCGCGACACCCACGATCGTGGCGGATCGCCGCGGCGACGGCAGCATCCTGGTCCGCTCCACCACGCCCTTGAAAGAGAGCGCCCGCTGCATCGGTGATTGGCTGGAGCACTGGGCGCGGCAGGCGCCGGATCGCATCTTCCTCGGCGAACGCGCCAGCACCGAAGCGCCATGGAGCACCATCAGCTATCGCGACGCGCGCGGCATCGTGCGGCGGGCCGCATCATGGATCCTGGCGCAGAAGCTGAGCACGGAGCGGCCGCTGGTCATCCTCTCGGACAACGGCATCGACCACGCATTGTTTGCGCTCGCCGCCCAGCACGTCGGCGTGCCATCGGCTGCGATCTCGCCGGCTTATTCGCTGATGTCGAAAGACTTCGACAAGCTGACGAGCATGATCGCGCTGCTCGATCCCGGCGCAATCTACGTTGCGAGTACGAAGCCGTTCGCGGCTGCGTTGGCCGCGATCGCGCCGCTGCATCGGGCGGCCATCGTCAGCGGCAGTCCCGACGACGCGGACGCACTGCCGTTCCGCACCATTGCAGCGACGCCGGAAGCATCGGAGGTCGCCGCGGCCTTCGCCGCGGTGACGCCGGATACGATCGCAAAATTCCTGTTCACCTCGGGGTCGACCGGCACGCCGAAGGCCGTGATCAACACCCAGCTCATGCTGACCTCGAGCCAGCAGGCCAAGGCGCAGACCTGGACGTTCGTGGAGCAGGCTGGCGAAGAACTGATCATCCTGGACTGGCTGCCCTGGAGCCACACCTTCGGCGCCAACCACAATTTCAATCTGGTGCTGCGCAATGGCGGCACGCTCTATATCGACGGCGGCAAGCCGGCGCCCGGGCTGTTCGCGACCTCGCTCGCCAATCTGCGCAGCGTGGTGCCGACGGTCTATTTCAACGTGCCGCGCGGCTTCGATATGCTGATCGCAGCGCTGCGCACCGAGGACGAACTGCGCCGGAAATTCTTCGAGGGTACGAAATTCGCCTTCTATGCCGGCGCGGCGCTGCCGCAGAATCTGTGGGATGCGCTGGAAGAATTGTCGCTGCAGGCGGTCGGCCGCAGGCTGCCGATGGTGTCGGCCTGGGGCTCGACCGAGACCTCGCCGCTGGCGACCGATTGTCATTTCCTGGCCAAGCGCTCCGGCAATATCGGCGTGCCGATACCCGGCACCGAACTGAAGCTGGTGCCCTCGGGCGACAAGCTCGAGGTCCGCGTCCGCGGACCCAATGTCACGCCGGGCTACTGGAAGGCGCCCGATCTGACCGCGGCGGCCTTCGACGATGAAGGGTTCTACAAGATCGGTGATGCCGTCACCTTCGCCGATCCCGACCGGCCGGATCTCGGGCTGTTCTTCGACGGCCGTGTGGCGGAGGATTTCAAGCTCAATTCCGGCACCTGGGTCAGCGTCGGCACTTTGAGGGTTGCCGGCATCGCCGCGCTGGCGCCGCTCGCGCAGGACATCGTCGTCACCGGACATGGCCGCGACGAGGTGCGCTTCCTGGTGTTCCCGAACCTTGCCGCCTGCCGCGCGCTGGCCGGACTGGCCGACAACGCCGACGCGCGCGACGCAATCGGCCATGCGGCGGTCCGTTCCGCGATCGGGCAGGGACTGGCGCGGCTGAAGGCGCAGGGCGGCCATTCCTCCGGCCACGCCACCCGTGCGCTGTTGCTTGCCGAGCCTGCCTCTGTCGACGGCGGCGAGATCACCGACAAGGGCTACATCAACCAGCGCGCCGTGCTGACACGCCGCGCTGCAGCAGTGGCGGTATTGGAGGACGACGGGGCGTCCGAGCCGATTGGTTGCTCGGGCTCAGCCGGCGCGAGTGAGGAAGGCACCTGACGGAAGGGTTCCCTCCCCCTTGCGGGCGAGGGAGCCTGAGCGGCGTGCTCACCTGACCAGAGAGCGTCGCTGCAAGTCTCGGCATGAGACCTGACGCCGCAGGCGTTCGCCTTTTTAGTTGCCACAGCAACTAGTCTGTGCGAGTTTTGGCTCCCATAAGGACAGGGCCGGTCAACGGCTACGCGTTTGGGAGGACAATGTTGCGCAGCAGGGCGCGAACGGCAGGCATGGACAATCGGGCGAAGTCCGCGGCAGCGCCAGGCGCCGCCCGTGGCCCGGCCGTGCGGTCAGGTCGTGCTTTGCCCGGTCACGGCGCCGAGATTCTCGTGCAGCCGGCGCAGCAGGTCGATCAGCACCTCGCGCTCGTCCTTCTTCAGGCACGACAGCAGCCGCCGCTCGCGCTCCAGCGCCGCGACGATCACCTTGTCGTGGACGGCCCGGCCGCGCGCGGTCAGCGTGATCGAATGGGTGCGGCCATCGTCCGGCGCGGTGCGGATGGTCAGGAGACCACGCTTTTGCAGCGCCGAGAGATTGCGGCTGACCGGGCCCTTGTCGAAGCCGATCACCTGGCAGATCCGCGAAGCCGGAATCCCCGGTTCGATCGCCAATTGCGAAATGATCCGCCACTCGGTGACGTTGACGCCGAAATTCTTCTGGTAGAACGCGGTGGCGCTGTTCGACAGCTTGTTGCCGATGAAGGTGATGAACGCCGGCACATAACGGTTGAGGTCCAGCAGTGGGCCATCGATGGCATCTGCGGGATCGGCCGGTTTCGGCCGGCGGGGCTTTCGGGGGAGGGGCTGGCTGCTCATTTCTCAAATCATCGCTGCGAAACCGCTCGGGAGCAAGTGACATGCTGCCCGTGTTGACAAGATCAAACCTCGGGAGGTCCCGATGACTGCAACGACCGGTGCCGCCGCGCATCTCGACGTCGATCCGTTCGCGCTCGACTTCTTCGCCGATCCGTTCCCGACCCATGAGCGGCTGCGCGAGGCCGGGCCGGTGGTTTATCTGGACAAGTGGAATGTCTACGGCGTGGCGCGCTACGCGGAGGTGTACGCCGTCCTGAACGACCCCGCCACGTTCTGCTCCAGCCGCGGCGTCGGCCTGAGCGACTTCTCCAAGGAGAAGCCGTGGCGGCCGGCGAGCCTGATCCTGGAGGCCGACCCGCCCGCCCATACCCGGACCCGCAATGTGTTGAGTACGGTGCTGTCGGCGACCGTGATGAAGCAGCTGCGCGGCCGATTTGCCGCCGCCGCCGAGGCTTGTGTCGACACGCTGCTGGAGAAGCGCAAGTTCGATGCGATCACCGACCTTGCGGAAGCCTATCCGCTGTCGATCTTCCCCGATGCGCTCGGCCTGAAGCCGGAGGGCCGTGAGCACCTGCTGCCCTATGCGAGCCTGGTGTTCAACGCCTTCGGTCCGCCGAACCAGCTGCGCGAGGAGGCGATCCGGCGCTCGGCGCCGCATCAAGCCTATGTCGCCGAGCAATGCCAGCGCGACAACCTCACCCCCGGCGGCATCGGCGCCTGCATCCATGCCCATGTCGATAGCGGTGCCATTACCGAGACCGAAGCGCCGCTGCTGGTGCGCTCCCTGCTGTCGGCCGGTCTCGACACCACCGTCAACGGCATCGGTGCCGCGGTCTATTGCCTGACGCGCTTTCCCGACCAGTTCGAGAAGCTGCGCGGCGATCCGACGCTGGCACGTAATGCCTTTGAGGAGGCGGTACGGTTCGAAAGTCCGGTCCAGACCTTCTTCCGCACCACCACCCGCGAGATCGAACTCAGCGGCGTCACCATCCCGGAGGGCGAGAAGGTGCTGATGTTCCTCGCCGCGGCCAACCGCGACCCGCGCCGCTGGGACGAGCCCGACAGCTACAACATCACGCGCCGCACCTCGGGCCATGTCGGTTACGGCTCGGGCATCCACATGTGCGTCGGTCAGCTCGTCGCCCGCCTCGAAGGCGAGGTGATGATGGCGGCCTTGGCGCGCCGCGTTGCGAAGATCGAAATCGCGGGCGAGCCGAAGCGCCTGTTCAACAATACGCTGCGCGGGCTCGAGAGCCTGCCGGTCGAAATCACGCCGGCCTGACGCCGGCTGCGGAATAACGCTAGGGAGGGGACACGATGAGGGGCTTCAGGATTGGACTCGCGCTGGCATTGGCCTGCGCCGCGGGCAGCGCACGTGCGGAGATTTCCGACAACGTCGTGCGGGTCGGCGTGCTCAACGACATATCCGGCATCTTCCAGGACACCAACGGCATGGGCTCGGTGGAAGCCGCGCGGATGGCGGCGGAGGATTTCAACGGCGGCGGCAAGGGCATCAAGGTCGAGATCGTCTATGCCGATCACCAGAACAAGGCCGACGTGGGATCTGCGATCGCGCGCAAATGGCTCGACGTCGAGGGCGTCGATGCCATCGTCGACGTGCCGAACTCGGCCGTCGGTCTCGCCGTCAACACCATCCTGCGCGACAGCAGGATGACGTTCCTGGCGTCGTCGACCGCGAGCTCTGATCTCACCGGCAAGGCCTGCTCGCCCAATACCATCCAGTGGGTCAACGACGCCTGGGCGACCGGCAACACCACCGCGGCCGCGATGATGCAGCGCGGCGGCAAGGACTGGTACTTCGTGACCGTCGACTACGCGCTCGGCAAGGGCATCGAAGCCGAAGCGACGAACTACATCGAGAAGCATGGCGGCAAGGTGCTGGGATCGAGCAAGCATCCGCTGGGCACCTCGGACTTCGCGTCCTTCCTGCTGCAGGCGCAGAACTCGAAAGCCAAGGTGATCGGCCTCGCCAATGCCGGCGGCGACACCATCAATGCGGTGAAGCAGGCGGCCGAGTTCGGCATCCAGCAGAGCGGCCAGACCATGGTTGCGTTCCTGCTGTTCGTGAACGATATCCACGGCATGGGCCTGAAGGTGGCGCAGGGCCTGCAACTGCTGGAAGCCTTCTACTGGGACATGAATGATGACACCCGCGCGTTCGCCAAGCGTTTCGCCGCGCGCCCCGGCATGAACGGCAAGATGCCGAGCGGCAACCAGGCCGGCGTCTACGCCTCGACGCTCGCTTACCTCAACGCGGTCGCCGCCACCGGCAGCGACGACGCCAAGGTGGTGGTGCCGCAGATGAAGACCTTCAAAGGCAAGGACAAACTGTTCGGCGACACCACGATCCGCCAGGACGGCCGCGTCATCCATCCGATGTATCTATTCGAGGTGAAGAAGCCGGAGGAGTCGAAATACCCCTACGACTACTACAGACTGATCTCGACCATCCCGGCCGACCAGGCGTTCCGCCCGCTGGCCGATGGCGGGTGCCCGCTGGTGAAGTAGCATTGGCCCGGGACGACATCCTCCCTGCAATTGCACATGGCCGCGAGCAGCTTTGCTTTGCTGTCTCCAGGTTCGTCATGGCCGGGCTTGTCCCGGCCATCCACGTCCTTGTCACGCGGAAACCAAGACGTGGATGCCCGGCACAAGGCCGGGCATGACGGAGTTTGTAGAGAGATCGAGTACATATGCGATTGCCCTGCCCGCAAGGGGAGGTGAAGCAGTCGACTTCGTTACGCAGCCTTCGCCGCTCCATCACCCGCCTTCACCCGCCCCAGCATCTCGGCCGCCGTCATTACATGCGCCGTTGAGAAGGCCAGGATCGTCAGCGTGGCCCGATGCACCTGCTCGGCGGACATCGCGCCCTGGCCGACATCGGGATAGTCGAACGTGCCCGTCGCGTCCGACAGGAAGACGACCTTGTAATTGTGGAACATGGCGTCGCGCGCGGTGGCGTGGCAGCAGTTCTCGGTCGTGGTGCCCGAGATGATCACGGTCGTGATGCCCCATTCGCGCAGGACGAGGTCGAGGTCGGTGGCAAAGAACGCGCTGTAGCGGTGCTTCTTGATGATATGTTCGCCCGGCGCTGGCGCGAGGTCATTGAAGATCTCGACGCCCGCGCTGCCGTCGACCAGCGATGAGCGGTCGGCGATCGGCCCATAGAGATCGTCGTACAGCCCCATGTCGCTGCCGTCGCGGCGATGCACATGCGCGGTGTAGATGACGCGGATGCCGTTGTCGCGGCAGGCCTTCAAGGTCTGCGCCAGCCGGGGCACCATGGCAGCGGCCTGCGCGGAGCGCAGCTTGGCGCCTTCGGCCACGAAATCGTTCTGCATGTCGACAACGATCATGACGGTCTTGTTGGGATCGATGACGTCGCATTGATAGCCCATGTGGTGTCTCCTCTCCGGGTGGGAGACATTTTCTACGCCGGTTCCCGCTGTCGTTCTTGGCTGTGCGGGCCAATCGCTGGACTCTGCTTGCCAGAACCGGGGACGGGACGCAGAATATCCAGCTGCCGGGTTGGGCGGGAGCAAGGCCAATGCAGACCCCAGATCACGCAATCGTCGCGCAGACGCTCGTCGCGCCGGGCGACAGTTTCGACCGCTGGCACCACGTCACCTGCCGCGAATTCTCGTTGACCGAATGTCGCCGCGTCGCGGACGAGGCGTTTGCCGCATCGATCTCGATCCGCCATTTCGGCCCGCTTGCGATCAACGACATCTGGTCGTCGACGCCGGCTGCCGACCGCATCCGGGTGATGCGCAGCGCGAGCGACGTGCGCCGGGATCCGCGCGACTATTTCATGCTGTGGCTCACGCTGCGCGGCGAGGTCTCGTTCGCGCAGGGCGGACGCGAGGTACAGATGCGCCGCGGCGATCTCATGCTGCATGATCAGGCCCAGCCGTTCGCGCTCGAATTCGCCCCGAGCGCGCGGTCGATCATGGTGTCGATCCCGCGGCCGCTGCTGCTCGCGCGCCTGCCGGACGCGCCACGCCTGACGGCGCGGCGGATCGGTCACGCCTCGAAAGTCGGCGCGCTGGCCGGATCGCTGATCCAGCGGCTGACGCGGCTCGATGACGAAGCCGGGCCTGCGGCAATCCGGCTCGGCGCGTCCGCGCTCGACATTTTCGCGACCATGCTGCAGACCGAGCTGACGGACGATGTGCCCCAGCACGGCGACGACCGGCTGGCCCGGGTCAAGGCCTATGTCCTGGCTCATCTCGACGATCCCAAGCTCGATCTCGATGCGATCGCCACGGCGCAGAGCATCGCGCCGCGCACGCTGAACCGCCTGTTCGCGCGCGAAGGCACCACGCCGATCCGCTGGCTGTGGCAGCAGCGCCTTGCCGGCGCCTATCAGGCGCTGGCCGAACGGCGGTTCGGCAGCGTCACCGATGTCGCGCTCAGCTTCGGCTTCAGCGACGTCTCGCATTTCAGCCGCGCCTTCAAGGCCGCGTTCGGCCGTTCACCGCATCAGGTGATGGGGTGACGCGCCATCCCGTCATGGCGCGCAGGCGAAGCTCGCCGCTTCAGTGACCGGCCCCGCCTTGTAATGCGGCCATGCCGGCCAGCGGCACAAGGGCAGCGCGCGGATCGTGTCGAAGCTCGGTGCCTCGGGCTTCTGCTCGCGCACCACGAGATCGCCAGGCGCCTTGTCGTTCTCGACCCAGTCGACCAGCACCGCCAGCATGTCGACATTGGCCGGAGCGCCGGAGCCGACATGGTCGACGCCGGGTGCGGTGTAGAGCCTGGCGAACTCCGCGACCTTGTCCTTGCCGAGCGTCCTTTCGACAGTCTCGAAGTAGCGGATGCCAGCATAGGGGCTTTGCGCGTAGTCGGCCATGTGTTCGAGCATCACGAGTCTGCCGCCGCGGGCGTGAAAGCGGCTGAGATCCGGATTGGTGGAATCCATCAGGGCGGACACTTCCAGTACGCGCGCCTTGTGGTCCTCGGGCCTGTAGGTCGTGACGTCGAGTTTCGGATCGCGCGCGAAGACATATTGAATGCCGCCGGCACCGTAGATCCAGGCGATGCCATTGGTCGGAGCCGGCGGCTGCGCCGGCGCCGTGGTGCCGAGCCACCAGGCCTTCCAGCCGCCGGTCGGGCCGAACGCCGGCGTGTTCTCGCCCGATACGCCCCAGCCCGGATAGTCGTCGAGGCCGTTGGCGAGCGGAAACGAGAATTTGTATGGCGAGTGCAAGGTCTCGATCGCGGCAATCTGCTTGTCGGTCAGGCAGTCGTCGCCGCTCTGGCCCGCAGCGCAGGCCAGCGAGGCCGGCTTGAACGCGGCCTTGCAGCCGACCGGATCCTGCACCAAGCCGTCGTCCGAGCCGTCCTGCCGGTCGCAAGCCTTGAGCACGGCGTCGGCGACGAGCTTGACCTGCGCCGGCCTGATCCAGCCGTCGCCCATCGTCACGAGGCCGGACCGGGTGCCGGCATGTTGCAACCCGACCCAGTTGATCACGGGCACGCGCGCGAAGATGCCGTCGAAATCGTCGGGGTAGCGCTGCGCCATGGTCAGCGCCTCGCGGCCGCCTTCGGACGATCCCATGAAGTACGCCTTCGCCGGCGGCTTGCCGTAGGCGCGCACCGTCAGCGCCCGTGCGGCGTCATGCACCTTCTTGTAGGCCTTGTGCGAAAAATTCTCGAACGCCTCGTCGTTGAGTGCGAACAGCTGCGGCGGCTCACCGGGCTTCTGCTCGTGGCCGGAGTCCGTGCCGACGGTGACGAAGCCGAGCGCGAGCGGCGATGCCTTGTCGAACGGATAGGCCGGTGGCAGGCCGAGGCCCGATATCAGCACGCCGTTGAAGCCGCCGCCGCCATATTGCAGCGAGCGGCCGTTCCACTCGACCGGCAAATTGACCTCGAACTTGATCGGCGGCGCCTTGGGATCGACAGCATCAATATGCCCGAGCACCTTGCAGAAGGCCGGATTGGCCGGGACGATACGGCTGGCAGGTGTCGGCGCTCTCTCGGTGACCGACAGCGGCGTCGGCGCCTGCAGCGTGGCAGTGTCGATCTTGACGGCGCCATCGGCGGGTCCGCCAAGGCCGTTGCAGGTTGCCGCGGGATCGCCTGTCATCTGCGCCGCGGATGCGACTGGGCCGCATGATGTCAGCGTGACCAGCGAAGCCGCAAGCGCCCATGCGCGCGTATCGATCCGCATCGTTTCCTCCCGGGGCATTATTGTTGCTACGGCAAGTATTTCATGCGCCGCCGTGGCAGACAAGCCGCGCCGGGCAGTGCGCGGAGCGCGCCTATTGCGCGACCTTGCTGCTGCCCTGGGTGATCAGCCGGGCGGCGCGCTGGTTGCGGGCGTGGACCCAGAGCCAGCTCAGCGCGACGCTGAGGCGGTTGCGCAGGCCGATCAGGAAGTAGATGTGGGCGATGCCCCAGATCCACCAGGCGAGCGCGCCGCGCAGCTTGAACTTGCCGAAATCGATCACCGCGAGCCGCTTGCCGATCTGGGCGAGGCTGCCGGCGTGCTTGTAGTGGAACGGCGGCAAGGTCTCGCCCTTGAGCCGCGCCTTGATCAGCGCGGCGGCGTAGCGTCCTTCCTGCTTGGCGGCCGGCGCGATGCCGGGCACCGGATTGCCGTCCGGTCCCTTGATGGTGACGGTGTCGCCGACGGCGAAGATGTCGGGATGACCCGGCACGGTGAGATCAGGTTCGACCTCGAGCCGGTACGCGCGGTCGGCCGGCGCGTCGAGCCATTCGGCGGCACGCGAGGCGCGGACGCCGGCGGCCCACACGATGGTGCGGGCGGCGAGCTTCTTGCCGCCATAGACCACGCCGTCGGCCGAGCATTCGGTGACCGGCTCGCCGAGCACTACCTGGACGCCGAGGCTCTCCAGCGCGCGCTGCGCATAGGCCGAGAGATCGTCGGGGAAACCGGCCAGCACGCGCGGGCCGGCCTCGATCAGCACCACGCGCGCCATCCGGGTGTCGATGTGGCGGAAGTCGCGCGGCAACGTGTCCTTGGCGAGGTCGGCGATGGTGCCGGCCATCTCGACGCCGGTCGGGCCGCCGCCGACCACGACAAAGGTCAGCAGCGCGGCGCGCGCCTCGGGATCGGTCTCGCGCTCGGCGCGCTCGAAGGCGACCAGGATGCGCCGCCGCAGCGTGGTGGCATCTTCCAGCGTCTTCAGGCCGGGCGCAAACGGCTCCCATTCGTCATGGCCGAAATAGGCATGTCGTGCGCCGGTGGCGAGGATCAGCGTGTCATAGGGAATGCCGCCGCCATCGTCGAGCTGCACTTGCTTCGCCGCGGCGTCGACGCCGCAGACATTGGCGAACAGCGTCGTCACCTCGGGCCGGTCGCGCAAGAGATAGCGGATCGGCCAGGCGATCTCGCTGGTCGCAAGCGATGCGGTCGCGACCTGGTAGAGCAGCGGCTGGAACAGATGATGGTTGCGGCGATCGATCAGCGTGATCTCGACCGGTGCGCCCGCAAGACCGAAGGCCGCCTCCAATCCGCCGAAGCCGGCGCCGACGATCACCACGCGATGAGGTTTGGCCGGCGCTTGCGTCATCGGATGTCGCCCTCGGTTTCGAACGGCTTCGTCGTCTGATTATGTAATCATTCGCGGCCTCATTCCAAGTCGAATTGCTCGATCGGCCGATAGCGAAACCCGATCGTTGCGCCTTCACGCATCCTGTGGCGCAACCGCGGCGACGGCTCGCTGCCGCATCGGCAGGAACAGTCCCGCGACCGCGCCGGTGAGTGACAACGTCGCGGCGAGGCTCATCGCCGAAGCGAATCCGCTGCTGAAATGTCCGGATGAATCGGCGCCGCCGTTGGCGACGAAGCTCGCCACCAGTGCCGCGATCCCGAACATGCCGCCGAGGAAGCGGCCCATGTTGAAGACGCCGGACGCCTTGCCCATCTCGGTGACCGCAACCGCGCTCAGCACCGCGTTCTGCGCGGCCGGCATCGCCATCGACACGCCGACACCGGCGAGCACCAGCGGCGCGACGAGAGCAGAGTACGGCATCGAGGGGCTCACGATCTCGCTGATCCAGCCGAGCCCGATCGCCTGCATCAGCAGGCCGGTGACCACAAGCGTGCGCTCGCCGAACCGGTTGACCACGGCGCCGGCAATCGGCGCGGTGACGAACAATGTCGCCGTCCACGGCAACAGCCGCAGCCCGGCGTCGAAGGCATCGAAGCCGAGCACGATCTGCAGGAACTGCGGCAGCAGGAACAGCACGCCGTACATCGCGGCGTAGAACAGCACGCTCGCGGCCATGCCGGATGCAAACGGCCTTGCCGCGAACAGCCGCATCGGCACCATCGGGCTGGTCGCGCGCAGCTCCCACAGCACGAACAACGCAGCGAACGTGGTGCCCGCAATCAATGCGCCCGTCACGTCCGTGCTGGCCCATCCGGCGCTGTTGCCACGCAACATACCCCACACCAGCGCCAGCGCCGCGAGCGCGACCAGTGTCAGTCCGGGGACGTCGAGCGGCGCTGCCGGTCCGAAGCTTTCGCGCAGCCGCGTGATCACGAGTGCAATCGCGATCAGGCCGATCGGCAGATTGATCCAGAAGATCCAGCGCCAGCCGAGATGCTCGGTGATGAAGCCGCCGATCGCGGGACCGATGATCAGCGCGCATCCGGTGATGCCGCTGAAGATGCCGAGCGCGCGGGCGCGTTCCTCGCGGCCGAACGCGCCGCTGAGGATCGCCATCGCCAGCGGCATCACCAGCGCCGCGCCTGCGCCCTGCAGGGCCCGTGCCGCGATCAGTGCCGCGGCGCTGGCGGCCAGCGCGCAGGCCGCGGAGGCCACAACGAACAGGCCAATGCCGGCCGCGAACATCCTGCGCCGCCCAAAGCGGTCGCCGAGCGCAGCACCGGTCAACAGCAGCACCGCGAAGGTCAGGTTGAAGGCGTTGACGGTCCATTGCAGCGTCTCCACCCGGCTTCCGAAATCCGCACGGATGGTGGCGAAGGCCGTGGTCATGATCATGGCGTCCAGCGCCATCATGAAGGATGCCAGCGCGGTGAGGCCGAGCACCCAGCGCTGCTCGGTGCGCTGTTCAGGGGTCTGCATGGTGGTTCTCCATTGACGTGCCGCTGGCTTGCGGCGCGCTTCGCCGGCAAGGACGAGCCGGAGCGGGCAAAGGATGCGGCGAAGAATTATTTTTGCCGGACCGCATCCTTTGCGGGACCGCAAACGTCCTTGGGTCTGACGCGGCCGGTTCAGGCCGCAAAACCGGGCCAAGGAGGCTGCGATGAGACGGACCCTGATCAGGTACAAGGCGAAGCCGGAGGCGGCGGAGAAGAATGCCGCGCTGGTTGCGGCTGTGTTCGCCGAGCTGAAGGCGGCGAGCCCCGACGGCGTGCGTTATCTGACCCTGCGGCTGGAGGACGACACCTTCATCCATATGGTCGAGACCGCGGCCGACGACGGGTCGAGCCCGATCCCGAAACTTGCCGCGTTCCAGGCCTTCCAGGACGGCATCCGCGATCGTTGCGCCGAACCGCCGCTGGTTCGCAGTGCCGTGATTGTCGGCAATTATCGTATGCTGGACGAACCGTGACACGATCTGGCGGAGCCGTCATGACGTCACCACCCCAAGCGCCGGCTGCGACCGAGATCGACGCGCTGCTGGCGGCGATGCGGCCAAGGCTGCATCGCTACTGCGCCCGCATGGTCGGATCGGTCATCGATGGCGAGGATGTGCTGCAAGACGCGCTGATCAAGGCGATGCAAGCCTACACGTCGGCTACCCCGATCCAGAACCCGGAAGCCTGGCTGTTCCGGATCGCGCACAACACCGCGCTCGATTTCCTCAGGCGGCGCAACCGCCAGGACGCGCTCCACTCGTCGGAGGAGGTGGACATGATGGCCGGAGAGCTCGACGATGTCGGCCGCCGCGAAATCGCCGCCAGCAGCCTGCGCACCTTCATGCGCCTGCCGGTGGCGCAACGCTCCAGCGTGATCCTGATGGACGTGCTCGGCTGCTCCTTGCAGGAGGTCTGCGGCATCATGGATTTCAGCCTGCCGGCGGTGAAGGCGGCGCTGCACCGAGGGCGCACGCAACTGCGCGCGTTCGCCCGCGAGCCGGACGATGCGCCGCGGCCCGGCCTGTCGCCGGGCGATCGCACCAGGCTGAACGCCTATGTCAGCCGCTTCAACGCCCGCGACTTCGACGCCATCCGCGCCATGATCGCCGATGACATCAGGCTCGAGCTCGTCAACCGGACGCGGCTGAACGGCAAGGCCGAGGTGTCACGCTATTTCGGCAATTATGCCAAGATCGATGACTGGCATCTCGAGACCGGGCAGGTCGAGGGACGCCCCGCGATCCTGGTGTTCGAGCCGGGCGCACAGGATGCGCTGCCGCGATCGTTCATGCTGCTCGATTGGTCGGCGGACAAGGTT
>CALRXG020000109.1:0-15756 GCA_943372075.1 Bordetella parapertussis | reverse complement strand
AGGCTACTCGCACCGAGAGATCGTTGAGATGCAGGACGAACCGACACCCACCGAACTGATCAAGGCCGTCGCCGACTTCCTGCGCAACGAGATCGCGCCCGCGATCAAGGGCCACAACGGCTTCAAGCTGCGCGTCGGCATCAACGCGCTCGACCTGGTGACCCGGCAGCTTGCCCTGGCCGGGGCAGGCGACGCCACTGAGGCGGCGCGACTGAAGGCGCTGCTCGGCGCCGACGGCACGCTGATGGAGCTCAACCGCGCGCTGTCGGAGAAGATCGCAAGCGGCGAGGTCGATCTGGCAACGCCGGGTCTATCGGAGCATCTCTGGCAGACCACGATGGACAAGCTCGCCGTCGATCAGCCGAACTACGCGTCGTATAAGAGGGAGTTGGGGAACAAGCAGACGTAACTGTCCATCTTCGTCATTCCGGGATGCGCCGGCAGGCGCAGGCCCGGAATCCATACTCACGATGGTGGTTATGGATTCCGGGCTGGTCGCTTCGCGACGCCCCGGAATGACAGGAGGAGAGTGGGCGTCACCGCCCCAGCCACTTCGGCGGGCGCTTCTCCGAGAATGCCTTCGGGCCCTCGATGTAATCCTGCGAGGCGGCCATCGCCTTCACCGCGGGATACTCGCGCTGCTCGGCCAGCGCCTGCTCGAGCGAGACTTCGAGGCCCTTCTGGATCGCCTGCTTGGAGGCGCGGATCGACATCGGCGAGTTCTTGGTGATGGTCTCGGCCCAGCGCTCGGCGGCCGCCAGCGCCTCGCCCTGCGGCACCACCTCGTTGACGAAGCCGAGCTCGAGGCCTTCCTTGGCGCTGACATGGCGCGCGGTCAGGATCATGCCCATGGCACGCTTCAGTCCGATCTGGCGCGGCAGCCGGTGCACGCCGCCGGCGAGCGCGGCGAGGCCGACGCGCGGCTCGGGCAAAGCGAAGGTCGCGTTCTCCGAAGCAATGATCAGGTCGCAGGCCAGCGCGATCTCGAAGCCGCCGCCCATCGCGACGCCGTTGACGGCGGCGATGATCGGCTTGTCGCAGTCGAAGCGGCTGGTGAGGCCGGCGAAGCCGCCCTTGTCCCAGCCGCGCTTGCCGCCCGCGGCCTGCCATTTCAGGTCGTTGCCGGCGCAGAACGCCTTGTCGCCGGCGCCGGTGACGATCGCCACCCACTGCTCGGGATCGGCGGAGAAGTCGTCGAACACCTTGTTGAGTTCGAAATGCGCGTCGATATGCAGCGCGTTGTAAACCTCGGGCCGCGACAGCGTCACGATGGTGATGGGACCCTTGCGCGTCACCTTGGAGAATTTCAGATCCATGTTTGCTCCCGTGGATTTTCTGCGGCGAAGAATATGACGCGCATCCTACCGCCTGCGCGCCGTTCCGTGCCATTCAATTACGCAACGCGACCGCGCGCGCAAGCGTCACTCGGCTGCTTGACTTGGCGGCGTGCTTCTCACCTTAATCGATCCGAACGCGCATCCGCGATAGCGCCTAAACGCAAAACCAGAATCAACAATATTTCCGGGAGAGACCGCCTTGGATTTCAATCTGCCGGCTGACCTGACAGCCTATCTCGCCGAACTCGACCAATTCATCGAACGCGAGATCAAGCCGCTGGAAGCGGCTGACGACAACATCCGCTTCTTCGATCATCGCCGCGAATGGGCGCGCACCGATTTCGACAAAGGCGGCCTGCCGCGCCATGAATGGGAGCTCTTGCTGCGCAAGGCCAAGAACCTGGCCGACGCCGCCGGCCACCTTCGCTTCGCGATCCCGAAGCGCTATGGCGGCAAGGACGGTTCCAATCTCTGGATGGCTGTCATCCGCGAACATTTCGCCTCTAAGGGGCTCGGCCTGCACAATGACTTGCAGAACGAGCATTCGATCGTCGGCAATCTGCCGATCGTCACCATGCTCGACCGCTACGGAACCGACGAGCAGAAGGCGATGATCGACGGCTCGATCACCGGCAAGTACCGCATCACATTCGGCCTGACCGAGCCTGACCACGGCTCCGACGCCACCCATATGGAGACGAAAGCGGTCCAGGCTACCCGCGACAACGTCAAGGGCTGGATCATCAACGGCGAGAAGATGTGGACGACTGGCATGCATGTCGCCACGCACTGCGCGCTGTTTGCCCGCACCTCGGGAAATGACGGCGATGCCCGCGGCATCAGCTGTTTCCTGGTGCCGGCGAAATCGCCGGGCGTGAAGGTCGAGGAATACATGTGGACTTTCAACATGCCGACCGATCATCCGCGGGTCAGCTTCACCGACGTGTTCGTCCCTGAGGATGCGCAGTTCGGCGAGGTCGGCCGCGGCCTGTCCTTGGCGCAATGCTTCGTCCACGAGAACCGCATCCGCCAGGCGGCAAGCTCGCTCGGCGCTGCGGTGTACTGCATCAATGAGAGCGTGAAGTATGCCCGCGAGCGCAAGCCGTTCGGCAAGGCGCTGGCTGAGAACCAGGCGATACAGTGGCCGCTGGTCGAGCTTGCCACCCAGGCCGAGATGCTCAGGCTGTTGATCCGCAAGACGGCGTGGGAGATGGATCAGCTCACCCAGGCCCAGGTCGAGCACACGCTGTCGGACCGGGTCTCGATGTGCAATTTCTGGGCAAACCGGCTGTGCTGCGAGGCCGCCGACCGCGCAATGCAGGTGCATGGCGGCATGGGCTATTCGCGCCACAAGCCGTTCGAGCACATCTACCGCCACCACCGCCGCTATCGCATCACCGAAGGCAGCGAGGAAATCCAGAAGCGCAAGGTGGCGGGCTTCCTGTTCGGCTACATGGGTGCCGGCAAGCACTGAGTTTGGCGGCACGACGTCGCCATATGTTGACCCTTCATGCCCCGCGAAAGCGGGGTATCCAGTACGCTGCGGCCTGTCGATTCCATAACCGCTGTCTCTGGGATGCTGGATCACTCGCTTTCGCGGGCGATGACCGCAAGTGGGGTCGCGACCAATCAATTCACCTGCCGGTCCTTGCCCGCCCAGTACGGTTCACGCAGGCTCCGCCGCAGGATCTTGCCCGACGGGTTGCGCGGCAGCGCCGGGATGAAGTCGACCGATTTCGGCGTCTTGTAGCCCGCGATCCGCTCGCGGGTGAAGTTGATGATGTCGGTCGCATCAGCGCTCTTGCCCGGCTTCATCACCACGACAGCCTTGACCGCCTCGCCCCATTTGTCGTCGGGGATGCCGATCACGGCGGCTTCCGCCACGTCGGGGTGGTCGCACAGTGCGCTCTCGACTTCGGCCGGATAGATGTTCTCTCCGCCGGAGATGATCATGTCCTTGATGCGGTCGTGGATGTAGAGATAGCCGTCCTTGTCCATGTAGCCGGCATCGCCGGTGCGCAGCCAACCGTCGCCGTCGATCGTCTTCGCGGTGGCCTCGGGCAGATTCCAGTAGCCGGCCATGTTGGAGCCGGAGCGGGTGGCGATCTCGCCGACTTCGCCTGACGGCAGCGGCTTGCCGTCGCCGTCGAGGATCGCGAGCTCGACGCCCGCCAGCGCCTTGCCGGCCGAGCGCATCCGCTCGAGCCCTTCAATATGATCCTCGGGCGGCAGGGCGACGATGGTGCCGGTGGTCTCGGTCATGCCGTACATCTGCACGAAGCCGCATTTGAAGACCTCGATGCACTCCTTCAATAGCGCCGCCGGGATCGGCGAGGCGCCATACAGCATGTACTTCAGGCGGGAGAAATCGACCTGTCGCGCGCGCGGCTGCCGCACCACGAATTGCATCGCCGCCGGCACCATGAACAGCTTGGTGATGCCGGACTGCTCGAAGAAGTCGAGCACCTTGGTCGGGTCGAATTCGCGCGCGATCACGCCGCGGGCGCCGTGGTAGAGCCCCATGACGCCCCAGCCGGAGCCGCCGATGTGGAAGATCGGCATCGCCACCAGCGAGACATCGTCGGTGGTCCATTTGTTCCAGTCAGGCTTGTCGGCCTCGTTGCCGGTTTGCACGAGGTTGAGGAAGTTGGCGTGCGACAGCATCGCGCCCTTCGGCTTGCCGGTCGTGCCTGAGGTGTAGAGCTGGATCGCGATGTCCTTCGGCTCGATCACGACGCGCGGATCGTCGCCACTTTGAGCGTCGCGCCAGGCGCGATAGTCAGGCCATTCCGGTGCGCCGCCCTCGGTCGTGATGATGCTGCGGACGCTGGGCAGCTTGTCCCTGATATTGCGCGCCTGGGTGACGAATTCGGGGCCGACGAACAGCAGCGGCGCCTTGCAGTCGTCGACGATGAAGGCGACCTCGGGGCCGGCGAGACGCCAGTTCACCGGCGCCATCACCACGCCGGCCTTCATCGCGCCCATCAGCAGTTCGAAATAGAAATCGCTGTTCTTGCCGAGATAGGCGATGCGCTCGCCCTTCCTGACGCCCATCGCGATCAGCGCGTTGGCGACGCGGTTGGTCTTGGTGTCGAATTCGGCGAAGCTGGTCTGGCGGCCCTCGAACTCATAGGCCAGCGCATCGCCGCGGCTCTTGGCGCGGTCGCGCACCATGTCGGCAAGATTGCTCAGTTTCGGCGCGTCGGACATGTTTCCCCCGTGATGTTTTTTGTTGGCGCGGAGTGTGGCTGCATCGCGCGGGAAAAACAATACGGGGAGTTGTTCGAGATCTATCCGCACCGTCGTCCCGGGCAAGCGAAGCGCGACTCGGGACCCATAACCACAGGGTCGAGTAGTCGAGCGCGCTGTGGCCGCAGCGTGCTCGGTGGTTTTGAGCGGTGGTTACGGGTCCCTGCTTTCGCAGGGACGACAGTTGAGATTGACGCGCAAGCGCGGGCGTCAGCCCCGCGCCGCGCGATCTTTCTCGTTCTGCGCCTTGATCGATTCCCGCGCCTTGGTCCAGTCGTCGTCGCTCCAGTCGCGGAGCTGGTAGAAATTGCCGCCCATCGCCAGCGCCTGCGCGCCGTCCATGGCGATGGTCTCGCCGTTGATCCAGTCGCAGCCGCCGGAGATCAGGAATACCGCGAGGTTCTGCAACTCGTCCATGGTGCCGACGCGGCCCATCGGATTCATCGCCTTGGTGCGGGCGCCGGCCTCGTCGCCCGGCTTGATGCGCTTGCTCATGCCTTCGGTCGGAATCTCGCCGGGGGCGATGGTGTTGAGGCGGATGCCATGGCGGCCCCATTCGATCGCAAGCGACATGGTCATGGCATGGATCGCCGACTTGCTCATCGCCGACGGCACCACATAGGGCGAGCCGTTGCGCACCCAGGTCACGGTGATCGACACCACGTTGCCGCGATGGCCGCCCGCGATCCAGCGCCGGCCCACCGCATGCGTCACATAGAAGGTGCCGTGCATCACGATATTGGCCACGGCATCGAACCCGCGCGCGGAAAGCTCTTCCGAGCGCGAGATGAAATTGCCGGCGGCGTTGTTGATGAGATCGGTGAGGGGGCCGCTGGTGGTCCAGATCGCCTCGATCATCTCGTCGACCGCCATGGCATTGCGGATATCGACGCCGTGGCTGACGACGCGTCCGCCATGCTCGGCCATCAGTTCGGTGGCGGTCTCGTCGCAGACGCTCTTGCGGCGGCCGCAGATATGGACCTCGGCCCCGAGTTGCAGGAACCGGGTGGCCATGGCCTTGCCGAGGCCGGTGCCACCGCCGGTGACCAGAATCCGCCGCCCGGCAAGAAGCTGGTTGCTGAACATCGTTTCCTCCACGGGGGTTGTCAGTTAATTGGTCGATTGACTAAAAGCGGACAACGGCCTTTCTGTAAAGCGCCAACCAGGATCAGCGGAGGAGATTTCAATGGAAGATCGCGTTTCGATATCGATTTCAGACGGTATCGCCGATGTCCGCCTGGTGCGGGCGGACAAGATGAACGCGCTCGATGCCGCGATGTTCGAGGCATTGGTCGCCGCAACCGACCGGCTTTCCAAGGAAAAGGGCGTTCGGGTCGTGGTGCTGTCCGGCGAGGGCCGCGCCTTCTGCGCCGGTCTCGACATGGGCCGGTTCGCCGCCATGAAGGATGGCGGTAATGGGGTGCCGGGCGGTGAGAAGCGCGATCTGACCATCCGGACCCACGGCAAAGCCAATTTTCCGCAGCAGGCGGTGTGGGGCTGGCGCCAGCTCCCGGTGCCCGTGATCGCCGCGGTCCATGGCGTCGCGTTCGGCGGCGGCTTCCAGCTCGCGCTCGGCGCCGACATGCGCTTCCTCTCAACCGATGCGCGGATGTCGATCATGGAGATCAAATGGGGCCTGGTGCCGGACATGGCGGGCACCCCGATCCTGGCGAGCCTGGTGCGTGACGATATCCTGCGCGAGCTCACCTATACCGGCCGCATCTTCTCCGCACAGGAAGCCCAGAGCTACGGGCTTGCCACCCGCGTCTGCGACGATCCGCGTGCCGCGGCGCTCGAGGTCGCGCGCGAGATCGCCGGCAAGAGCCCGGATGCGATCCGTGCCGCCAAGCGGCTGCTGAACAATCTGTCGCTTGATCCGGCGGCGGCGCTGCTTGCGGAATCCGTCGAGCAACAGAAGCTGCTCGGCAGTCCGAACCAGACCGAATCCGTGCGCGCCAATCTGGAGAAGCGCGCGCCGAAGTTTGCGGATGCGTGAATGACCTTGCTGCCGTCATGGCCGGAGCTTCTTCCGGCTATGACGGGCACAGGCAAGATCGCCAACCGATAAAGAAGAACAAGAACACATGAGCGAAACGCCCCAACCCTTCCTCGGCATCATCTCCGGCGAGCGCAGGCGCGATCATGCTGCGGTCGCCGAGCGGGTCGACCGCATCGCCAGCGGCCTCGCCAAGCTCGGCGTCAAGCCGGGCGACAGCGTCTGTATGCTGATGCGCAACGACATTGCCTTCATCGAGGCGGCCTATGCGGCGATGCGGCTCGGCGCCTATGGCGTGCCGGTCAACTGGCACTTCAAGCCGGAGGAAATCAATTACGTGCTGACGGATTCCGGCACGCGGGTCCTGATCGGCCATGCCGACATGCTGCATCCGTTGCGTGGCGCGATCCCGCCCGACGTCACCGTGCTCAGCGTGCCGACGCCGCCGGAAATCCTTAGCCATTACAAGATCAATCCCGATCATCTCGGAACCCCGGATTTCGCGATCGATTTCGAATCCTGGCTGGCGCAATTCCCGCGCTACGACGGCCCTGTGGTGCCGCAGCCGCAGAACATGATCTACACCTCGGGCACGACGGGCCATCCGAAGGGCGTGCGCCGCTTCGCGCCGACGCCGGAACAGACCGCCAACGCGGAAGCGATGCGCGCGATGATCTATGGCCTGAAGCCCGGCGCGCGCGCGATCCTGCCGGGTCCGCTTTATCATTCCGCGCCGAATTCCTTCGGACTGCGGTCCGGCAGGCTCGGCGGGGCGCTGGTGCTGATGCCGCGCTTCGACGCGGAGGAATTTCTGGCGCTGATCGAGCGCGAGAGGATCGACACCATCTTCATGGTGCCGACCATGTTCATCCGCCTGATGAAGCTGCCGGAAGAGGTGCGCAAGAAATACGACGTGTCGTCGCTGCGCCACATCATCCACGCCGCTGCGCCGTGCCCGGCCGATGTCAAGCGCGCCATGATCGAATGGTGGGGACCGGTGATCTACGAATTCTATGGCTCGACCGAGTCGGGCGCGGTGACGTTCGCGACCTCGGACGATGCGCTGAAAAAGCCCGGCACGGTCGGAAAGATCTCGCCCGGCGCCGAGCTTCGCTTCATCGGCGACGACGGCAAGGAGGTCCCTCAAGGGCAGATCGGCGAGATCTATTCGCGGATCGCCGGCAATCCGGATTTCACCTATCACAACAAGTCCGAGAAGCGCGCCGAGATCGACCGGGAAGGCTTCATCACCTCGGGTGACGTCGGTTATATCGATGCCGACGGCTACGTCTTCATCTGCGACCGCAAGCGCGACATGGTGATCTCGGGCGGCGTCAACATCTATCCGGCCGAGATCGAGGCGGTGCTGCATGCAGTCCCCGGTGTGCATGACTGCGCGGTATTTGGCATCCCCGACGCCGAGTTCGGCGAGGCGCTGATGGCGGTGGTCGAGCCGCAACCGGGTGTCTCGCTCGACATATCGGCGGTCCGCGCCCAGCTGAGGACCGCGCTCGCCGACTACAAGGTGCCCAAGCACATCGAAATCCAGACCAACCTGCCGCGCGAGGATTCCGGAAAGATCTTCAAGCGCCGCCTGCGCGACCCATATTGGGAGCGGGCGGGGCGGAGGATCTAGCGCCGCAACGACGCCTGTCATCCCGGCCTCGTGCGCAATTGCGCACGGGAGTCGGGACGACGGCCGATGTGTGCACCGCCACCAAGTTCATCTTGCGCTGCGGCAAAAAAAGCGCACACTCCGGAGGAACCCGGCAGCCTCTGGAGTAGCCCGCCATGTCACCCCAGACCATGCCTTCCGAGACCGATCTCGGTACCAGGAGCGCCGCTGAAGCCAGCCTCCTCGATAGGGCGGCGCAGGAGGAGGACGCGCGGCTCCGCAACGACATCCGTCTGCTGGGGCGTGTGCTGGGCGACACCGTGCGGGACCAGGAGGGGGCCGACGCGTTCGACCTGGTCGAGCGCATCCGCCAGACCTCGGTTCGGTTCCACCGCGATGAGGACAAGCTGGCCCGGCGCGAGCTCGAGGGCATCCTCGACAGCATGTCGATCGCCGAGACGCTGCGGATCGTCCGCGCCTTCAGCTATTTCTCCCACCTCGCCAACATTGCTGAGGACCAGAACAACATCCGCCAGATGCGCAGCCTCGGCCCCAACGGGGCGCCGCGGCCGAGCACGCTGGAGCAGACCCTGATCCATGCCCGTCAGGCCGGCATCAGCCCGGCCGACCTGCGTAGCTTCTTCAAGGGCGCGCTGGTCAGCCCGGTGCTGACAGCGCATCCGACCGAGGTCCGCCGCAAGAGCACGATGGACCGCGAGATGGAGATCGCCGATCTGCTCGATCGCCGCGAGCGATTGCAGATGACGCCGGACGAGAGCGACGCCAGCGACGAGCAGCTTCGCCGCGCGGTGGTGACGCTGTGGCAGACCAATCTGCTGCGCCGGACCAAGCTGACCGTGCTCGACGAGGTCGCCAACGGCCTGTCGTTCTACGACTACACCTTCCTGCAGGAGCTGCCGCGGCTGCATTGCGCGCTGGAGGACCGGCTGAACAAGGAGGGCGGTGAAGCCGGCGAGCTCGCCTCGTTCCTCAGGATGGGAAGCTGGATCGGCGGCGACCGCGACGGCAATCCGTTCGTGACCGCAGAGGTGATGCGCGGCACGCTGCGGCTGCAGTCGAGCCGGGTGCTCAGCTTCTACCTCGAGGAACTGCACGCGCTCGGCGCCGAGCTGTCGCTGGCGGCGCATCTCGCCGATATCTCGGAGGAGCTGCGGGTCCTCGCCGAGCGTTCGCCGGACACCTCGCCGCATCGCAGCGGCGAGCCTTATCGTCTGGCGGTGTCGGGCATCTATGCGCGGCTCGCCGCCACCGCGATGCGGCTCGAGGTCGAGACCACGCGGCCGCCGGTCGGCAAGGCCGAGCCCTATGCGAGCGTCAGCGAGTTCCAGGCCGATCTCGACGTGCTCAACCGTTCGCTGATCGCGAACAATTCCGGTGTCATCGCGCGCGGCCGGTTGCGGCAGTTGCGGCGGGCGGTGGATTGCTTCGGCTTCCATCTGGCGCGGCTCGACATCCGCCAGAACTCGGCGGTGCATGAGCGCACCATCGCCGAGCTGTTCGACACCGCCAATCCCGGCATGTCCTACCTCGCGTTGGGCGAGGAGGCGCGCGTCAGCCTGCTACTCGGCGAGTTGCGCAGCGCGCGTCCGCTGGCCTCGCCGTTCGTGAAATATTCCGAGGAGACCCAAAGCGAGCTCGCCGTGTTCCGGGCCGCCGCCGAGGCGCACGGCAAGTTTGGTCCCGAGGTGATCTCGCAATGCATCATCTCGATGTGCAAGGGCATGTCCGACATGCTCGAGGTCGCGGTGCTGCTCAAGGAGGTCGGGCTGGTCAATCCGTCCGGCCGCAGCGCGATCAACATCGTGCCGCTGTTCGAGACCATCGAGGACCTGCAGGCCTCAAGCCACATCATGGACCGGATGCTGGCACTGCACGATTATCGCAGGCTGGTCGACAGTCTCGGCGGCGTCCAGGAGGTGATGCTCGGCTATTCCGACAGCAACAAGGATGGCGGCTTCGTCACCTCGGGCTGGGAGCTCTACAAGGCCGAGATCGGCCTGGTCGAGGTGTTCGAGCGCCACGGCGTGCGGCTGCGGCTGTTTCACGGCCGCGGCGGCTCGGTCGGCCGCGGCGGCGGGCCGAGCTATGACGCGATCATCGCGCAGCCCGGCGGCGCGGTGAACGGCCAGATCCGCATCACCGAGCAGGGCGAGATCATCTCCTCGAAATACTCCAATGCCGAGGTCGGCCGCAGCAATCTGGAGATCCTCGCCGCGGCGACGCTGGAAACCAGCCTGTTGCAGCCGCGGCAGAGCGCGCCGCGTCCCGAATATCTCAGGGCGATGGAGGAAATCTCCGCGCTCGCCTTCAAGGCCTATCGCGGGCTCGTCTACGAGACCCCCGGATTTGCCGATTACTTCTGGGGCTCGACCGTCATCAACGAGATCGCGACCTTGAACATCGGCAGCCGTCCAGCCTCGCGCAAGAAGACCCGCGAGATCGAGGACCTGCGCGCGATTCCGTGGGTGTTCTCCTGGGCGCAATGCCGGCTGATGCTGCCGGGCTGGTACGGCTTTGGCAGCGCGGTCGAGACCTGGATATCGGAGCATCCGGAGCAGGGCATGCCGTTCCTGCAGGAGTTGTACAGGGAGTGGCCGTTCTTCCGCACGCTGCTGTCCAACATGGACATGGTGCTGGCCAAGAGCTCGATCGCGATCGCTTCGCGCTATGCCGAGCTGGTGCCCGACGTTGCGCTGCGCGAGAAGATTTTCGGCCAGATCCGCCGCGAATGGCATCTCGCGATCGAGACGCTGCTCGACATCATGGGGCATGACCGTCTGCTGCAGGGCAACCCGCTGCTGGAACGCGGCATCCGCAACCGCTTCCCCTACATGGACCCGCTCAACCACGTGCAGGTCGAGCTGCTGAAGGAACATCGCGCGCAGAACCCGGACGAGCAGGTGCTGCGCGGGATCCAGATCACGATCAACGGGATCTCGGCGGGACTGCGCAACAGCGGCTAGTCACGCGTCGTCCCTGCTTTCGCTGGGACGACGGCGCATTTGCCTCAACAATTGTGCGCGCCCCGGGTCTCCACATAGATCGCGTACAGCGACTGGCTCGCGGTCATGAACAGGCGGTTGCGCTTCCTGCCGCCGAAGGTGAGGTTGGCGCAGGTCTCCGGCAGCAGGATCTGGCCGATCCGCGCACCGTCGGGCGCGAACACCTGGACGCCGTCATAGCCCGGTCCGACCCAGCCGGCGCCGACCCAGATGTTGCCGTCGATGTCGACCCGCATGCCGTCCGGAAAGCCCGACTTGCCGTCCAGCGTCATGTCGATCAGCGTGCGCGGATTGGACAGCTTGTCGCCGTTGAGGTCGTACTGCCAGACGATGTTCTTCGCGCTCGGATAATGCGTGATGCCGGTGTCGCAGACATAGACCTTCTTGTAGTCGTGGCTGAAGGCGATGCCGTTCGGCTTGAACGGCTCGTCGGCGACCTTGGTGATCTGCCCGGTCGATGCATCGATGCGATAGACGGCTTCCTTCTGGTAGGGCTGGACCGAGCCGGTGTTGGCGCGCTGGCCCTCATAGATCGAGACCGCGCCGTAGCCGGGATCGGTGAACCAGATCGACTTGTCGTTGGGATGCACGACCATGTCGTTCGGCCCGTTGAGCTGCTTGCCGTTGGCCTGCTCCGCCAACGAGGTGACGGTTCCGTCGTGCTCGTAGCGCACCAGCCGGGTGCGCTCGGCCGTGATCTGCCGGCCCTCGAAATCGAAGGTCGAGCCGTTGGCCTCGTTCGACGGCTTGTGGAACTGCTCGGAGATGTGGCCGTCGTCGTCGAGATAGCGCAACTGCCGGTTGGCCGGGATGTCGCTCCACACCAGGTATTGGCCCTGCGCGTTCCAGGCCGGGCCTTCCGCCCACAGGCAGCCGGTGTAGAGCCGCTTGATCGCGGTGTTGCCGACCTTGGCCTTGAAGCGCTTGTCGTCGATCACGACGATATCGGGATCGGGATAACGCTGCGGTTCCGCGTTGCGGCCGTAGTCGCGCGCGGATGCATCGGATGCAGCCATCGCAGTCGCAGCAAGCGCGGTTGCGCCGCGCAGGATCGTTCGACGGTCGAACGCCTTCGTTCCGTCGGCCTCGTGCTTCAATGTGTTGCTTGGATTCGTCACGAAGTCCTCCCAGGCTTTTTGTTATGGGGAGGACGATCATGCGCCCGCAATTCGGGCACAATGCGGGCGCGCTGTGAAGAAACAACCGAAGAGTGTGCCGCCCCCGCTGCTTCGCGGAGGCGACTCTTTTCATAAAACTGTCAGATCGGATCCCAGGTGAACACGTCGGCCGAGCGGTCGAGCTTGGCGAATGATCCCTTCAGCGCCGGCATGCCGTGCTCGGCGATGGTCTCGGGCGTCCAGCCTTCGCCGCGATGCACCGAGCGCACCGGACGATGCTGGCCGAACAGGAAGATCTCGTTCATGCGCACGCCGAAGATCTGCCCGGTGACGTCCTTGGCGGCGTCCGACAGCAGATAGGCGCAGACCGGCGCGATCTTCTCCGGGCCCATCTGCTTGATCTTCTCGACGCGCGCCTTCTCGGCGTCGGTCTCGGTCGGGATGGTGCCGATCATGCGGGTCCAGGCGAACGGCGACACGCAGTTCGAGCGCACGTTGAAGCGGCCCATGTCGAGCGCGATCGACTTCGACAGGCCGACGATGCCGAGCTTGGCGGCGGCGTAGTTGGCCTGGCCGTAATTGCCGATCAGGCCGGAGGTCGAGGTGAAGTGCACAAACGAGCCCGACTCCTGCTCGCGGTAGATGCGCGCCGCGGCGTGGCTGACATAGAACGAGCCCATCAGATGCACCTTGATGACGGCCTCGAACGCTTCCACGCTCATCTTGTGGAAGATCATGTCGCGCAGGATGCCGGCATTGTTGACGACGCCGTCGAGCCGGCCGAAATGATCGGTCGCGGTCTTCACGATCTTGCTGGCCGGGATGGCTTCCGCCACCGACTCGAAGTTGGCGACCGCGGTGCCGCCGCGCTTCTTGATCTCCTCGACCACCTCCTCGGCGGGCGCCGCGCTCGAGCCGCCGCCGTCGGCCGCGCCGCCGGGATCGTTGACCACGACCTTGGCGCCTTCCGCCGCGCAGAGCAGCGCGATCTCGCGGCCGATGCCGCGGCCCGCGCCGGTGACGATGATGACTTTATCCTGCAGTGATTTTGCCATGTGGGTTCTCCGCTTTCGATTGCTCTCTTCGCCGTCATTCCGGGGCGCGCGAAGCGCGAGCCCGGAATCCATTTTGCCGCACGATGCATTCCGGGCTTGCGCCTCAGGTCGGCAATTGCCGACCGAAGGCGCATCCCGGAATGACGGAGGTTGTTACTTCTCGTTCGTAAAGATGATCGTGCCACTTGCGGCGAACATGCCGCCGACGCCGTGGCAGACCGAGATCTTCGCATTCGGCACCTGCGCCGGCGCGATGCCGCGCATCTGCCGCACGCTCTCCTGCAACGCATACATGCCGTACATGCCGGAGTGCATGTAGCTCAGGCCGCCGCCATTGGTGTTGAGCGGCAGCTTGCCGCCGGGGCGGGTGTTGCCGTCGGCGATGAACTTGCCGGTTTCCTCATGGGGCATGAAGCCGAGGTCGCCGAGGCCGTACAGCGGCAGATGCGCGAAGGCGTCGTAGATCATCAGATGATCGACGTCCTTGTGGGTGATGCCGGCCTCCTTGAACGCCAACGGGCCCGCCACCTTGAAGGCGCGCGACGAGTCGAACGTCTTCATCTGGCTGACCATCGGCGTCTCCACGCTCTCGCCGGTGCCGAGGATGTAGACCGGTTTCCTCGGAAAATCCTTGGCGCGGTCGGCCGAGGTCAGAATCAGCGCGCCGCCGCCGTCGGTGACGAGGCAGCATTGCAGCAGCCGGAACGGATAGGCGATCATTCGCGAGTTGAGCACGTCGGCGACCGTGATCGGGTCCTTCATGGTGGCGCGCGGGTTCTTCGCCGCCCATTCGCGCTGCACCACGGCGACCATCGCGAGCTGCTCATGGGTGATGCCGTGCGTCTTCATGAAGCGCAGCACCGGAATCGGGAACATGCTCGGCGGCCCGTAGACGCCGTAGGGCGACTCGAACTGGCCGTTGAGGCTGTCGGGCGCGGTGAAGCGCGGCTGCTTGCCGATCATCGACTTGCCGCTCTCGGCATGGGTGATCAGCACGGTCTTGCACAGGCCGGCCTCGATCGCAGCCGCCGCGTGGCGGACATGCAGCATGAAGGAGCAGCCGCCGACCGAGGTGCCGTCGACCCAGGTCGGCGTGATGCCGAGATAGTGCGCCATCTGTTGTGGGGTCTCGACCGCGGTGGCGAAGCCGTCGATGTCCGACAGCTTCAGGCCGGCGTCCGCGATCGCGTTCAGCGCCGCGTCCGCGTGCAGCTGGATCTGCGACATGTTGGGGATGACGCCGAGCTCGGTGGTTTCGGCCGCACCGACGACGGCAACCTGGTTCCTGCGCATTGCGTTAGCCCTTTGCCGGACGGAACAAGGGAAGGGTGATCTTGTCGTCGAGCGCCTCGAAGGCGACCTCAAGCGGCATGTCGAGCTCGAGCGCTTCCGGCGTCTGCGGGCAATCGATGATGTTGCTCATCATGCGCGGACCTTCGTCGAGCTCGACGATGGCGATCGCATAAGGCGGCGTGAAGCCGGGGGCGGCGGGACGATGATTGATGACGTAGCTGTACAGCTTGCCCTTGCCGCTGGCCTTGAACACCGAGACCTTGCGCGATGCGCAGGAGGGGCAGAACGGCCGCGGCGGAAAGTAGACATTGGCGCAGGCATCGCAGCGCTGCAGGCGCAGTTCGCCGGCCTTGGTGCCATCCCAGAAATGCTGGGTTTCAGGGGTCGGTTTTGGTTTCGCGCGCGCGGGTTCGGCCATGACTGAATGTTTCCTCCCGAAATCGTTCCAGTCTTGATGCGCCATCGGACCGAGGCCCGTCAACGGTCCATCCATGCCCCGCGCAGCGGCCTGTGTCCGGCGCATGCCGCATATTCCGCCCCTCGCACAATTGCTAAGGCCGCGATGCTTGTGTCGCCTCGATCCGGCGCGTAGAAGGGCCGCGTCCAACACAGCTGCAAGACACGTCCAAGATACGTCCAGATCTATCCAGGACACGTCCAAGATACCCGGGAGGAATAATATCATGCTGAGGATTATCGGCGCGGCACTCGCTGCCAGCCTCGCATTTGCCACGCAGGCCATCGTTACGCAGGCTGTGGCCGCCGACGCGCCGTCGGAGATCAAGATCGGCACGCTGTACGCGTCCTCCGGGCGCTACGCCTCGATCTCGATGCCGGTCTACAGCTCGCTGAAATTGTGGGTCGAGCAGAAGAACGCCGAGGGCGGCGTCTTCGTGAAGGCGTTCGACAAGAAGCTCCCGATCAAGCTCGTCTCCTATGACGACCAGAGCAACACCGCGACCGCCGCGACGCTCTATAACCAGCTCGTCACCCAGGATAAGGTCGACCTGCTGGTCGCCGATTCCGGATCGGTGCTGACGGCGCCCGCAGTCGCGATCGCGCGCGATCAC
>CALRXG020000108.1:0-15773 GCA_943372075.1 Bordetella parapertussis | reverse complement strand
TGCGGTCAGCGTCATCAACCGCAACTACATGAACCTGCTGGAATCGCCGGTACTGTTCTACACGGCCAGTCTGCTGATCCTCATCCTGCAGAGGTCCGACACTGTTTTTGTGAGACTGGCCTGGGCCTATGTTGCGCTACGTATCGCTCACAGCGCCGTCCACCTGACGTATAACAGCGTACTTCACCGGTTGCTGATTTTCGTAGCGAGCAATGTCGTGCTCGTCGTCATGTGGCTCCGCATCCTGTTCATGACCTGGTGAAGAATCACTGTGAAGAACCACCAGGCGACATCAGAATCCGGCGACGGTCCCGTGCAGATCGTATTCGTCGGAGCGCTCGATCTTGGCGGCGACGATCTCGCCGACCTTCAGCGGGCGGCGGCTGGTCAGATAGACGGCGCCGTCGATGTCAGGCGCGTCGGCCTTTGACCGGCCCTTGGCCACCGTCGGACCGACCTCGTCGATGATCACCTGCTGGCGGGTGCCGACCTTGCGCTTCAGGCGGCGGGCGGAAATCTTCTGCTGCCGCGCCATCAGCGCGTTCCAGCGCTCCTGCTTGACCTCATCGGGCACGGGGTTGCCAATCGCGTTCGACGTCGCGCCGGCCACCGGCTCATATTTGAAGCAGCCGAGGCGATCGATCCCGGCTTCATCGAGCCAGTCGAGCAGATAGGCGAAATCGGCATCGGTCTCGCCGGGGAAGCCGACGATGAAGGTCGAGCGCAGCGTCAGCTCGGGGCATTGCTCGCGCCATTTCTGGATCCGCGCCAGCGTCTTCTCCTGCGCGGCCGGACGCTTCATCGCGCGCAGCACGTCGGGGCTCGCATGCTGGAACGGGATGTCGAGATAGGGCAGCACCTTGCCCTCGGTCATCAGGCCGATGACCTCATCGACATGCGGGTAGGGGTAGACATATTGCAGCCGCACCCAGGCGCCGAGCTCGCCGAGCTCCTTTGCGAGGTCGTAGAACTTGGCGCGGACACTGCGGTCATGCCACGGGCTCTCGGCATATTTCAGGTCGACGCCATAGGCCGAGGTGTCTTGCGAGATGACCAGCAATTCCTTGACGCCGGCCTTCACCAGTCTCTCGGCCTCGCGCAGCACGTCGTTGGCCGGCCGCGACACTAGGTCGCCGCGCAGCTTCGGGATGATGCAGAAGCTGCAACGGTTGTTGCAGCCTTCGGAAATCTTCAGGTAAGCGTAGTGCCGAGGCGTCAGCTTGACGCCCTGCGGCGGCACCAGGTCGAGGTGCGGATTGTGCGCCGGCGGCAGCGCGCGATGCACGGCATCCAGCACGCTCTCATACTGCTGCGGCCCCGTGATCGAGAGCACACCGGGATAGGCGCTCTCGATCTGCTCCGGTTCGGCGCCCATGCAGCCGGTCACGATGACCTTGCCGTTCTCGGCCATGGCCTCGCCGATCGCGGCGAGCGATTCCTGCTTGGCGCTGTCGAGGAAGCCGCAGGTGTTGACGATGACGATGTCGGCGCCGTCATGCTTGCGCGCCAGCTCATAGCCCTCCGCGCGCAGCCGGGTGATGATGCGCTCGGAATCGACCAGCGCCTTGGGGCAGCCGAGACTAACGAACGAAATATGGGGCGCTCTTTCCATGTGGTCGCCTGAAACCTACGTCTGAATTGTTCGGATTGGTGATCCAAGTAATTGATCTGATGGAAAAATTCAACCGCTGAACGGTCTAGGGGCAAAATGAAATCAACCGGTGCTTAGAAGCGTGCCGGTTTGATAATCGAATAGGTACACTGATCGATTGAAATCGATGACCTCAATGCCGCTACCCCGGCATTCAAACCCTTCCGAGAAAATGTCTGCACCGGTAGCGCTCCAAATCTCATCGCCTGTTGTAAGGGAAAGACGAGAAATCTGCAGTTCACCGTGGGATAGGAGTGCCTCGTGAGGGCGATCCCAATGGACTCCGAGGCATGTCGCGAGATCAACGCGTCGTGACCATTCCTTCAAACCTGTCACAAGGTTCAAGCAAACCACCTGATCACCCACCGCAAGATATAGGCGACCGTCTATCTCGATGGCGGAGTGCCGGTGGACTGTAGAATGGCCCCCACTGGCTGCAAAGATTGCGGACCACTTCCCGTCAAGCCTCACTCCGTGAGCAGAGGTTGGATTCTCGCTTTCAAGACAAATTTCCGCATCGTAGGTTCGCAGATTGTCCGCTGACCCAAACGAATACGCTGGCTCATCGAAAATCGCTACTTGGCCCTCGCGGGTTTCTATAACGAGGCTACGCTGCACTGTTCCTGTCGCTGTGCTTTAGAGCCCACGTGAGCGGCTCCAAGAGTCTAAATTCAGTGTCTCAGGGGCACCCCACGGACACGAAGCTCACTCTCGGCGCGGCGGCCTCTTGCATATCTTCCCAAATCTGCCTGATTGATGGGCAGGAGCTAGTCCCAATTGCCGAGAATTACAACCCTTTCCCGTGGCTTCCGGCATGATATGGATGCTCTGCCGGGCCTTAAGAGTTGTCGATGAGCGCTGAGTCGTCTCCCAAGATCGTCATAGTCGACGAGAGCCCGATCCGTGCGGCCATCCTGGAGGAGGGACTGCGGGAGGCCGGCTATACGGACGTGGTCCATATCCGCGAGATGCAGAGCCTGCTGTCGCGGATCTATGCGCTCGACCCCGAGATCATCGTGATCGACCTCGAGAACCCCAGCCGCGACGTGCTGGAACAGATGTTCCAGGTCAGCCGGGCGGTCCGCCGGCCGATCGCGATGTTCGTCGACCAGAGCGATGCCGCCTCGATCCAGGCCTCGGTGGAGGCCGGCGTCTCCGCCTACATCGTCGACGGCCTCAAGAAGGAGCGCATCAAGCCGATCCTCGATCTCTGCGTCTCGCGCTTCAATGCCTTCTCGAAGCTGCAGGACGAGCTCGACCGCACCAAGCACGCGCTGGAGGAGCGCAAGGTGATCGACCGCGCCAAGGGCATCCTGATGAAGGTCAAGGGGCTGACCGAGGAGGAGGCCTATGTGCTGATGCGTTCGACCGCGATGCGCGAGAAGAAGAAGATCGGGGAGATCGCGCAATCGATCCTGACGGCGTCGGAGTTGCTGAAATGACCACACAATTGCGCATCGGGTTCATCCCGCTGGTCGATGCCGCCGCGCTGATCACAGCTGTCGACAAGGGATTCACCGCCGCCGAAGGCCTCGACGTCACGCTGGTGCGTGAGGTGTCGTGGTCGAACGTCCGCGACAAGCTCAATATCGGCCTGTTCGATGCCGCCCATCTGCTGGCGCCGGTGGCGATCGCCTCGAGTCTCGGGCTTGGCCATGTCAGGGTGCCGATCGCAGCCCCGTTCAATCTCGGGCTGAACGGCAATGCCATCACGGTATCGCCGGCGCTGCACGCCGCGCTGATGGCGGAGCTCGACGGCGACCGCTTCGATCCGATGGCCACCTCGCGCGCACTGGCGCGCGTGGTCGCGAAGCGGCGGCAGAGTGGGGCGGAGCCATTGACGTTCGGCATGACGTTCCCGTTCTCAACGCACAATTATCAACTGCGGTTCTGGATGGCGGTCGGCGGCGTCGATCCCGACGAGGATGTCCAGCTCGTGGTGCTGCCACCGCCCTATATGGTCGACAGCCTCGCCAACGGCCATATCGACGCGTTCTGCGTCGGCGCGCCCTGGAATTCGATCGCGGTCGATCTCGGCATCGGCCACATCCTGCACTTCGTCTCCGACATCCTGCTCAGCGCGGTGGAGAAGGTGCTGGCGGTGCGACAGGCCTGGTCGGAGAAACATCCCGACGTGGTGGCCGCGCTGGTGCGTGCGCATCGGCGCGCCGCCGAGTTCATCGAGCAGCCAGAGAACCGGCCGGAGGTGGCGCGCATCCTCAGCTCATCGGAGAGGATCGGCGTCGACGCCAGCGTCATCCAGCGCACGCTCGACGGCCGGCTCAAGATCTCGCCAGACGGCACCATGCGCGAGAGCGGTCGCTACCTCTTGGTCGGGCGCGAGGCGGCGGCACGGCCCGATCCGGTGCAGGCGGCCTGGCTCTATGCCCAGATGGTCCGTTGGGGCCAGACGCCGTTCCGCCCCGAGGCGCTGAAGGCTGCGATGGCCGTGTTCAGGCCTGATCTGTACGACGCCGCATCAGGACAACCGGCGGGCGCCGCCAATGCCATCGGCGCGTTTGCCGGTCCTCCGTTCGATCCCGCCGACGTTCAGGGGCATCTGGCTGCATTCAAGATCGGGCGCTGGAAGCCCTGAACGCGGCGCTGCGGCCGCCACCCCCGGCTGCTTTGCATGGGGTTGTTTTCGGGATTTGCGATTGTCGCCGGACCGGCACGGGTTCCCGGTGCCTCGAATTGCAGCGAATGGAATTCTCGGGCGAACCCGCGAGGAGGAATATTCCTCTCGGAACCGAGTGCCTCGAGGTGGCGGCGTCGCTATTTTTGCCGCCCGCTTGAATCCGCGCCCGAACGATATTCCATATCCACGACAATGGGGCGTTGGAGATCGACCATGCGCGAACTATCGGCGGAAGCCCGCCTGCACTTTTACGCGCGGCAGATCGCAAGGAAGTCCGGGAGCGGAATTCACACCGCGGCGCTCTACAGCGCGTTTGCGGTGATCGCGGCCATCGTATTCGGGACGCTGTCGGTCCACCCGTTCTGAGCCGTCAGAAAAATTCAAAAGCCGCCGTCTGATCTCCTCAGGCGGCGGCTTTGTGTTGGCTGGATACCGAGAACTCAGTAGCCGTAGCCGCGTCCATACCCGTAGCCGTAGCCATAGCCATATCCACCGCCGCAGGTATTGCAGGTCTGCTGGACCGGCGCGTAGTAGGAATAGCCCGGCGAGACCATCTGGGTACGCTCCTGGGTGGCGTACTGCGGCGCGATGCGCTCATAGGCGACGCCTTCGGGGGCGACCATCACGGTCTTCGGCACCATCACGGTGCGATACTGCGCTGGCGTGCGATGCGCGATGACGCGGCCCGGCGCGACCATCACGGTTTCCTGCACGGTGCGATATTGCGGCGGCACGGTCTGCACCTGATAGCAGGTCGTGCAGGGCTGGGGCGGCGGCGTATAGCAGCTGTAGCAGCCGGCGGAGGCCGCGCTGGTGAAGGCGGCGGTGGCAACCGCGGCAATTGCGAGGGAGAGCGTGGTGCGGAACATGCTTTCGTACCCAATTTCCTGAGAGGACAATCAAAGGCTCGGAAGCAGCACCTAGCAATCAAACCGCAAGTTTGGGTTTAAGAAGACTCTTAACGGAATCTAAAAGGGCCGGCGCGGCGGCCGGCCCTGGTCAATGCTGCGGATCAACGGCTCAGTGCGCGGTCTTGAACGGTGCGACGGTAATGCCGGCTTGCTTGAGCGCTTCACGCACATTGCGGGCGATCTCCACGGCGCCCGACGTGTCGCCATGGATGCAGACGGTATCGGTCTGCATTTTGATCACCTTGCCGGTGACCGAGACGACGGCGCCGTCCTGAACCATCCGCACCACGCGATCGGCGATCACCCTCGGATCATGCAGCACCGCGCCGGGCTTCTTGCGCGACACCAGATTGCCGTCGTCCTCATAGGCGCGGTCGGCGAACACCTCATGCGCCATCCGGAGATTGGCGGCTTCACCGGCGCGCACCAGTTTCGAATTGGCGAGCACCACGAAGACGAGACTGGCGTCGACCGCCTTGATCGCGTTGGCGATCGCCTTCGCGGTCATGTCGTCTTCGCAGGCGACGTTGGAGATCGCGCCATGCGCCTTCACGTGGGTGACCTTGTGGCCGGCCGCGGTGGCGATCGCCTGCAAGGCGCCGATCTGATAGGCGATCAGGTTCTCGATCTCCGAAGATGTCAGTCCCGGCATCGGGCGGCGGCCAAAGCCGTGCAGGTCGCGATAGCCGGGATGCGCGCCGACGCTGACACCGCGCGCCTTCGCCAACTCGACCGTGCGCCGCATGATGTCGGCGTCGCCGGCATGAAAGCCGCAGGCGACGTTGACCGAGGTCGCAAGCTCGATCATCGCGGCATCATTGCCCATCTCCCAGGGCCCGAAGCTTTCGCCGAGATCGCAATTGAGGTCGATGGTTGAGGTCATGACGATCGATCCGTTTGTTGTTGGTATTTGTTTCAGGGTAGCGCAACTTGCCAGGTCGACACATCGACGGCGCTGATGGCCTGACCCGCGACGTTCGCATCCCGCAGCGCCTCGATGTTGAGGCCAAAGTCCTCGATGCCGCGGAGACGCTCGGGCAGCGAGCGCAGCAGCTCGTGGAACTTGATCGCCTCGGCCTGCGCCTGCGCGATCGTCACGGCCTTGAAGCGAAACGGCCGGCCGGCGGAGATCTGCGCGAAGCGGCCGAAATCGGCGGTGATGACGGTTGCGATCTTGGGATAGCCTCCGCTGGTGCCGCGATCCGCCATCAGCACGATCGGCTGGCCGTTGCCGGGCACCTGGATGCTGCCGTTCACGGTGCCGTCGGAGACGATGTTGTGGCCGTCAAGGTGCCTGATGGCCGGACCCTCGAGACGATAGCCCATGCGATCGCTGGTGGCGGAGATCTTCCACTCGCCGTCGACGAGCAGCTTCTTGTGCTCCTCCGCGAACTCGTCGTCCTGCGGGCCGAACACGATGCGGATCGGTGCATCGCTGCCAGCCGGCAATTCGATGCGGCGCTCCGGCGCACCGCTGGCGGCCTGCGTCTTCAACGCGTCGCCACTTTGCAGCGGGCGCGGGTAGGGACTGCCGAGCCCGGCGCGGGCGTTGACGGCGAGACTGCCGAACGTCGGCTCGCCTGCGATGCCGTGCTCGATCGCGAGGTAGCTGAATGATCCGCCGCGCGCGAAGCCGAGATTGAGCGTCTCGCCTTCGGCGAGGGTCGCTGAACTGTCGAACGCGACAGCGCGGCCTCCGATATCGGCATTGCGTGAGGCGCCGGCGAGCCCGACGCGCACCGCGCCGCCGCGCGCGGTGAAGCTGGCGCCGAACGGGCCGATTTCCACCACGGCAGCAAACGGGTCATTGCCGACCAACGTATTCGCGGCGGCGAGCGAAAGCCGGTCCATCGCGCCGCTCGGCGTCAGGCCATAACGCTGCGAGCCCGGGCGTCCGCCGTCCTGCACCGAGCTCGCAGGGCCGATCGCGGTGACCACCAGACTGCTCATGGCGTCACCAGTTCGGCGACGAACTCGCCAGCCTCGGCGGCGCGGTCCTGTTCCGCGAAGGTCTTGGCGTCGACCGCCGTGAAGGTGATGGCGTCGCCCGGCTCCAGCAGGAAGATCGGATCGCGATGCAACTGGTAGGTCCTCACGGGGGTGCGGCCGAGCAGGTGCCAGCCGCTCGGGCCGGCCAGGCATTGCACGCCGGTCTGGATGCCGCCGATCGAGATGGTGCCCGCCGGGGTGACAAGCCGCGGCTCCTTGCGCCGGGGCAGGTGCAGGGCGCTGTCCAGGCCGCTGAGATAGGACCAGCCGGGCGTGAAGCCGATCATGGCGACCCGATAGTCGCTGGCGACATGACGCGCCACGATCTCGTCGGGCGTGGTCTGGAGCGCTTTCGCGACATCCTCGAGGTCGATGCCGTGCTCGCCGCCATAGGTGACGGGAATTCGCCAGCGCCGCGTTCCGCCCTCGGTCGGCGGTGCCTTGGCGGCGCGCGCAAGCAGCTGTTCGCCAAGCGCATCGAAGCCGATCTGCACGGGATCGTAATGCACCAGCAGCGACCGATAGGTCGGCACGGTCTCGGTGATGCCGGCGATCGGCTCGGCCGAGATCACGCGGTCGAGCGCGAGCACGCGCCGGTTCGCGGCGTCGTCAATAGTGCGGCTGAATTCCACCGTGATGGCGCTGTCGCCACTCGGCAAAAGGCGGGGGAGACTTAAGGGTTCGGCCATTGGGTCAAAGTGGACTTGGTCGAGCATCAAGCTAGCGTGTTTTGAATCGAAACGGAATTCGCTTCGTGCAAAATGATGCAGCAACTTCAATAAATTAATCGGCATGCGATCGATAAATTGGGCTGATCGCAGGTTTTTCTCGCAGCTCTTGACGCAACGCCTTCGCCCGGCAACATGCGGCGGTCTTTTCCTCCCATCGGAGCAAGCTTTCCAGATGTCACTGTCCACTGAGGCGATCGCGACGCTGTCGCACGTGTCCACCGCCACCATCACCACGGTCCTGCTCAAGAAGGGGCTGCGCAACATCTGGATGCGCGGCACCAAGCCCTTGAAGCCGGGGCAGAAGCGGCTGGTCGGACCTGCCTTCACGCTGCGCTTCGTGCCGGCCCGCGAGGACCTGGCGACGCCGGAATCCTGGTCGTCGCCGATCTCGACCCGCACCGCGATCGAGGCGATGCCGGCGGGCTGCATCGCGGTGGTTGATGCGATGGGCATCAGCGACGCCGGAATCTTCGGCGACATCCTCTGCGCGCGCATGGTCAAGCGCGGAGTGACGGCGCTGATCACCGACGGCGTGGTGCGCGACGTCGAGGGCGTGCTCGGCACCGGTCTGCCGGTATGGTGCGACGGCTACGCGGCGCCGCCGTCGGTCGCAGGCCTGACCTTCGTCGGCTGGGGTGAACCGATCGGCTGCGGCGGCGTTGCCGTGTTTCCGAACGACGTGGTGGTGGCGGACCAGGACGGCGCGGTGCTGATCCCGCAGGCATTCCTCGATCACGTGCTGGCCGAAGGGCCGGAGCAGGAGCGGATGGAGGCCTGGATCGTCAACGAGGTCAACAACGGCGCCCAGCTGCCCGGCCTGTACCCGATGAACGCCGAGACCAAGGCGCGCTACGCCGCGACCAAGAAATAACGTCAAGAAAGGGAGATAACCCCATGGATATCCACGTTTCCGGCTCGCGGCCGACCCGCCGCGCGCCGAAGGAAAATTTCACGGGCAGCGTGCTGCAGGACCCGATCAACATGGCGCCGGCGCCGGCCCGGCTGAACGCCTCGCGCGTATCGTTCGAACCCGGCGCGCGTACCGCCTGGCACACCCATCCACTCGGGCAGACGTTGTACGTGATCTCCGGCATCGGCCGCGTGCAGGCCAAGGGCGGCCCGATCCGGGAAATCCGCCCTGGTGACGTGGTCTGGATTCCGCCGAACGAGAAGCACTGGCACGGCGCCTCGCCGGACAACAGCATGACCCACATTGCCATGCAGGAGGCGCTTGACGGCGTGTTTTCGACCTGGATGGAGCACGTCACCGACGAGGAATACAACGGCAAGGTCGGTTGAGACGCAGCTGGTCAGCAAATGAAAGCCCCGCTCCTGAGCGGGGCTTTTTTCTCTCGGACGACGAAGTCCAGCCGATCAGTTCATTAGATCCAGGTCTGGCCACAGCAGGCTATTCAAACCACGCCGCGTAGATCTTCGCGTAGCTGCCATCCTCCCGCGCGATGTGGAGCCATTGGTCGACGAACTCCTTCAAAGCGACGTCGCGCTGCATCCAGTAGGCTTTCTCCGCGAAGTCGAACGGCTTGTCGGGATGCACGGCGCAGAGCACGCTGGGATGCAGCTTCTGCTGATAGCGTGTCTCGGACGCATCCGTCATCATCAGGTCGGCGTCGCCTTTGGCGATCTCGTCGAAGATTTTGGTGTTGTCGCCGAAGACGCGGATGTCAGCCGTCTTCACATTGGCGCGGGCAAACCGCTCGTTGGTGCCGCCGGGATTGACGATGACGCGGGTGCCGGGCCTGTCGATCTCGGCGAGCGTGTCGTACTTGCCCTTGTCGGTGCAGCGCGCGATCGGCGTCTTGCCCTCGCGCATGATCGGGGTTGAGAACAGCCCCTTCTTCTGCCGGTCAAAGGTGATGGAGACGCCACCCATCGCGATGTCGAAATTGTCGGCCTCGAAATCCTTCATCATCTGCGGCCAGGAGGTCGGCACGAATTCGACCTTGACGCCGAGCGCCTTGCCGAGCGACTGCGCCATGTCGACATCGAAGCCGCGGAAGGTCGTGGTCTCCTTGTCGAGCGAGGTGAAGGGCAGGTAGTCGCCGGTCATGCCGACGCGCAGCGTGCCACGCTTGACGATTTCGTCGAGCCGCGACGGGGACTGCTGCGCATGCGCGGCGGACAGCAGCAAAGCGAGAGCGAGACCGGCCAGCGCGCGAAGCATTCGAGTGTTCTCCATCCCGTGTTTTTGCGGCGCCTGTGAGTGTGGTCGCGGCTCAGGCGTCGTTGTTATCTCTGCGCGTCTGCAATAGCGACGCGCTGCGGCTGATCATCTCGTGCTTGAAATGCTCGAAGCGCTGCCGTGCTTCGGCCTCGCGATCGTCGACGAATTTGATCGCGGCGTCGCTGTCCATCGGGCCGTTGACGAGCGGGGCGGATCCATGGCCGACGGTCTCGTCGACATAGTACTGGCCGGTGTCCTCGCGCACCGTCCAGTGAAAGCGCAGTGCTGCCATCGGGCCGGGGCCGGACTTGGAATAGCCGTTGGCCTCGACCGGGGCGGGCGGTTGGACCGGCTCTGGCTCGCTCGGCTCCGGCTCGGTCACTGCTGGTTCGACAAATAGCGGTTCGCTGGCCTCGGGTTCATTAGGCTCGGGTTCATTGGGCTCGGGCGGTTCGGCTGGTTCGACCTGTTCGATCAGCGACGGCTCGACCGCCGATGATGACGCGGCGGGCACCGCCTCCGTGGACACGGTCGTAATGGACACTGTCTCGACCGTAACGATCTCGACCGACGTTGGCAGGGGCGGCGGCATCGCGATGGAGACCGGCGGCTCCCCGGCGGGCTCGGCTGCCTTGTCCACCGTCTTGTCGGTTGGCTTGGCCTTTTCGGGAGGTGTCCTCGTCTGATCGAGAATGCTCGCGATGGTAGCAAGCGCATCGTCGGTCGGGTCGCTCACGGTTCGGTCTCCCAGTCATGACGCCGGCGGAATCGTGCCGGCGCCCTTCCTATCTACCTGATCCGACTACCCTTTGTCAGCCCGGCGTCGCCGCTTTGGTTAGCTCGGGGCGGCGCGGCCAAATCGTCAGGCGCAGACCGGCGGCCGCTTGTCCTTCCAGGGGCGCGCCTGCTCAAGCTGGGAGGCAAGACGGAATAGCAGTCCTTCCTCGCCGAGCTTGGCAGCGAACATCATGCCGAGCGGCAGACCAGCCTTGTTCCACGCCAGCGGCACCGACATAGCCGGTTGGCCGGACATGTTGAACATCGAGGTCCCCGGCATGTAGCGGCGCAGCACCGGCGCGATGTGAGTCAGGTCTTCGGACATCGTATTCAGCTCGCCGAGACGGAGCGGCGGCGCGCACAGCGTCGGGCTGAGGAAGACGTCGCAACCTTCGAAGAAGGTCGCAAGCGCACGCGAGATCTGGAATGCCGCGAGCTGTGCAGCGACGTAGTCGGCCGGGGTCATCTTGGCTGAATTCTGGCCGCTGGCGAGCGTCAGCCGCTCGACATCGTCCGAGGTCAGGGTGCGGCCGACGCGCTGCTCGAGCAGGCGGATGGTGAGCGCGGTGTTGCCGCCGACGATCGTGGTCATGACCGCGGCTGGATCCGCCGCGAGCGGCGGCGCGCGCTCCTCGACATGATGGCCGAGGCCCGCGAGCAGTTTGGCGATGTCGCGGACCGCCTGCGCGATCTCGGGATCGATGGCGTCGCCATACGGCGACTTGTCGGTGAAGCTGATGCGCAGCTGGCCGGGATCGCGGCCGACCTCCTGGGAGAACGGCCGCTCTGGCGGCGGCGCGACATAGATGCTCGACGGCTCCGGACCATGGATCGCGTCCATCATGACCGCACTGTCGCGGACGCTGATGCTCAGCACATGGCCGACGGAGAAGCCGCCCCAGCCTTCGCCGCGATCGGGGCCGCAGGGATTGCGGGCCCGCGTCGGCTTCATGCCGAACACGCCGGAGGCGGATGCGGGAATACGGATCGAGCCGCCGCCGTCGCTGGCATGCGCGACCGGAAGGATACGGGCCGCGACCGCAGCACCGGCGCCGCCTGACGAGCCGCCCGAAGAATGGTCGAGATTCCAGGGATTGCGGGTCGGGCCGAACAGGCGGGATTCCGTGGTCGGCATCAAGCCGAATTCCGGGCTCGAGCTCTTGCCGAAGATGGTGAGACCGGCATCGATGAAGCGCTGGGCCAGCGTGCCGTTGTGGTCGGCGACGAAGTCCTTCAGCAGGCTGGCGCCCGAGGTGGTGCGGGTGCCCTCGAGCAGATCGAGGTCCTTCAGCAGGAACGGAACGCCGGTGAACGGGCCGTCAGGCAACCCCTTGGCGATCTGGCGCTCGGCGTAGTCGTAGTGCTTGACGACGACCGCATTGATCTTCGGGTCGACGGCGGCGGTGCGCGCGATCGCCTCGTCGAGCAGCTCCTTTGCCGTCACATCCTTGTTGCGGACGAGCTCGGCGAGACCGACCGCATCGTAGTTGCCGAATTCCTTGAAGGCCATTTGGGTACTCCGCATCGCCGGGCCGATCCTGCCGATCGGCCGCGGCGCGAACGAGGAAGGCTGGAAGCTAGAGCGCGATGCGATCAGGTTGAACCGTCATCGCGCTCTTGTTTCTTGTTTGCGCATGATCTCTTCGGAAAACCGCTTCGCGCTTTTCCGGATCATGCTCTAGCCGAGGACGTCCTGGTTGATCACGTTCTGGCGCAGCGGATTTCCGTCCAGCACGCTCAGAATGTTCCGCGCGGTCTGTTCGCTCATGCGATCGACCGCCTCGACGGTCACGCCGGCCACATGCGGTGCCATGATCACGTTCGGCAGCGCATGAAGCGGCTGGCCGACCGGCGGCGGCTCGACCTCGAACACATCGAGGCCGGCGCCGGCGAGTTTGCCCGATGCCAGTGCATCGTGCAGCGCCTTCTCATCGACGATGCCGCCGCGGGCGGTGTTGATGAGATAGGCGGTCGGCTTCATCAGTCCGATCCGTGCTGCGTTGAATAGCCCGACCGTCTCCGGATTCTTCGGGCAATGGATCGTGACGAAATCCGCCCGCGGCAGCGCCGCCTCGAGGCTCGGCACCGCCTCGCAGCCGGCCGCGGTGATCTCGCTGGCCGGCTTGTAGGGATCATAGACCAGCACGTTCATTTCCATCGCCAGACAGCGCTTGGCGGTACGGGTGCCGATCCGGCCGAAGCCGACGATCAGGACGGTCTTGCCGTAAAGGTCGAACGGCAGCACGCCGAGCCGGCTCGCCCAGGTGCCGTCCTTGACCATCGTGTGCATCTCCTGCGCGCGCTTGGCGAGCGTCAGCATCATGAACAACGCCTGCTCGGCGACCGAGGGCGAGTTCGCGGTGCCTGCCACCATCAGCGGCACCTTGCGGCGGGACAGCGCCGGCACGTCGACGGCGTCGTAACCGACGCCGATCCGGGTCACCACCATCATGCCTTTGGAGGCCTCGAGCTCGGCCTCGCCAAAGCGGGTCGCCCCGAGCGCGACGCCATGGACCGGCGCGTGCTGCTCCAGCATCGCCTGGAAGTCCTTGGCGGAGATCAGATTGGGAAATTCGATGAGTTCTACGTCGTCCCGCTGGTTGAGGAGCACCCGTGCGCCCGGCGACAGCGTCTGGGTGATGAAAATCTTCTTCTTGTTGGTGGCCATTTCCCGCCCTTGAGGTTTCTTGTGCGCCGTCAAAGGACGGCGCCGGTCACCTCGTTTAGCAAATGCATATTGTTGAGGTCCACAGCCAATCGGAGCGGGCTGCCATCCTGCGCCCCGGCATTGGGATTGACCCGGCCGCAGAGCTGACTGCCCTCCAGCGTGAAATAGACCAGAGTCTCCATCCCCATCGGCTCGGTGACGTCGAGCACCGCGTCGAACGGCTCGACGCCGGGCTCGGCATGCGGCCGCGCCTCCATGACGTGTTCGGGCCGGATGCCGAGCAGCAACTTGTCGGTGCGCGAGAGGCTCTGGTAGCGCGCGGCGCGCGCCGGCGGCAGCGGGAAGGCGAGGCGGTCGGTGAGCCGCACATGGAGCTTGCCGCCGACGTCCTCGAGCCGGCACGGCAGGAAATTCATCGCCGGCGAGCCGATGAAGCTCGCGACGAACCGGGTCGCCGGCTTGTGATAGAGCTCGTTCGGCGTGCCGATCTGCTCGATCTTGCCGTGGTTCATCACCACCACGCGGTCCGCCAAGGTCATCGCCTCGACCTGGTCGTGGGTGACATAGACGGTGGTGGTGCGGACCTTCTGATGCACCTTCTTGATCTCGATCCGCATCTGGACGCGCAGCTTGGCGTCGAGGTTAGACAGCGGCTCGTCGAACAGGAATACCTTGGGGTTGCGCACGATGGCACGGCCCATCGCGACGCGCTGGCGCTGGCCGCCGGAGAGCTGCTTCGGCTTGCGGTCGATCAGGTCGGTGATGTCGAGCATCCGGGCGGCTTCGGTGACCCGGCTCTTGATCTCGGCCTTGGGATAGTTCTTCAGCCGCAGCCCGAACGACATGTTCTCGGCCACCGTCATGTGCGGATAAAGCGCGTAGTTCTGGAACACCATCGCGATGTCCCGGTCCTTCGGTGGCACGTCGTTGACGACGTCGCCGCCGATCATGATGTCGCCGTCCGAAATGTCCTCGAGGCCCGCGATCATCCGCAACGTCGTCGACTTGCCGCAGCCGCTAGGCCCGACCAGCACCACGAACTCATGGTCGGCGATGTCGAGATCGATGCCGCGCACCGCCTCGACCTCGTCGTAACGCTTCACCACCTTGCGCAAACTGACGTCGGCCATACGTTCAACCCTTTGTCGCGCCGGCGGTGAGGCCGGCAATGTAGTAGTCCATCAGGAAGGCGTAGATGATCAGCGGCGGCGCGGCGCCGAGCAGGGCGCCGGTCATGATCTGTCCCCAGTTGAACACGTCACCCTTGATCAGGGTCGTGATGATGCCGACCGGCAGCACCAGCTGGTCGGTCGAGGTGGTGAACACCAGCGGATACAGGAACTGGGCCCAGGAGACCGTGAATGCAAAGATCGTCGCCGCGATCAGGCCGGGCAGCGCGACCGGGATGAAGATCCGGGTCAGCGTCTGGAACCAGCTCGCGCCGTCGATGATCGCGGCCTCGTCGAGCTCCTTCGGGATCGAGGCGAAATAGCCGATCATGATCCAGGTACAGAACGGCACCGTCAGGGTCGGATAGATGAACACCAGCACATACCACCGATTGACGAGCTGGATGCCGGTCCAGTCGCCGAACACCGCGAACATCTTGAACAGCGGCAGGAACAGCAGGCTGTCCGGGATGAGGTAGGTGAGGAATACGCCGGTCGCGAGCGTCGCCGAGCCCCAGAACTTCATCCGCGCCAGCGCGAATGCCGCCGGCACGCTGATCAGCATCGTGATGGTGACCACGATGATCGAGACCCACGCCGAATTCCAGAAGAAGCGCAGGAACTGGTTCGAGGTCAGGAGCTCGATATAGTTGCTGAGTGTCGGGTGGTACACCCACCAAGGATTGGTCGCCGCCGAAATCTCGGCGCTGCCCTTCAGCGACGTGATCAGCATGTAGAGTGGCGGCGTCAGCGAGAAGATCGCGAACAGCACCAGGAAGAAATAGGACCAGCGCAGCGCCCAGGTCCGGTCGCGGCTCATGCTGCCGTATTTGACCTTGCGGGTCGGCCCGGACTTGTCGATCGTCATCGTGCTCATCAGGATTCGTTCCCGCGTTTGGTGATGTCGCGCAGGATGAAGACCGCCGCGACCGCGAGGATCGGCACCATGAATAGCGAGACGCTGGCGCCGAGCGGGATGTCGCTGCCCTCGATGCCGACGCGGAACGCCCAGGTCGCGAAGATGTGGGTGTGATCGAGTGGTCCGCCGGCGGTCAGG
>CALRXG020000107.1:0-15908 GCA_943372075.1 Bordetella parapertussis | reverse complement strand
GGGGGTGAGGTCCCACGAAAGAGCATAACCCTCACCCGCGCCTCCGGCGCGACCTCTCCCAAAGGGAGAGGTTTCAAGTCGATCTTGTCCTGGGCAAGTCCATGAGAGTCTATCTGGCAGGTCCTGACGTATTCCTGCCGGATGCCGTGGAGATCGGCCGCCGCAAGTCGGAGGTTTGCGCCTATCACGGGCTGACCGGGCTGTATCCGCTCGACAACAGCATCAATCCCACGACCGCCGGCGCCTCGCTCACCATTTTCAAAAGCAATGAGGCCATGATGGAGTCGGCCGACGCCGTCATCGCCAATTTGACGCCGTTTCGCGGCCCCAGTGCCGACGCAGGCACCGTCTACGAACTCGGCTACATGGCGGGACGCGGCAAGCTGTGCCTCGCCTATTCGAACGATCCCACCTCCTACGCCAATCGCGTGGCACGGCTGCAGCAGGTGGCGCCGGCGCCGGACGGACGCCTGATCGACGCGGAGGGGCTGACGGTGGAAGAGTTTGGGTTGCCGGACAATCTGATGATGATGCACGCGCTCGATCTGCACGGCAGTCCGCTGGTGACGCCAAAGGAGCCGTCCGCCGACCTCTGGCACGACCTCACCTCTTTCGAAGCCTGCGTGCGGCTCGCCGCGGCGCAGCGCCGGCAGGCCGCCAAATGAGCAAGGTGGGCGACAACGACAATGACGCGTCGGCTGGCAAGCGGATCGACGTGCTGCTGGTCGAGCGCGGCCTGTTCGAAAGCCGGGCGCGGGCACGGGCGGCTATCGACGCCGGCCTCGTGACGGCCGACGGCAAGCCAATCGCAAAGGCATCCGAGATCGTGGCCCCCGGCGCTGCGCTCACCGCCGAGCCGGCGCATCCCTATGTCTCGCGCGGCGGCGTCAAACTCGCGGGCGCGCTCGAGCACTATCCGATCGACGTCGAGGGCCATGTCTGTCTCGACGTCGGCGCGTCGACCGGCGGCTTCACCGAAGTGCTGCTTGCCAATGGCGCGAGCCTCGTGTTCGCGATCGACGTCGGCCACGGCCAGTTGCACCCCTCGCTGCAGGGCCATCCGAAGATCGTCTCCATGGAGGAGACCGACATCAGGAATTTCGAGGGCAAGCGCCTGCCGGCGCGGCCCGACGTCGTCGTGATTGATGTCAGCTTCATCTCGCTGAAGCTGGTGCTTCCAGTGGCGCTGTCGCTGGCCGCGGCCCCGATGCATCTGCTGGCGCTGATCAAGCCGCAGTTCGAGGCGGCGCGCAAACACTCCAAGCGCGGCGTCATCCGCAACGCGATGTTGCACCAGGAGATCTGCGACGACATCGCAGCCTTTGCCGCCTCGCTCGGCTGCACCGACATCCAGGTGTTTCCGTCCTCAATATCGGGGGGCGACGGCAATATCGAATTCTTCCTCGGCGCACGCCGTGGCTGAAGTTCTCACCATCGACCATGTCGGCCACCGCGGCGACGGCGTCGCGCTCGACGGCACGCAGTCGATCTTCGTGCCCTACACGCTCGGCGGCGAGACCGTCGAGGTCGACGACGTCCCCGGCAACCATCCCGACCGGCGGCGGCTGCTGCGCGTCACACATCAAAGCGCCGAGCGGATCGCACCGTTCTGTCCACATTTCGGCGTCTGCGGCGGCTGCGCGATCCAGCACTGGAGCGAAGCGCCCTACCAGGCCTGGAAGCGCAACATCGTGGTCGAGACGCTGGCGCAGGCGAAGATCGCGGCCGACGTCGCGCCATTGCTCGACGCCCACGGCGCAGGCCGCCGCCGCATCACGCTGCATGGGCGCATGGCCACCCATGAGGTCCTCAAGGTCGGCTTCGCCGCGGCAGGATCGCACGACATCATCCCGGTCGACCGCTGTCCGATCCTCGATCCCGCGCTCGACGGCGCGCTCGAGGCGGCATGGGCCACCGCCGAGCCGCTGATTGCGATCGGCAAGCCGCTCGACATCCAGGTGACCGCGACCCTGAACGGCCTCGACATCGACGTGCGCGGCTCGGGCGCGCTGCCGACCAGCCTGATCAGCACTTTGTCGCGCGTCGCGGAGAAGCACCGGCTGGCGCGGCTGACCCGGCACGGCGAATTGGTGCTGCAACGCGGCTCTCCAGATATCGCGATCGGAAAGGCCAAGGTCGTGCTGCCGCCGGGCTCGTTCCTGCAAGCGACCGTCAAGGGCGAGGAGACGCTTGCGGCGCTGGTCCGCGCGCATTGCGGCCGCGCCAAGCATATCGCCGATCTGTTCTGCGGCGTCGGCCCGTTCGCGCTGCGCCTCGCGGAAAAGGCCCGCGTCACGGCGTTCGACAGCGACGCCGGCGCGATCACGGCATTACAGAAGGCGGCGCAAACGACGCCGGGTTTGAAGCCGCTGAGGGCCGAGGCGCGCGACCTGTTCCGCCGGCCGCTGATGCCGCAGGAATTGCGCGACTATGACACCGTCGTGTTCGACCCGCCGCGGCAGGGCGCGCAGACGCAGGTCACGCAGTTGGCTGCGAGCAAGGTGCCCGTGATCGTTGCGGTATCCTGCAATGCCGCGACCTTCGCGCGCGACGCGAAAATCCTGATCGACGGCGGGTACAAGATCGCCGATGTCACCCCGGTCGACCAGTTCCGACATACCCCGCATGTCGAGCTGGTGGCGCGGTTCGCGCGCTGAGTCATCGCTGCCGCTATCGCGGCGCGTGTTGTCCACGCTATAATCCGCCTCGCATGTCCCACGACCCGCTGCTCGCGCGCATCATTCCCGTCCTCGCAGCCGTTCCAGGCGTCGCTGCCGTCGTCCTCGGCGGCTCGCGGGCGCGCGGCACGGCGCATCAAACCTCCGACTACGATCTCGGCCTCTATTTTGCGGAGGCTGCTCCTGTCGACACCGAGCGGCTGCGCATGGCCGTGCAAGGTGTGGTCGACGATCCCGATGCCGTCCACGTGACGCCGGTCGGCGAATGGGGACCATGGATCGTCGGCGGCGCGTGGCTTGCGATCGGCGGCCACAAGGTCGACCTGCTCTACCGCAGCGTCGAACAGGTCACGGCGGTCATCGATGCCTGCCGGAACGGCGAGATCGGCATGCACTACCAGCCGGGCCATCCGCACGGCTTCTGCTCGGCGATCTGGATGGGCGAGGTCGCGCTGTGCCGTGTCCTGCACGATCCCCAAGGCGTCGTCGCGGCGATGCAGGTAAACACGGCACCCTACCCGCCGGCGCTGCGCGACGCGCTGCTGCGGCGCTTTCAATGGGAAATCCGGTTCGCGATCGACAATGCCGAGCTTGCCGTGCCGCGCGGCGACGGCACGCATATCGCCGGTTGCGCCTATCGCGCCCTGGCCTGCGTCGCGCAGGTGCTGTTTGCGCTGAACGGGCAGTATCTGATCAACGAGAAGGGCGCGCTGGTGCAGGCTGCGGATTTTCCGTTGACGGTTCGCGGCCTCGCCGGACGCGTTGCCGAGCTCTGGCGCCAGATCGGTGCTGCGGAGTACGCGGCTGCGTTGCGCACGCTGCGCGAACTCGAGAGCGGCGTCCGAGGGATCGGTTAGCAAAAAGCCGTAGGACAGGTGGAGCGCAGCGAGCTGCGACCGCGCGGAGCAATGATGGGTTTCGCTGCGCTCCACCCATCCCACATGATCGCTACCGTCCCCAGCGGTCCTGCCAGATTTTCTCGCCGATCATGCAACTGACCCGCGGCTCCTTCTCGGCGGTGCGCACGATCGGGCGATCGGGGGTCCGGCCGGCGACTTCGAGCAGCAGCTTGGTACGGATCGCCTCCTTGAATTTCTCGCGATCCTTGATGGTGACCACGAAGGAACCGGGGCCGCCGATCACGCAATCTTCGTAGTAGTAATCGAGATTCTCAATATCCATCGTCGAATAGGACGGTTCCTTCACCATGATCGGCAGGCCGTTGATGACGATGCCTTTCTCGAGCGCGGCATCGCGCGCCGGCGTGATCGGCGTGCCGTTGTTGTTGGGACCGTCGCCGGAAATATCGATCACGCGGCGCAGGCCGCGATGCGGGTTCTCGTCGAACATCGGGATCGCGAAATAGATCGCGCCCGAGATCGAAGTGCGCGAGGCGCGGCGCACCGGGGTCTTCATGATCTCGGCGGAAACCGCATCGGCGGATTCAGGGCCGTCGATCACCCGCCAGGGAATGATGACCTTCTGGTCGTTGGAGGCGGCCCATTCGAAATAGGTGATCGAGATCTTGCCGTTCGGGCCGGCCTTCAGCGCCTGCAGGAATTCCTTGGAGACGATCGCTTGCGCATAGCCCTCACGCTGGATCGCGAGCTCGTCCATGTCCATCGAATAGGACACGTCGACCGCGATGATCAGCTCGATATCGACGCTCGGCGTGGATTCCTTTTCGGCCACCCGGCCGGTCTGTGTTCCCGGGCCAGGCGCAGCAACACCGGCCACATCGCCGCTGGCCAACATGCCCGCGACAAGCACCGCTCCGATCGAGACATACCAGCGCATTGCGGCCCTCCCGTCGTGTCGCGTCATGGTGGCACGCAAATCTGGTGGCGAAAAGCGCAGATATCATCTCGCCTTCACATTCAGGTTAGATGTCACGCATGACGCAACACGCGCCGTGCCCTTGCCGCAATGACGCCGTGCAAATCGAACGGTTCCAAGATGTGCCTGAAGACGGTATTCTTACGGAGCAATCGCGAAGGAGTGCCGGGCGATGCCCGATACCGTCGTCAAGCCGAAAGCCAGGACGAAGACCAAGGTCGAGCGGCCGCGCCTGCACAAGGTGATCCTGGTCAACGACGACTACACGCCGCGCGAATTCGTCGTCACCGTGCTGAAGGGTGAATTCCGCATGACCGACGACCAGGCCTACAAGGTGATGCTGACCGCGCATCAACGCGGCGTCTGCGTGGTCGCTGTGTTCACCAGGGACATCGCCGAGACCAAGGCAACGCGCGCCACCGATGCCGGCCGCGCCAAGGGCTACCCGCTGCTGTTCACGACAGAGCCGGAAGAATAGCGGCCGTCACCGCTCCGCTGGCTGCGTGAGCTGCATCCGCTGGCTGACCACGATGTCGGCAACGACCGCCCCCATCACCAACGCGCCGCCGATGAGGGCGCGGAGCGACGGCGCCTCGGCAAAGGCGAGCCACACCCAGAACGGCATCAGCGGGGTCTCGAGCGTGGCGATCAGCGATGCCTGCCCTGATGGCAGCAATCGGGAGCCGACCGTGAACAGGGTGAGACCGAGGCCGACCTGACATGCCCCGAACATCGCGAGCACACCGAGATCGGCGCCCCCGACCGCGCCGATGCCCTGCCCGAGCGGGAAGCTGACGGCGCTGCCGAGAAAGTTCGAGAGCGCTGCAGCTGCGATCATCGGTGTGCCCTTGTGCCGCCGGATCACCACCGTCATCAACGAAATCGCCAGCACCATCACGCAGGCCAGGCCGATACCCCTGTAGTCCGTGATGCCCCCGGCGCCGCTGACGGTGATGGCCACACCGGCGAGCGCGACCAGGCTTGCCAGCAATGTGCCGGGACGCGCCCGCTCGTGCAGCCACAGCCATGCGATCGCCGCCGCCGCGAACGGCTGCATCGCGATCAGGATTGCGACGTTGGCGACACTGGTCAGCTGCAGCGCCGGAATGAACGTCACCATGCCCAGGGTCGAGAGGGCCGCCACCAGCCATCCGCTCAAGGGCATCGCGACGAGATCGCGCACGCCGCGCCGGCCCTGCATGGCGACCAGGAACAGCGCGATCGCGCCGCCGCCGAACAGCCCACGCCAGAACAAGATGGTCCAGGAATCGAAGTGCAGCAGCCGGGTGAAGAACGGCGCGGTGCTCCAGGCCGCCGCGGCCGCGACGATCAGCACGATCCCGCGGCGATGCTGCGTGTCCGTTTCAGTCACGTCGCACCACAGCTAACCGGCAGCGGCGACGGGCGCCTCGTCGAACAGGCCGTAGACCCGCTCGGCCTTGGCGAACCCCGCGATCGGAAATTCGCCGAGATCGCTCCAGCCGCCATCATGGATAGCGGCGAAGCGCTCGGAGGCAACGACGGTACGGCCAAGACGGCCGGCGATCTTCTCCAGACGCGCCGCGAGATTGACCGCGGGACCGATGCAGGTGAAGTCGAGCCGGTTGCCGCCGCCGATATTGCCGTAAAGCACACGGCCGAGATGGAGCGCGACGCCGAAGCGGAAGCGCTCGACGGCATCGCCATTGGCGAATTGCAGCGCCGCGACGCCGTCACGCGATGCGCGCGCGGCCCCAAGCACCCGCGAGCAGACCTGCGCCTCGTCGCCGAGATATTCGTCGACCGGAAACACCGCGAGCAGGCCGTCGCCCATGAATTTGAGCACCTCGCCGCCATGCTCGCGGATCGCGGTGACCTGGCAATCGAAGTAGAGATTGAGGATTTCCACGACCGTCTCCGCCGGCAGGCGGTCCGACAGCGCAGTGAAGCCGCGCAGGTCGGACAGCCAGATCGCGGCATCCATCGTGTCGGCATGGCCGCGCCGGATCTGGCCGCCCATGATGCGTTCGCCGGCGCGATTGCCGACATAGGTGTCGAGCAGCAGCGAGGCGGTGCGGCGCAGCGTGACGATCTCGATGTAGCGCGCCAGCGGCACGGCGATCGAGCGGATCGCGTCGAGTTGCTCGTCGGTGAAACCGCCCGGCTGCCTAGTGGTCCAGCTCGAGGCGTTCGGCGGACCGTCGGTGTTGATCAGCGGCACCGCGACATAGTCGGTAACGCCTTCGGCCTGCAAATCCGCCACGATCGGGAAGCGCGTGCTGGTGGGATCGTCGAGCCGCGCGCGCACTTCGACGCCCTGCTTGAGGACGATCGCCAGCGGGCTGACGGCAAATTCCGGGGTGTCGAGGATATTGTGATCGACGGCGCCGGTCTCGACCTCGGCGCCCGGCTTCCAGATAAAGTGGCGGCCGTAGATCTCGGGATGCAACGTGCGCACGAAAACGCCGATGCGCCATAATGGCAGGCCGGCCCGCACCAGTCGTTCGCAGCATTCGGCCATCATCTGCGGCGGGGTCGGCGCGGAGCGTGCGCCGCCGATCATCCATGTGATGATGTCCCGTAGCTCCGAAGCGTTCATGGCAGTCCCCCAGGGCGGTCCGGCGACCACCACTATATAGGGGATCAGCGCCCGGTCTGCCCGCGGTCGCGCAGAAAATGATCCGCCAGCACGCAGGCCATCATCGCCTCGCCCACCGGCACCGCGCGAATACCGACGCAGGGGTCGTGGCGGCCCTTGGTCAGGATATCGGTATCGGCGCCCTTACGGTCGACAGTGCGGCGCGTGGTCAGGATCGAGGAGGTCGGCTTGACCGCAAAGCGCACCACCACCGGCTGGCCGGTCGAGATGCCGCCGAGGACGCCGCCGGCATGGTTGGACAGGAAACGCGTTCCGTTGTTGCCCGTCCGCATCTCGTCGGCGTTCTCTTCACCCGTCAGTTCGGCGGCGCCGAAGCCGGCGCCGATCTCGACGCCCTTCACAGCGTTGATGCTCATCATCGCCGACGCCAGATCGCTGTCGAGCTTGGCATAGATCGGCGCGCCGAGACCGGCCGGCACGCCTTCGGCGACCACCTCGATGACGGCGCCGATCGAGGAGCCGCTCTTCCTGATGCCGTCGAGATAGCTCTCGAAGAACGCCGCCTTGTCCTTGTCGGGACAGAAGAACGGATTGTTGGCGATCTCGTCCCAGTCCCACTTCTCGCGGTCGATCTTGTGCGGGCCCATCTGCACCAGCGCGCCGCGCACCTTCACCTCGGGCAGCACCTTGCGCGCGATCGCACCGGCCGCGACGCGCGTCGCGGTCTCGCGCGCGGACGAACGCCCGCCGCCGCGATAGTCGCGCAGGCCGTATTTCGCCTCGTAAGTGAAGTCGGCATGGCCCGGGCGGAACTTGTCCTTGATCTCGGAATAATCCTTCGAGCGCTGGTCGGTGTTTTCGATCAGCAGCGCGATCGGCGTGCCGGTCGTGACCTGCACCCCGCTCTCCGGATGCGCCATCACGCCGGACAGGATCTTCACCGCATCGGGCTCCTGGCGCTGGGTGGTGAAGCGCGACTGGCCGGGGCGGCGGCGGTCGAGGTCGTGCTGGATTTCCTCCACCGTCAGAGGGATCATCGGCGGGCAGCCGTCGACGACGCAGCCGATCGCGACCCCATGGCTCTCGCCGAAGGTCGTGACGCGGAACATATGGCCGAAAGTATTGAAGGACATGGCGTGTCGTAACGCGCAGGGTCGGCAGCGTCAAACGGGTTTCGTGCCCGCAAGGACGCCTCCAAGGACGCGGATGGCCGGACGCCCTTAACTATATTTCCGCAGGCTGCCTTCGCTGAACACGTAGACAGCGCCCTGCTCGATATAGAGCTCCGCAGCCGAGGCCGGCGTCTCGAAGCCGAGCGCCACCATCAGCGCCCGCGCGGTGCCGCCATGGGCGACGGCGACCGTGTCCGAGGTCACCGAACCATACCATTCGGTCATCCGTGCCTGCACGTCGACATAGCTCTCGCCGCCCTCCGGCGCGACCTGCCACTTCTCGGCCAGGCGGCGGGCATACACGATCGGGTCCGCCGCCTGCGCCTGCGCCAAGGTCGACCCCTCCCATGTGCCGTAGCCGATCTCGCGCAGCCGCGCGTCGAGCGCGTAGTCACCCGGCGCAAGGCCGAGCGCGGCGCGCGCCAGCTCCATGGTGGCACGCGCCCGGACCAACGGGCTGGCGACGAACGGCAGCGTCGCCTTGTCACGGCCGTCGCGGGCCAACAGATCGGCGAGGACCCGCCCGGCATGCGCCGCCTGGGCGCGGCCGCGCTCGTTGAGGGCGGTGTCCTGCGCACCCTGAAGCCGGCCTTCGGCATTCCACGCCGTCTCGCCGTGGCGGATGTAGTAGATCGTTGGCACCGGCATTCCCGTAACCCTGTTCCTTGGCGAGCAAGATGTCGGGACCTTGCAGCAAGGCTTCGAATTTTTCGGCTCGGAGGTACACCAGCCGTTTGCCCGGCCACAAGCCCAAATCGGTCCGCGCCGAGGCGCCATGCGCGCGGATCGACGCAGCCGGAATAGCCGCGCCGCAAGGGTGTTATGTTGGACAAGGCGGTTGTCGCCGCCGAGACCATCGAAGACTGGGATGCATGACCGCGTTTCGTCAAAGTGTCGAAGCCATGATTCCGGCGCTCCGCCGCTATGCCCGCGCGCTGGTGCGTGACACGGATATCGCCGACGACCTGGTGCAGGACACCCTGGTGCGGGCGCTGCGCTCGGAGCGGCTGTTTCTCGGTGGCGACGTCAGGAGCTGGCTCTATACGATCCTGACCAATCTGAACAAGAACCGCAGGCGTTCGCTGGCGCGGCGGCCGCCCCTGATGCCGCTGCTCGACAACAATGCCGACGCCAGCGGCACCGAGGCCGAGGGACGCGACATCGAGCGCGCGCTGTCGACGCTGGTCGAGGAGCAACGCTCCGTGCTGCTGCTCGTGATGCTCGAGGGCATGAGCTATCGCGAGGTCGCCGACATCCAGGGCGTGCCGATCGGCACCGTGATGTCCCGCCTCGCCCGCGCGCGCGCCCATGTGCGGGCGTCGATCGAGGGCCAGCGCCCGGCGCTGCGGCGGGTGAAGTGATGGACTGCGCGATGACCGGCGCGACGCGCCAAGGATTTTCGAACAAGATTTGGCAGAGACGACTGATATGACCGACCCGAACATTCCCGTCACCGAAGACGAGCTGCACGCCTATGTCGACAGCGAGCTGCCGGCCGAGCGCCGTGGCGATGTCGAGGCCTGGCTTGCCACGCATCCCGACGACGCGGCGCGGGTGCAGTCCTGGCGGGCGATGGCCGAGACGCTGCATGCGCGCTACGACAGCGTGCTGGACGAGGCGGTGCCGAAGCGGCTCGAGCTCGAGCGCCTGGTGCGGCAGCCGCGCCGCTGGGTCTATGGCGCGGTGGCCGCGACGCTTGTGGCCTTCATCGCCGGCGGCGGCGTGGGCTGGATCGCGCGCGGCGCCTCGGCGACGCCCTCGACCTTCCAGAGCTTCACGCTGGATGCGCTCGACGCGCATCGGCTCTATGTGGTCGAGGTCCGTCATCCGGTCGAGGTGCCGGGCAGCGAGCGCGACCACTTGCAGCAATGGCTGACCAAGCGCTGCGGCTGGGCCGTTCGCGCCCCGGAGCTGACGGGGCTGAAGCTGGTCGGCGGCCGGCTGCTGCCGGGACCGAGCGGACCGGCGTCGTTCCTGATGTATGAGAGCACGTCCGGCGAGCGCTTCACCGTCTATACCGCCAAGGCGAAAACCGAGACGACCCAGATGCGCTACGCCGTCCAGGGCAGCGACGGCGCGCTGTTCTGGGCCGATCGCGGCGTCGCCTATGTCGTCAGTGGCAGCACCGACCGCGCCCGCCTGACCCAGGTCGCGCAGGCCGTCTACGATCAAATGGAGAAGAGCGGCGGCTGAGCGGCCGTAATTCTACGGGACAAGCCGCCCGCGAAAATCTGTCGCGTCGAGTAAGTGAATCCGGCCTCACTCAACGTCCCAATTCCGACATTGAAAACTTCGATTCGCGTCATCTGCGCGTCTCATTATCGCACCGGATGCTCACGCGAAGATGATGCGCGCCCGATCCGCCGATCGGCGCACGCGGCCTCGATTGGGGTTTTGTGTACCGCGCTGGTCCCCCTCTCGAGGCCGCACTCCTTCTTCCGTCGCCCGGATCGCCTGCTCGCCGCAGAATCAGGGCATCGGTGGGTTGCTCTCTAAGCCGCTTGCGATGCCTCGTGTCTATTCCGGAAGCACCCGGGGATAGATACGAGACGCCTCGCAAGTGGTTTCGGCGGTCAGCCGAGATCGCTGCGCGGATTATAGGGGTGTTGATCCCGCCACGTTTGCATCAATGCCTCGAGCCCGGCATCGTTCCCGTCGGGAAGCATGATGCGGGTCGTGACGTAGAGATCACCGGTGGCGCCGGCCTTCGACAGCCCCTTGCCCTTGAGGCGGAAAATGCGGCCGCTGGAGGTATTTTTCGGGATCGACAGTTCGACCGCGCTGCCGAGCGTCGGCACGCGGACCTTGCCGCCCAGCACCGCCTCATAAAGCGTCACAGGCAGATCGATCCTGAGATCATTGCCGTCGATCTTGAAGAACGGATGCGGCGCGATCGAGATCGTGATCAGGAGATCGCCGGGCGGGTGGCCCTGCGCGGTGTCGCCCTGACCCTTGAGCCGGATCTGCTGGCCTGCGCTGACGCCGGGGGGAATCTTGACGTTGAGCTCACGGCCGTTCGGCAGGCGGACGCGCTTGTCGCCGCCCCTGACCGATTCCTCCAGCGACACCGTCATGGCGACGGAAAGATCGAGGTCGACGCCGACCCCACCGCCGTCAAACTCAAACGGACTGGCTCGCCCCCCGCGCGCGGCACCGCCCCGCGTGGCATTGCCGAACATGCTGTTGAGAATGTCCTCGAAGCTGCCGCCGCCCATGCCGCCGCCGGGACCGCCACGGAAGCTGTATTCGAACCCGCCGGGACCGGCGCGGCCGCCAGTGGCGCCGCCGCCCGGGAATCCCTGGAAGCGCGGCTTGCCCTCGGCATCGATCTCGCCACGGTCGAACTGCTTGCGCTTGTCCTCGTCGCCGACGATCTCGTTGGCCGTGTTGATCTCCGCAAAGCGGGCAGCCGCCTTCGGATCGTTGCTGTTGTTGTCCGGGTGATGCTTCTTGGCGAGCTTGCGATAGGCGCTCTTGATCGTCGCAGCGCTGGCACTCCGCTGCACCCCCAAGACCTCATAGGGGTCGCGCATCCGTCACGTCTCCTTCACGGGAAAAAGTCAGTCCTGACTGGGAGCCCATCCGGGCCCACCTTGCCTCTCATCTGGGGGCTCAGTGGCATTTTTGCAACTAGGCTGGCGCCGGCTTCTGCCGGAACTCTCAGGACTTTCTCCAAGGCTTCAAACTACGGATTTCCCACCGGCCTTGTCCAGCCTTGCAGGCGGCACCCTGCAGCCAGCTCTCACTGGCTCCATTGACATAGCTGGCGAGGAAATCCCGGCACGTCTTGCCGTCCTCGCCAGAATAGGCCTGCGCCAGCGGCGTGACCGAACCGCGCGCACCGGTTTCGGGATTTTCCCAGGGCTGGCTGGAATCCTTGTCGCCCTTGGTCAGCACGTCGGAGGCGGCATTACGGGCGAAGGCCAGATCGCTATCGGTCGGCATCGCCAAGCTGACCTGGGTCGGGCCGATCGAGCCGGTCACGTCCTTGTCGTCCATCTTGGCGAAAGCGTCGCTGCGCGACAGGCTGCAGCCGCTTGCGCCAACGCCGATCAGGATCAGCGTGACCACCGCGCCCGCGCGGCGGATCGCCAATAGGCCAACGCGCTCCCATGCCCTATATAGGGCTGACAACGCGCGCTCGGACGCGGGCGGATGCAATCGGGACTCCTGAACATGACCGACACGACCTCCATCAAACACCCGGCACCGTTAACATCGGGTGATTTCACCGCCGCGGAGGAACCGTTCGCCCTGTTCGGCGAATGGTTTGCCGAGGCGGTCAAGTCCGAGCCAAACGATCCAAACGCGATGGCGCTGTCGACCGTCGACGCCGACGGGCTGCCTGACGTGCGCATGGTGCTGATGAAGGGCTTCGATGCCGACGGCTTCGTGTTCTACAGCCACATTGCGAGCGCCAAGGGCCGCGAATTGGCCGCAAATCCTAAGGCCGCTTTACTGTTTCACTGGAAATCGCTGCGCCGGCAGGTCCGCATTCGCGGGCCGGTGACGCCAGTGGCCGATGCCGAGGCCGACGCCTATTTCGCCACACGACCGAAGCAGGCGCAGATCGGCGCCTGGGCCAGCAAGCAATCGCAGCCGCTGGAGAGCCGCTTCGCGTTCGAACAGGCAATTGCCAAGGCCGGCGCCAAATACGTGATCGGCGAGGTGCCGCGTCCGCCGGGCTGGAGCGGCTGGCGGATCACGCCGCAGCGCATCGAGTTCTGGCACGACCGCCCGTTCCGTTTGCACGATCGTATCGAATTCCGCCGCGATGGCGCCGGCAGCGCCTGGTCGAAGGTGCGGCTGTATCCCTGAAAAACCCGCGACTGTCATGGAAGGGCGAAAGCGCGAAGCGCGTCTTCGTGTAAGATGATCCCGGCCATCGACGTCCTGCCTCTTTAACGACCGAGACGTCGATCCCCGGCGCGACGCCGCGCACGGCGAAAACGAAAGAAACCGTCGATGCCCCGCCCATCCAATGCACCGCGCCGCACGCTGCTCCTGACCGGCGCGAGCCGCGGCATCGGCCATGCCACCGCGATCCGGTTCTCGTCCGCCGGCTGGCGGGTGATCACCCTGTCACGGCATGCTTTTCCGGAGATCTGCCCCTGGGGCGCCGGGCCGGAAGACCATATCGAGGTCGACCTCGGCAGCCACGACGACACCGTGCGGGCGATCTCCGAGATCCGGCGGCGGCTGGATAACGACGAGTTGCACGCGCTGGTCAACAACGCTGCGATCTCGCCGAAGGCCGCAGGCGGCGGCCGGCTCGGCACCATGGACACCGACATCGACACCTGGACCCACGTCTTCCACGTCAACTTCTTCGCCCCGATCATGATCGCGCGCGGATTGATCGAGGAGTTGAAGCACGCCAAGGGCGCGGTGGTGAACGTCACCTCGATCGCCGGCTCGCGCGTGCATCCGTTTGCTGGTGCGGCCTATGCGACCTCGAAGGCCGCGCTCGCGGCACTGACGCGCGAGATGGCATCGGATTTCGGCCGCGTCGGCGTCCGCGTCAACGCGATTGCGCCGGGCGAGATCGACACCTCGATCCTGTCGCCCGGCACCGAGAAGATCGTCGATCAGCAGATCCCGATGCATCGCCTCGGCACGCCGGACGAGGTCTCCAAGATCATCTACGTGCTGTGCACGGAAACCAGCTCATACGTCAACGGCGCCGAGATCCACATCAATGGTGGTCAGCACGTCTGAGCTTTGGCTCTGGATGATATTGCGGGAAGGATGAGAGGGGTTCGAGGCGATCCCGGCCGCCGCCGCGGCCGTACTCCAGGATTGCTTCGATGGCAGGCGTAACAGCGCAAACGAGGCTTCTGCCTTGCGAGGCGTCAACCTCTAGTCTGCGTAGAACCGACGTGACTTCTTCTCGGTCCGCCGCAGCGCGATGTCGTTCAACGCGCTGGAGCAATCGTCTTCGTCCTCGCCATCAAGCAGCGCAGCGTCACAGTAGCGGCAAAGTCTCGGCGAGATCGCCTGTACTTTGCCTGCGGCGCGGTCCTGTTGATAGCGCGCAAAGTCGATGACGTTACGCCGTGGCGTTATGATCTTCTCAACCATTGCTGTCCTCCGGCTTCGAGGCGGGCGTTATCGCAGACAAGTTTCGCCCAAACGTTCAGCGCAACACTCAAATTTTAGCAGAGGAAATAAGGCAGAAAGCGCGTCCCAAAACGCGACGGATGGAACTGTGCTAGAGCCACTTCTTCCATCGGAAAATCCAGTACGGAACGATTGCCGCGGCGAGCATCATGACCAGCGCGAGCGGATAGCCGTGCGCCCATTCGAGTTCTGGCATCACCTTGAAATTCATGCCGTAGATCGAGGCAATCAACGTCGGTGGCATCAGCACAACCGCCATCACCGAGAACAATTTGATGATGTTGTTCTGTTCCAGATTGACCACGCCGAGCATGGCGTCGAGCACGAACGTGATCTTGTTGGAGAGATAGGACGCGTGGTCGGTCAGTGAGGCGACGTCACGCTGCATGGTCTTGAGCTGCTCGCGCATGTCCTTGGACCATTTCACGCCTTCGACCACGGCGGACAGGAAGGTGACGAGGCGGCCGATCGAGACCAGGCTCTCGCGGACCTTCGAGGTCAGGTCGCCCTTGCGGCCGATCGCGATCAGGATCTGGGAATATTGCTTGGCGTGTCCGTGGCGTTCGGCCTCCGGCTCGAAGATGTCGTGGGAGACCTGGTCGATGTCGGCGCCGCAGCGCTCCAGGATATCGGCGCAGCGGTCGATCACCGCGTCCAGCAGTTCCATCAGCACCTGCTCGCCGGTGATGCCGGGGACGCAACTGCGGGCGAGTTTGTTCTCGACCAGCGCGAACGGCTTCGGGAGGTCGTAGCGCACCGTCACGAGCCGGTGGCCCGTCAGGATGAAGGTGACCGCCGTGGTCCGCGGCATGTCGGTGTCGGACTGGCACATCAGCGTCGCGGTCATGTAGCGGGCGCTGTTCTCGATATAGAGGCGGCTGGAGATCTCGATCTCCTGCATGTCTTCCCGGGTCGGAACCGCGATCCCCGCCAGCTTCTCGACGGCTCGGTCCTCCTCCACGGTCGGATTCACGAGGTCGACCCAGACCGCATTGTCGGGCAGCCCCGCCAGATCGGCAGCGGCGGCCTTCTTGAGGGCGGAATCGGTAGGGACGAACACCGACAGCATTAACAAACTCCACGAAACGGGCGGCTGGGTTTGTGGACTTAGCGCGATTCTCGCTGGCGCTTCATGACCGGGACATTAACCGGACATCCATCCTGTGGCGGTCAGGTTTGGGGGTGACGCGGCAGCCGACTCGGCGACCGTTGCCTGTTTGCACAAATACCGGTCGCACGCCAGACGACTTGCGGCAAAAAAGCCACAGCGGACGTCCCGCGATGCGGGAAAGCCATCTAAACTCTGGGAAGAATGGCAGGTTTCGGCAATAATGCCCTTAATGGAATCGTGGCGTTTGGGGCGTAATCTTGGCGCTTTGAGGCGCGGATTTTTGATTGGAACGTAATCATGTCGTCGCTCAAAGTTACCCTTGGAATCCTGGCCGCGGGCCTGATGTTGTCGGGCTGCATGCAGGCCACGACCTATGAGGCAACCAATACTGCGGCCTTTAAGCCACGCGACAA
>CALRXG020000106.1:0-16009 GCA_943372075.1 Bordetella parapertussis | reverse complement strand
CCAAATAAGCTGCGTCAGCTCCTTATTGCGATTGCATCACAACCCACGTGGGGTAGCTGAAAACAAAAACGGCCGGGTCATCGACCCGGCCGTTCAAAACTCTCTCCGCGAATTCCGCTGTTGCGGCGTCGCGCTCAGCTCGCCTTCTTCACCGGGGCCGGCTTGCCGACCTTCTTCTCGATCGCGCGCTTCAGGTCGAGGGCGCGGGGCGAGAGCACGTCGGCCTTGGCCTTGAGCAGATAGGCGTCGAGGCCGCCATTGTGGTCGACGCTCTTCAGCGCGTTGGTCGAGACGCGCAGGCGCACGTTGCGGCCGAGCGCATCCGAGATGAAGGTCACGTTGGCCAGGTTCGGCAGGAAGCGCCGCTTGGTCTTGATGTTGGAGTGGCTCACCTTGTGGCCCGTCTGGGGGCCCTTGGCCGTCAGTTCGCAGCGCCGGGACATCTTACAAAATCCTTATTGCATCCCCGCCGCTCTGCCAGGCGTGCAATCGCACGGCCCGCGCGGGGGTTTTGAATTCGCGTCCATTTTCCAGGAACCGCGGGTGTATAGGGGCAGATCAGCCAAGCGTCAAGATTATATCACCGCATGGCGGTATCGGAGAATCCCGGTTCATAAGCCGTTCCAGCCACTTAACGCCTGAAATGGCAACCATATAAAGGGCGTATTCGGCTGCAAGTCTTGGTTCCATAGAAGACGCGCATGTTGTCCGGCCGAATGAATGCCCAAATGGACAACGGATCAAGCGCCGATAGCAGGACCGTCAGGTAGGTTAAGTGACGACCGCCATTGCCATTTTGCCCCCGCTCGGCCGGCTCCTCGGCCTGTGCGCCGGTGCCCTTTTGCTGTTTTGCGCCGAGCGTGCCAGCGCGCAGGGGCGGCTCGACGCCCAGTATGAGGCGACCCTGGCCGGTATCCCGGTCGGCAAGGGCAGCTGGACCATCGAAATCGGCGACGACACCTTCTCCGCCTCGGCCCAGGGCGGCACCGCGGGGCTCCTGAAGGCGTTTTCCGGCGGCTCGGGCTCGGGCGCCTCGCAGGGCCGCGTCGTCAACGGAACGCTGGCGGCCGCGTCCTACACCGCGACCACCACCACCTCGAAGAAATCCGAGACGATCCGGATGGTGCTCGCCAATGGCGGCATCAAGGACTCCGCGATCGAGCCGGAGCCGCCGGTCGATGCCGACCGCCTGCCGGTGACGGATGCGCAGAAGAAGAACGTGTTCGATCCGATGACCGGCTCGTTCCTGCGCGCGCCCGGCAATGCCGAATTGATGAGCCCGGATGTCTGCCGCACCGGCGCAGGCGTGTTCGACGGCCGCATGCGCTACGACCTCAAGCTCGATTTCAAGCGGGTCGAGATCGTCAAGGCCGAGCGCGGCTATCACGGCCCGGCGCTGGTCTGCGCGCTCTATTTCGTGCCGATCTCGGGCTACATCCCGGACCGGCCCGTGATCAAATATCTCGCCGCCCAGCGCAACATCGAGATCGCCTTCGTGCCGATCGCGGGCACCCGCCTCCTGGTGCCGTTCCGCATGACGATCCCGACCCCGCTCGGCCAGGCCATGCTGGAAGCCACCTCGTTCGTGACCACAGCCGCGCCGCCGCGCGTGGCGAAGACGCAGTAGCCCCTTCACCTCTCCCACAAGGGCTCTGGAACTGACGTTTCCACATCGTCATGCCCGGGCTTGTCCCGGGCATCCACGTCTTGCTTTCTTGCGAGGGAAGACGTGGATGGCCGGGACAAGCGCGGCCATGACGGCGTTCACATGGGCTGCTCACACCATATGCGATAGCCCTGCCAAGGGGAGAGGGTGCTGTCGAGGGCGCTGCGCGCACCCCGGAATGACGGTGAGGTGATGATCCTGGGCCATGCAACAAACGTCATGGAATCCGGTTGACTCTTGCCCGGTTCTGATTCGACTCGGGTCGCCCTGGAATTTAAGGAATTCAGTCCGCATATCCTGTGCTTGTGGAGCCCTCTCAAACTTGATCTAGTGCCGCCGCCGTCAGCCCACCCGAGATGTTGCGGTGAACGTTTCGAGCCTGGAATGGAGTCAGCGATTCGGCCGCGATTCGTTCCGGACTCGTTCCGAAGCTTAAGAGCGACACGGAAAGCGTCGCATTGTGAGACAGATTTTGCGAAACACTCTGCCGGTGCGAAACACACTGCCAAACCGTCACCCTGAGAGGATGTGAAGCTTTGTCCTCATCCACCGTTGTCGTCGCCCGGCTTGACCGGGCGACCCAGTACGCCGCGGCCTATCGGCTCAAGCACGACCGTCTCTGGAATACTGGATCACCCGCATGCGCGGGTGATGACACCGAGCAAGCCAATGACGGATTGAGCGTTTCGCCAACAATTCAAGAAACACCTGCAAAAAATGGTCTTCGCAACTTCGTTCGGAAATGACCGCGTGCCCGGTGCTGGTGTCACGGCGGTGCTGGGGCCGACCAACACCGGCAAGACGCATCTGGCGATCGAGCGCATGCTGGCGCATTCGTCGGGGCTGATCGGGCTGCCGCTGCGGCTGCTGGCGCGCGAGGTCTACAACAAGATCGCGGACCGCGCCGGCGTCGACAATGTCGCGCTGGTCACCGGCGAGGAGAAGATCAAGCCGAAGGCGCCGCGCTTCTGGGTCTCGACCGTCGAGGCAATGCCGCGCGATCTCGACGTGTCGTTCCTCGCGGTCGACGAGATCCAGATCGCCGCGGATCTGGAGCGCGGCCATGTCTTCACCGATCGCATCCTCAACCGCCGCGGCCGCGACGAGACGCTGCTGCTGGGTGCCGCGACGATGCGCCCCATCATCGAGCGGCTGTTGCCGGGCGCATCGATCATCACGCGACCCAGATTGTCGCAGCTCGAATTCGCCGGCGATCGCAAGATCACGCGGCAGCCGCGACGAACCGCGATCGTGGCGTTCTCGGCCGATGAAGTCTACGCCATCGCCGAACTGATCCGCCGCCAGCATGGCGGCGCGGCCGTGGTGCTGGGCTCGCTGAGCCCACGCACGCGCAATGCGCAGGTCGCGATGTTCCAGAACGGCGACGTCGACTATCTCGTCGCCACCGACGCGGTTGGCATGGGGCTCAATCTCGACGTCGATCACGTCGCCTTCGCCTCCGACCGCAAGTATGACGGCTACCAGTTCCGCCGCCTGACGCCGGCCGAATTCGCCCAGATCGCGGGCCGCGCCGGCCGCGCCACGCGCAACGGCACCTTCGGCACCACCGGCCGCTGCGCGCCGTTCGAGCCCGAGCTCGTCAACGCGCTGCAGAACCACACGTTCGACAGCGTGAAAATGCTGCAATGGCGCAACGCCAAGCTGGATTTCTCCTCGCTCGGCGCGTTGCAGGTGTCGCTGGCGCTGTCGCCCAATCATGAGGCACTGACGCGGGCCCCGGTCGCCGAGGACGTGCGCGTGCTCGAGCATGTCGCACGCGACGCCGAGGTGCGCGAATGGGCGCATGGGGCCAAGGCCGTGGAGCGGCTGTGGGAGGCCTGCCAGGTTCCTGATTACCGAAAGCTGTCGCCGGCGGCCCATGCCGAACTCGTGACCACGCTGTACGGCTTCCTGATGCAAAAGGGGCGTATCCCTGACGCATGGTTTGCCGCCCAGGTCGACCAGGCCAACCGGACCGACGGCGATATCGACACGCTATCGGGCCGGATCGCGCAGATCCGGACCTGGACCTTTGTTGCCAACCGGCCGGACTGGCTCTACGACCCGGACCATTGGCAGGGCATCACGCGCGACCTCGAAAATAAATTATCCGATGCGCTGCATGAACGGCTCACGGAGCGTTTCGTTGACAGGCGGACCAGTGTATTGATGCGCCGCCTGCGGGAGAACTCAGTTTTGAATACGGAAATTGGCAAGACCGGTGAAGTGATCGTGGAAGGCCATGTGATCGGCCGGCTCGATGGTTTCACCTTCGCACCTGATGCGGCCGAGGCCGGCAGCGACGCCAAGGCGCTGCAAGCCGCCGCCCAGCAGGTGCTGGCGCGCGAGATCGATGCGCGCGCCGAGAAGCTGGGTGCGGCCCCCGACGAGCAGTTCGTGCTGACCTCCGACGGCACCATCCGCTGGACCGGCGATGCGGTCGCCAAGCTGGTCGCCGCCGACGACGCGCTGCATCCGCGGCTGCGCATCATTTCCGACGAGCGGCTGACCGGCGCTTCGCGCGAGGCGGTGCAGATCCGGCTCGACCTCTGGCTCAAGACGCATATCGAGAAGCTGCTCGGGCCGCTGTTCGAACTGTCCAAGGCCGAGGATATCCAGGGCATCGCCCGCGGCATCGCCTTCCAGCTGGTCGAGGCGCTCGGCGTGCTGGAGCGCAGCAGGATCGCGGCCGAGATGAAGGATCTCGATCAGCCGTCGCGCGCGGCGCTGCGCAAATACGGCGTGCGCTTCGGCGCCTACCACATCTATTTCCCGCAGCTCCTGAAGCCCGCGGCGCGCTCGCTGGCCTCGCTGCTGTGGGCCGAGAAGCAGAGCAATGTCGACATGGCTGTGCTGTCGACGGTGCAGCATCTGGCGTCGAGCGGCCGTACCTCGTTCCCGGTCGACAAGGCCCTGCCGCGCGATGGCTATCGCGTGCTCGGCTATCGCCAGTGCGGCGAGCGCGCGGTGCGCGTCGACATCCTGGAGCGGCTCGCCGACCTGATCCGCCCGGCGCTGGCCTGGCGCGAGACGTCGCCGGGCGAGAAGCCCACTGGGGCGTTCGACGGCCGCGGCTTTGTCGTGACCCAGGCGATGACCTCGCTGACCGGATCTGCCGGCGAGGACTTTGCCTCGATCCTGCGCGCGCTCGGCTACCGCATGGACCGCCGTCCGCCGCTGCCGCCGAAGCCGGTCGAGGCTGCGCCGGCTGAGGCCACCGAAACCGCCGCCGCCGAGACCACCGAGACACCAGCCGTCGAGGCCGGCTCTGATGCCGCCGTCGATGCGCCGGCCGCGACCGTCGCCGAGGTCACGGCCGGTGCGCCGGAGGCTGCGACCGATCAGGTCGTGTCTGGCGATCCCGCGCCGTCGGCCGCGCTGCTGCCCGATGTCGGCTTCGCCGAGGTCGTCTCCAGCGAGGCGACGCCGGTCGTGATCGAGACCAAGGCGGACCCCGAGCCTGTGGCGGACGTCGCCGCAGAGCCCGCTGCTGCTGCCGAACAGCCGGTTGCCGAGGCGCCCGCTGCCGAGGCCGCGCCTGCGGTGGAAGAGCCCGCGCCCGCGATCGAAGAGCCCGCGCCTGCGGTGGAAGCCGTCGCGGAGACGCCGGCCGAGGCTGCCGCCGAGGCCCCTGCGGAGAGCGCGGGCACCGAGGCCGCGACCACCGAGGCTGCTGCTGCGCCCGCGGAGACGCCGGCCGAGCCGCCGCTGGTCGAGGTCTGGCGTCCCGGCGGCCGCTCCGACGAGCGCCGTCCGCATCACCATCGCGGCCACGATCGCAACCGCGGCCGTCACCAGGGCAAGCCGGGCGAGGGCGCGCAAGCGGCCGAAGGCGGGGCCGAAGGGGACGCCAAGCGCGAGCAGCATCGCCGTCCGCGCCGTCACCAGGATTTCCGTGCGCCGCGTCCCGGCGCGCCGGCCGATCCGTCTGCCGCGCCCGCCGACGGCGCGCAGGCCCGCGACAACCGCCAGGATCATCGTGACGACAAGGGCCAGCGCCGCGAGCGCTTCGAGGGCCAGCGTTCCGAAGGCAAGGGCCGCGATCGCGACAACAATGAGCGTCGCCGCGACAACAAGTTCGGTGGTGGCGATCGCAAGGGCGAGCGCGGTGATCGTGATCGCGGCGGCCGCGACTTCGGCAAGGGCGGCGGTCGCGACAAGCGCGACGGCGGTCCGTCGCATCGGCCCTACGCCTCGAGCGCGCCGCGCGAGCGCGACCGTCCGATCGATCCGAATTCGCCATTCGCCAAGCTCGCGGCGCTGAAAGAGCAGCTCGCAGGGCGCAAGGAATAGTCCAACCCCTGGTCTGACTTTTGGATCGACAGCGCCTCGACAAATGGTTGTGGCACGCGCGGGTGGTGAAGGCCCGCACCAGCGCGGCTGAGCTCGTCGCGTCAGGTCATGTCCGCATCAACGGCACGCGCGAGAAATCGCCGGGCCATGCGGTGAAGGCGGGCGACGTCGTCACCATAGCGCTCGACAACAGTGTCCGCGTGCTGAAGGTGATCGGCTTCGCCGAGCGGCGCGGCGACGCGACCGCTGCGCGCGTGCTGTATGAGGATTTGCAAGGCAGCAATTTGCAAGCCGGTAAGGAGTAGTTATCTAGCGCTTGCTATCTGAATTTGGGGTGGCAGGGGCGTGAGAATACTGGCGTTTTTCAGAGCCGGCTTCCCTTGCGGCCCCGGTATTCCTGCGCTACGCAACCCCAGAAAAATCGATCGTCCCGGAGTTTTGGATGACCTACGTCGTCACTGAAGCCTGCATCAAGTGCAAATATACCGACTGCGTCGAGGTCTGCCCCGTCGATTGCTTCTACGAGGGTGAGAACATGCTGGTCATCCATCCAGACGAATGCATCGATTGCGGCGTGTGCGAGCCGGAATGCCCGGCCGATGCCATCAAGCCGGACACCGAGCCGGGGCTGGAGAAGTGGCTCGAGGTCAACCGCGACTACGCCAAAAGCTGGCCGAACATCACCCAGAAGAAGGACTCGCCCGAAGACGCCAAGGAGTGGGAAGGCAAGGAAGGCAAGTTCGAGAAATATTTTTCCTCGAATCCGGGCAGCGGCGACTGATTCGTCACATTCGGCTGGGAACAGCCTGAGACTACTCCGATAAGGGCGGCTCTGGCCCGCCGCGGTCGCCCGTCCGGCCGTCGATTTAACCCTAATGACGGACATATGACCGGCAGGTCCCCTGTTATGCCCGGAATCGGGCGTAAATCATTGATTTTTGCGGAAAATGTGCTATATTGGGCACATTACAGGCCAAGAACCCCCTGCCATGCGTACCTTGTGGCTTCGAGGTTCCCGCAACATCGAACAGGGGCGTGGCAGTTTCCGCGCGCAGGCTGTGTCACAGAAAACGCGTAAAAAGAGTGCTTCAAAGACGACAAAGAAAGCCGCTGTCGTTGCTCGCAGCGCAACCAAGGGCCGTGCCAAGGCGTCCGTGAAGGGGCCTAAGAAGGCGGCGGCTGCAAAGTCCTCAAAGAACAAAAGAAGCGTGATGCCAGAAAAGACTGCCAAGCCTGCCGCCAAGGCGACGGCTGCGAAACCCGCTGCCGCCGCGAAGGTCGCCCCCAAGACTGCTGCTGCGCCGAAGCCGGCTGCCCCCAAGGCCGCCGCGCCCGTCGCTGCGCCGAAGGTTGCCGCCAAGCCCGCCGCCCCGCGCGTCGAGGAGCCGAAGAAGGTCGTGACCCAGCGCCAGGGCTTCAAGGCCAACGAATTCGTCGTGTATCCCGCTCACGGCGTCGGCCAGATCCTGGCGATCGAGGAGCAGGAGATCGCGGGCGCCAAGCTCGAGCTGTTCGTGATCAATTTCATGAAGGACAAGATGACGCTGCGCGTCCCGACGGCGAAGGTCGCCAATGTCGGCATGCGCAAGCTGTCGGAGCCGGCGCTGGTCAAGAAGGCGCTGGAGACGCTGAAGGGCCGTGCCCGCGTCAAGCGCACCATGTGGTCGCGCCGCGCCCAGGAATACGAAGCGAAGATCAACTCGGGCGACATCGTCGCGATCGCCGAGGTGGTCCGCGATCTCTACCGTTCGGAATCGCAGCCCGAGCAGTCCTACTCTGAACGCCAGCTGTACGAAGCGGCGCTCGACCGCCTGTCGCGCGAGATCGCTGTCGTGCAGCACTCGACCGAGACCGAGGCGATCAAGGAGATCGAAGGCCAGCTCGCCAAGAGCCCGCGCCGTGGCGCCAAGGCCGAATCCGCTGAAGGCGACGCCGAGGGCGATGCCGACGGTGAGGATCTCGACAACGACGGCGACGATACCGCCGTCGAGGACGAAGCCGCCTGAAAGCGTTCGACGGATTGAAAAACGAAAGCCCGGTCGCAAGACCGGGCATTTTGTTTTGCAGCAAGGTCTCTCACCTCGCGCAGCGCAGCGCGTCGTCGTCGAAGGGCCCCGGTGACGCCGCTGCCGTGTCCTCAATCTCGGTTTCCGTCACGACGCGATTGCGGCCCGCGTTCTTGGCCCGATAGAGCCCGCGGTCACATCTCTCGATGAGAGTGTCGCCGGCCTCGCCGAGCCGAAACTGCGCGACGCCGATCGAGACCGTAACGCTCCCGATTTCCTGCCCGCTGGTTCGTTTCGTCAGCTTCGCGTCGGAGATGCGACGGCGCACGCGCTCGGCAACCTCGCCGCAGCTGGTGAGATCGATCCCCGGCAACACGGCGACCAGTTCCTCTCCGCCATACCGTGCCGCCAGGTCGCTGTCGCGAAGACTGTCGCGCAGGACCTTCGCAACGAGACGCAATACCTGGTCGCCGACCAGGTGGCCGTGCGTATCGTTGAATCTCTTGAAATGATCGATGTCGATCATCAGGACGCACAGGGGCTCGGCGGTCTCCATCGCGTGGATCATCGCGGATCGGAGAACGTCATCGAACGAGCGGCGATTCGCCAGCCCGGTAAGCGCGTCGGTCTTCGATTGCATCTCGGCTTTCGCAAGCGACAGCTGCACCGTCTCCAGCTGCTTCGCCGTCTCGGTGAAGTTCCGCTCGAGTGTCGTTGCCCGTCTGCTTGCCTTCGTCAGTTCGGAGACGAGCGCCTGGATGATCAGGCGCGGATCGCCGTTCGGCGCAACCTGCGCGGCGACGCCGTCGAGAGCTGCGATCTGTGTGCTGTTGTCGGCGATAGCCGCTCTGAGGAACGCGGTGGCGCGGTCGATGATGCCGTTGAGCTGCTGGGGCGCATCACCTGCGGGCAACGCTGCGGGCCGGGAGTCGACGAACGCGCGATGCAGTTCCTTGTTGGTCGCAGTGTCGAACCTGCGCTTGTTGCCGAGCAGAATGTCTATCGTCTTGCGTAGGCCAGGCGAACTGCCGAGAACGTAGTGAAACCACACGGCATAGTTGCAGGGCGTCGCCGGGATCGACAAGTGCGACATGCATTGGGCCGCGCGGCTTGCGACAGTCGCTGCATACGCTTCATCCATGTAGTCGAAACGATCCTGCGTCATTCTGAACATCTCGCGCGTCGGCTCACGCGTTCATATGGCAAGGATTCGTTTTCATTTCGGTTCAGTGCCCTGTCGCGAATCGGCAAACCGCTCAAATTGCAAGCTCGCGCCCTGCGCGCCGGCTCGCGTTGCTCTCGATCCGGATGACTACCTCACCCGCTGCTTCTCCAGCTTGCGGGCCAGCGTGCGGCGATGCATGCCGAGACGGCGGGCTGCCTCGGAGATGTTGAAGTCGGTCTCCATCAGGGTCTGGTGGATGCGCTCCCATTCCAGCGTCTTGATCGAGGTCGGCCGCGCGCCGACCTCGATGGCGGCGTTACCGGCGGCTTTCTGGAACGCGGCCTCGATGTCGTCGGTGTTCGACGGTTTTGCCAGGTAGTGGCAGGCACCGAGCTTGATCGCCTCGACCGCGGTCGCGATGCTGGCGAACCCGGTCAGCACCACGATCAGCATGTCGGGATCATGAGCATGCAGCGCTTCGACGCAGGCAAGGCCCGAGGCGCCGCCGGCGAGCTTGAGATCGACCACGGCATAGCCCGGCGATTGCTGCTCGAGCAATTCGCGAACCTCGTCGAGCGAGGCCGACACCGCGACGCCATAGCCGCGGCGCTCGAACGAGCGCTTCAGCGTGCGCGCGAAGCCGGCGTCGTCCTCGATGATCAGGAGCTGGCGTTCATCCGTCAAGATCGTCTCCGATCGCGAGTGTCGAAAGCGGCAGCTCGAGCCTGACCGCGGCGCCGATGTCCGGCCGGTTGCGCGCCGTCACCACGCCGCCGAGCTTGCGCACGACGTTGACCACCAGGAACAGGCCGAGGCCGCTGCCGGAGCTGCCCTTGGTCGACTGATAGGGTTTGCCGATATGCGCCAGCATCTCGCGCGAGAAGCCGGGGCCGCGATCGGACACCGACAGCAGCAGCCTGTCGGCATTGCGCTCGGCCATCAGCTCGATCCAGTCGCGCGAGACCTCGGCGGCATTGTCGAGCACGTTGAAGATCGCCTGCTTGAGCGCGATGTCGGAGACGATCGCCAGATCGGTGCCGAAGGCGTTGCGGAAGTACAGCGTGGCCGACGGCCGCGTGGTCCGCCATTCCTCGACCAGCGCGGTGAGGAACTCGGCGACCGTGGTCGGGGCGGAGCCTTCGCCGCGGGCCTCGCCGGCGGACAGCAGGATGCCGGTCACGATCGACTTGCAGCGCTGCACCGAGATCTCCATCTCGCCGAGGTCCTGCGACAGTTCGGGATCGGATGCGAGCGCAGGCATCCGCCGCCAGTCGCCCAGGATGACCGAAAGCGAGGCGAGCGGTGTGCCGAGCTCATGCGCGGCGCCCGAGGCGAGCAGCCCCATCCGGACGATATGGTCCTGCTCGGCGGCGTGCTGACGCAGCGCGGCGAGGCGAAGGTCGCGATCGCGCAGGTTGCGGTTGATCCGGGTCATGAAGATCACCAGCAGCACGGCGTCGAGCGCGAGGCCGATGAAGGTGCCGATGACGTAGAGATTGAACGCATCGGCGAAGCCCTGCTGCGGCAGCTCCAGCGGCCGGTAGTAGCTGGTCAGCCAGGCGAAGTTCATGCAGACCAGCGCCACCAGCGACCAGGTCGAGGGCGCATCGAGCAGCACCGCGCCGAGCGTCACCTGCAGCAGATAGAGCGACGTGAACGGATTGGTGGCGCCGCCGCTGAGATAGAGCAGGGCGGTCAGCGCCGCCACGTCGAGCGCCAGCGCGATCAGGAGCTCGCGGTTGTTGATGTCGGCGCGGTAGCGCAGCCACAGCAGGCTGACGAGGTTGAGCACCACCAGCCCCGAGATCACTACCGCCATCGGCAGCAGCGGCAGGGCAACGCCCATCCAGAGCTGCACGAAGCCGATGGTGGCGATCTGGCCGATCACGGCGATCCAGCGCAGCTGGACCAGGAGGGCCATGTTCTTGCGATTGGTGGTGATGTCGGCCGGTGCTGCGAGATCGAACGGCATGCCGGCAGCTGCGCTCACGGCCGTGCCGGTCGCGGCTTTCTCGTCATGCGGATCCGGTGTGCGCTCGAGCATCTGGGCCTGGGTCGCGAGACAGGTTGCGGGCTGCGCCGATCAGGCGGCGCACGGCGGCGCGTCGTGAGTCCCACCTTGGATCGGAGGCGCCGGCGCGGCCCCTGCCGCGTGCGACGCGCAGGAGCGCGCCCGCCAGCATAAGGGCCAGGGCGAACCATGTCAGCGCGTAAATCAGGTGGTTGTTCGGAAACCGCACGATCGTGAGCCCGCCGGCCGGGTAACCGCCAGGATTTGGTGTCGCATCGGCGTCGACGAAGAAGGGAGCCACGTTCGACAATCCGTGCACCGCCGCGATCGCGGCGACGTCGCGGGAATACCAGCGTCCGGCCGCGGGGTCGTTGCTGCGCAGGAAGCCGCCCTTCGGCTCCGAGACCCGCAGCAGCCCGGTGACGCTGATCGGTCCCTGCGGCTCGCCGTCGCGCCGCGTCGCGGTATCGCGCCTGTCTGGCGGAACAAAGCCGCGATTGACCAGCACCGTGGTTCCGTCAACGGCCCGTAGCGGGGTCAGCACCCAGAAGCCGGGGCCATCCGCCGTGACGGCCTGCACCAGCGTCTCGTCGGCATTGAGGAAGCTGCCCCGCAGGGTGACGCGGCGGTATTCATCGCTCGCGGCGGTGACTGCCGGCCACGCTGATGGCGGCGGCGGCGCGACCGGCGCCGCATGCATGCGCTGCTCGACCCGATCGATCAGCGCCAGCTTCCAGGCCCTGCGTTCGATCTGCCAGACGCCCAGCGCGATCAGCAGCGCCACGCCCAGCAACCCGAGCGTGAGCAGCACAAGCGATGGTCTGGCGGATCGCATCGTCACGGCATCTGGCTCATGTCGTGCATCGGCATCATGTTGATGTTGAGGTGATGCATGACCCAAAGCGATCCGGTCAGCGCGATCACCACCATGATCACGGTGAAGATCAGCGCCATCATGGTCCAGCCGTTCTCGGACCGCGTGTTCATGTGCAGGAAGTAGATCATGTGGACGACGATCTGCACCGCCGCCAGCACCAGCACGATCAGCGCGGTGACTGCTTTGTCGGCGATCGCGCCGGTCATCACCAGCCAGAACGGGATAGCGGTGAGGATCACCGAGAGGCCGAAGCCGATCAGATAGCTCTTCAGCGAGCCGTGGGCAGCGCCGCCATGGTCGTCATGACCGTGGCCGCCGGCGTCCGAGTGCAAGATCTGAGATTCGGCGTGAGAGTCGGTTGTCATCGCAGCATTCCCAGGAGGTAGACGAAGGTGAAGACGCCGATCCAGACCACGTCGAGGAAGTGCCAGAACATCGACAGGCACATCAGCCGGCGCCGGTTGGCCGTGGTGAGGCCGAAGCGCGCGGTCTGCACCATCAGCGTCACCAGCCAGACCAGGCCGAAGGTGACGTGCAGGCCGTGGGTGCCGACCAGCGTGAAGAACGACGACAGGAAGGCGCTGCGCTGCGGCGTCGCGCCCTCATGGATCATGTGGGCGAACTCGGTAAGCTCGATGCCGAGGAAGGCGAGGCCGAACAGTCCGGTGATCGCGAGCCAGAGCTGGGTCTGGCCGATCTTCGACTTCTCCATCGTCAGCATGGCGAAGCCATAGGTGATCGAGGAGAGCAGCAGCATCGTGGTGTTGAGCGCGACCAGCTTGAGGTCGAACAGGTCCTTCGGCGCTGGACCGGCGGCATAATTGCCGCCGAGCACGCCATAGGTCGCAAACAGCATCGCGAAGATGAGGCAGTCGCTCATCAGGTAGATCCAGAAGCCCAGCATGGTGCTGGCGCCTTCCGGATGATCGTGCTCGTCGACGACGTGGAAGACCGGCTCGGAGCCTTGAGTGGTTATCGTTGCTACGCTCATGTCTGGGCTCCCGCGGCGAGAACATGCGTCCGCGCGTCTTCAGTCCGCACCACCTCATCCGCAGGGATGTGGAAGTCGCGGTGATAGTTGAAGGTGTGGCCGATCGCGACCGCGAGCAGCGCAACGAAGCTGACGGCAGCGAGCCACCAGATGTACCAGATCAGCGCAAATCCCATCACCGTCGCGAAGCCGGCGAGGATGATGCCGGTGCCGGTGTTGGAGGGCATGTGGATCGGCTTGAAGCCGGTCAGCGGGCGCTTGTAGCCGCGGCGCTTCATGTCCCACCAGGCGTCGCTGTCGTAGACCACCGGCGTGAAGGCGAAGTTGTAGTCCGGCGGCGGCGACGAGGTCGCCCATTCCAGCGTCCGCGCGTTCCACGGATCGCCGGTGGTGTCCTTGAGCTGCTCGCGCCTGAGGATGCTGACCGCGAACTGCACCAGCATCGCGCCGATGCCGAGCAGGATCAGGAAGGCGCCGAAGGCCGCGATCACGAACCAGATCTGCAGGCTCGGATCGTCGAACACGCGGAGTCGTCTCGTCACGCCCATCAGGCCGAGCACGTAGAGCGGCATGAAGGCGAAGTAGAAGCCCGAGACCCAGAACCAGAACGACAGCTTGCCCCAGAACGGATCGAGCCTGAAGCCGAACGCCTTCGGGAACCAGTAATTGATGCCGGCGAACAGGCCGAACAGCACGCCGCCGATGATCACGTTGTGGAAATGCGCGATCAGGAACAGGCTGTTATGCAGCACGAAATCGGCCGGCGGCACCGCGAGCAGCACGCCGGTCATGCCGCCGATCACGAAGGTCAGCATGAACGCCACCGTCCACATCATCGGCAGCTCGAAGCGGATGCGGCCGCGATACATCGTGAACAGCCAGTTGAACATCTTCGCGCCCGTCGGGATCGAGATGATCATGGTGGTGATGCCGAAGAACGAGTTCACGCTGGCGCCGGAGCCCATCGTGAAGAAGTGGTGCAACCAGACCAGGTAGGACAGGATCGTGATGACGACGGTGGCGTAGACCATCGAGGTATAGCCGAACAGTCGCTTGCCGGAGAACGTCGCGGTCACCTCGGAGAAGATGCCGAAGGCCGGCAGCACCAGGATGTAGACCTCGGGATGGCCCCAGATCCAGATCAGGTTCACGTACATCATCGGGTTGCCGCCGAAGTCGTTCGTGAAGAAGTTGGTGCCGACGTAACGGTCGAGCGAGAGCAGCGCCAGCACCGCGGTCAGGACCGGGAAGGAAGCGACGATCAGGACGTTGGTGCAGAGCGAGGTCCAGGTGAACACCGGCATCTTCATCATCGTCATGCCCGGCGCGCGCAGCTTGACGATGGTGCAGACCAGGTTGATGCCCGATAGCGTCGTGCCGACGCCGGCGACCTGTAGTCCCCATATGTAATAATCGACACCGACGTCAGGACTGTAGCCGATGTTCGACAGCGGCGGGTAGGCGAGCCAGCCGGTGCGGGCGAATTCGCCGACGAACAGCGACATCATCACCAGCACGGCGCCGCCGACCGTCATCCAGAAGCTGAAATTGTTGAGGAACGGGAAGGAGACGTCGCGGGCGCCGATCTGCAGCGGCACCACGTAGTTCATCAGGCCGGTGACCAGCGGCATCGCCACGAAGAAGATCATGATCACGCCGTGGGCGGTGAAGACCTGGTCGTAGTGATGGGCCGGCAGGTAGCCGTCGGAGCCGTTGAAGGCGATCGCCTGCTGCAGGCGCATCATCAGCGCGTCCGCGAAGCCGCGCAGCAGCATCACGATGCCGAGGATCATGTACATGATGCCGATGCGCTTGTGGTCGACGGTGGTGAACCACTCGCGCCACAGATAGCCCCAGAGCCGGAAGTAGGTGACGAGCGCGAACAGCGCGAGGCCGCCGGTCGCGACCACCGCGAAGGTGCCGACCAGGATCGGCTCGTGGATCGGCAGCGCTTCCAGATTGAGGCGGCCGAAGATCATCTTGACGAGATCGGGATTCATGCGGTCCTCCTCAGGACTCTGATTTCGGACGCTGGCCGAGCAGCAAAGATGTCGATGACGGATGCGCGGGCGAGAACGGCGGGCGCTGCAGCCCGAAGCCGCGCAGCGGCGTCAGGTCGAGCGGCGCGGTGACCTCGCGCGACGGCGCGTCCTTGATCTCGTCCATCGAGCAGATGCCGGCGACGAAGGTCGGTCCCGTGCCGAGCGGTGCGCCGCGGCGGGCGTATTTGTCGTAGGTGAGCGGCAGCGTGTTGTTGAGGCCTTCGCGCCCCAGGCCGCCCCTGGCGTCGATCGCCATCATCTCGCTCATGCACATCTTGCCGGGCTCGACGCACATGTTGAGGATCGCCTTGTAGAGATCGCGATCGACGGTGCCGTAGAGCCGCACCGGATCGTCCTGGCTCGGGCGCTCGAGTTGCAGATAGTCGCTGCGGCCGAGCATGTTGGAGCTGGCCTTGGTATTGGCGATCCATTTGTCGAAGCCGCCGGCCGACAGGCTCTTGAACTCGAAATGCATGCCGGAGAATCCGGCGCCGCTGTAATTGGCGGAGAAGCCGCGGAAGGTGCCTTCCTTGTTGGCGACCGCGTGCAGCTTGGTCTCCATGCCGGGCATGGCGTAGATCTGGCCGGCGAGGGCGGGGATGTAGAACGAGTTCATCACGGACGAGGCCGTGATGCGGAAGCGGATCGGGCGATCGACGGGAGCCGCGAGCTCGTTGACGGCGGCAACGCCGTAATCCGGGTAGATGAACAGCCACTTCCAGTCGAGCGCGACCACCTCGACATTGAGCGGGGCGTCCTTGCTCTCGATCGGCTTATTCGCGGCGATGCGGCCGAGCGAGCGGTAGGGATCGAGCAGATGGGTGCCCATCCAGGTCAACGCACCCAGGCAGATGATGATCAGCAGCGGCGCCGACCAGATCACCAGCTCGAGCTGGGTGGAATGATCCCAGTCCGGCTCGTAAGGTGCCGCGGTGTTGGACTGCCGGTAGCGCCAGGC
>CALRXG020000105.1:0-16050 GCA_943372075.1 Bordetella parapertussis | reverse complement strand
CCTATGTGAAGACCTTCCAGGGCCCGGCGACCGGCATCGTGGTCGAGCGCGAGCGGCTCGACAAGTTCGGCCGTCCCTTGCTCGGCGCCACCGTGAAGCCGAAGCTCGGCCTGTCCGGCCGCAACTACGGCCGCGTCGTCTACGAGGCGTTGAAGGGTGGGCTCGACTTCTGCAAGGACGACGAGAATATTAACTCGCAGCCCTTCATGCATTGGCGCGACCGCTTCCTGTATTGCATGGAAGGCGTCAATCGCGCACAGGCGGCTACCGGCGAGGTCAAGGGCACCTACCTCAACGTGACCGCGGCCACCATGGAAGACATGTACGAGCGCGCCGATTTCGCCAAGCAGCTCGGCTCCGTCATCATCATGATCGACCTCGTGATCGGCTACACGGCGATCCAGTCGATGGCGAAATGGGCGCGCCGCAACGACATGATCCTGCATCTGCATCGCGCCGGCCACTCGACCTACACGCGCCAGCGTTTGCACGGCGTCTCGTTTCGCGTGATCGCCAAATGGATGCGGCTCGCCGGTGTCGACCACATCCATGCCGGCACCGTCGTCGGCAAGCTTGAAGGAGATCCGGCGACGACGCGTGGCTACTACGACATCTGCCGCGAGGACTTCAACCCGATGACGCTCGAGCATGGCGTGTTCTTCGATCAGCCTTGGGCAAGCCTCAACAAGATGATGCCGGTCGCCTCGGGCGGCATTCACGCCGGCCAGATGCACCAATTGCTCGATCATCTCGGCGAGGACGTCGTGCTGCAGTTCGGCGGCGGGACCATCGGTCATCCGAAGGGTATCCAGGCCGGCGCCACCGCCAACCGCGTTGCGCTCGAAGCCATGATTCTCGCCCGCAACGAGGGCCGCGACTACGTCCACGAAGGTCCGGAAATCCTCGCCAAGGCCGCCCAGACCTGCACGCCGCTGCGCGACGCGCTCGAGGTCTGGAAGGACGTGAGCTTCAACTACGAGTCGACTGACTCGCCGGACTTTGCCCCGACCGCGACCCCGGCAACGTGACGCAGCGAAAGGAGAACCGACATGAGAGTGACCCAAGGCTGCTTTTCTTTCCTGCCCGATCTCACCGATGAGCAGATCGCAGCGCAGGTGCAATACTGCCTCGACAAGGGCTGGGCGGTGAACATCGAGTTCACCGACGACCCACATCCCCGCAACACCTATTGGGACATGTGGGGTCTGCCGATGTTCGACCTGCGCGATGCCGCCGGCATCATGAAGGAACTCGCCGATTGCCGCCGTGTCTATGGAGAGCGCTACATCCGCATGAGCGGGTTCGATTCTTCCCATGGCTGGGAGTCCGTGCGCATCTCTTTCATCGTCAACCGGCCGAAGAATGAGCCCGGCTTCCGGCTCGAGCGGCAAGAGGTCGGCGGCCGGAGCGTTAGTTATACGACCAGGGCTTACGCGCTGGATCGCCCCGAGGGCGAACGCTACGCAGATCAGTGACCGCGTCCGGTTGGCAAGCCAGGCGGATTGCTCCCTCGACCGTCGGGTCCGGATGCACTTCTCCGTCGTCGCCGCAGCGGCGACGGAGCTTTTCTGAAAGCGAGAGGACAATGACGCAAGCGCAAGAGCAGATGAGCGAACAGGTCCGGGAGACGCCGCCCGAGACCATCGACCTCCGGCATGAATTCGCCGACCTCGGCATCGGCGACGTGCTCGACCAACTCGATTCCGAACTGATCGGCTTGAAGCCCGTGAAGACCCGCATCCGGGAGATCGCATCGCTGCTGCTGGTCGAACGCATCAGGCAGAAGATGGCGCTGGCGACCACATTCCCGACCCTGCACATGTCGTTCACCGGCAATCCCGGTACCGGCAAGACCACCGTCGCGCTGCGGATGGCCGGCATCCTGCACAAGCTCGGCTTCGTGCGTCGCGGCCATGTCATCAGCGTCACGCGCGACGATCTCGTCGGGCAGTATATCGGCCACACCGCGCCGAAGACCAAGGAGATCCTGAAGAAGGCGATGGGCGGCGTGCTGTTCATCGACGAGGCCTATTACCTGTACCGGCCCGAGAACGAGCGCGACTACGGCCAGGAAGCGATCGAGATCCTGCTGCAGATCATGGAAGCGCAGCGTGAGGACCTGGTGGTGATCCTGGCCGGCTATGGCGACCGGATGGAGAAATTCTTCCAGAGCAATCCGGGATTCCGGTCGCGCATCGCGCACCACATCGACTTCCCGGACTATTCGGACGGCGAGTTGCTGTGGATCGCCGAACTGATGCTGCAGCAGCAGAATTATCGTCTTTCCCCGGAAGCGCGCGAGGCCTTCACCCGCTACATCGGCATTCGCAAGCAGCAGCCGTTGTTCTCCAATGCGCGCTCGATCCGCAACGCGCTCGACCGCATTCGGTTGCGCCAGGCCAACCGGATCGTGGCCAAGCTCGATCGTACGCTGACGGCCGACGACGTGATGTCGATCGAGGCCGGCGATGTGCTGGCCAGCCGGGTGTTCGGCAAGGGGATCGGCGCGGCGGGCGAGGGGCGATGAACGAGGCGCTCGCGGCGATCCGGACCAGGGCGGCGCTCACGGCGATCGCGGGCGCCCGCGCGCTGATCTTCGATGTCGACGGCACGCTCGCCGAGACCGAGGAGGTGCATCGCCGCGCCTTCAACGAGGCGTTCGCCGAAGCCGGCCTCGACTGGTTCTGGGATCAGGTCACTTACGCGCGGCTGCTTCGGGTGGCCGGCGGCAAGGAGCGCATCCGCGCCTTCGACCAGCGCAATCCGGTTCCGTCGCTGAACTTTGCCGAGATTGCCGGACTGCACCGCATCAAGACCGCGCGCTATGCCGCGCTGATCGCGGCCGGCGGCTGCCCGTTGCGGCCGGGTGTGCGTGCGCTTCTTGGCAACGCGCGCCGGCGCGGCCAGCGGCTGGCGATCGCGACCACGACCTCGCATGGCAACATCGATGCGCTGCTTTCGGTCGCGCTCGGGCTGGACTGGGCCGATCTGTTCGAGACGATCGTCGCCGGCGACGATGTTCCGCGCAAGAAACCCGCGCCCGACGTTTACGTCGAGGTTCTGGCAAGGCTGGCGCTCGCACCGGCGGACTGCATTGCCGTCGAGGATTCCGGCAATGGCCTCGCCGCCGCTTCGTGTGCCGGGATTCCCGCGATCATCACCCGAAGCGCGTATTTCGGCGATGACGATTTCACCGGGGCGCTTCTGGTGGTCGATGATCTCTCCGAGATCGATGACTAGGGATGCCGCCGGCAACTCCCGGCGGTCAATTTATTCGTATAGTTAAATAAATCGCGCTTGCATCCATCCCATAGTAGGGGCATTTTTACCCGGAAACAGCGCCGATCCGCCGGATGCTTTGGCCGTTGGTGAGAAATACGAACTATTCCGGGAGACAACGCCTCATGATCGTCTCGGCCTTGGGTCAATTTATTCGGTCGATTGAATAAATGGTGCTTGCATCCATGGTGCGGCAGAGGCACCATCCACCAAAGGTTGCCAGATGCAGGACCGAGCCACCAGAAGTTCTGGGGGCGCTGGTGCTTGCGAACATTCCAGGAGACAGCGCCTCGTGATCCTCCAGGTCATTGCTACGCCTCGTTGGTCCCATGGCATGATCGGCGGGTGACCCCGGCGCTGCAGGATCGACATAGGTGATCGTGCGGGGTGAGCATGGCGCTGTTGACGCGTTCAATCGACATTCCGCAATTTCGGTTCGTGACGGTCCGGCGCCGATCCGACCTCGCTGCAGATCTGCGACCAGCCAACGAATGATGGCCATCGATTGACGCTGGCGACGCTACCTCAACTCAAAAAGCCAAGGGAGAGAGACGCATGTTCAGACTGAAGGTCTCGTTGTTCGCGCTGGCGTTGGCATGTCTCTGCGGGGCCGCATCGGACGCGTCCGCCCAGAGCAAGCCGACCATCGGCATCGCGATGCCGACCAAATCCTCGGCGCGCTGGATCGACGACGGCAACAACATGGTCAAGGTGCTGAAGGAGCGCGGTTACGGCACCGACCTGCAATATGCCGACGACGACATTCCGAACCAGCTTTCCCAGGTCGAGAACATGGTGACCAAGGGCGCCAAGGTGCTGGTCATCGCGGCGATCGACGGCACCACGCTGTCAGACGCGCTGAAACAGGCCAAGGCCCAGGGCATCACGATCATCGCCTATGACCGGCTGATCCGCGACACGCCGAATGTCGACTATTACGCGACCTTCGACAATTTCCAGGTCGGCGTGCTGCAGGCGAGCTCGCTCGTGAATGCGCTCGGGCTGAAGGACGGCAAGGGGCCGTTCAACATCGAGCTGTTCGGCGGCTCGCCGGACGACAACAACGCCTATTTCTTCTACGACGGCGCGATGTCGGTGCTGAAGCCTTATATCGACAGCGGCAAGCTGGTGGTCGCGAGCGGCCAGATGGGCATGGACAAGGTCGCGACCCTGCGCTGGGACGGCGCCACCGCGCAGGCCCGCATGGACAATCTGTTGAGCGCCTTCTACGGGAAGAAGCGTGTCGATGCCGTGCTGTCGCCCTATGACGGCCTGTCGATCGGCATCATCTCCTCGCTGAAGGGCGTCGGCTACGGCAGCAAGGACCAGCCGATGCCGTACATCAGCGGCCAGGATGCCGAGGTGCCGTCGATCAAGGCGATGCTGCGCGGCGAGCAATACTCGACCATCTTTAAGGACACCCGCGATCTCGCCAAGGTGACGGCCGACATGGTCGACGCCGTGCTGAGCAAGAAGGAGGTCAGTGTCAACGACACCAAAACCTACAACAACGGGGTCAAGGTGGTTCCGTCGTATCTGCTCAAGCCGGTCGTGGTGGACAAGACCAATTGGGAGAAAGTCCTGATTGACAGCGGCTATTATAAGCGCTCGCAATTCGACTAGGGCGGCGAGCGGGAGCGCCGCGCCGAGGCCGACTGACATTGCGGGACATGATCCGATGACGGCAATGCTTGAGATGCGCGGCGTCAGCAAGAGCTTTGCCGGCGTACAGGCATTGCGCGACGTCAGTCTCACCGTCGAGGCCGGCCAGATCCATGCGCTGGTCGGCGAGAACGGCGCCGGCAAGTCCACCCTGATGAAGGTGCTGAGCGGGGTCTACCCCGCCGGCAGTTACGACGGGTCGATCCTGTTCGACGGCGAGGAGCGCCGGTTCCGCGACATCAACGATTCCGAAGACCTGGGGATCATCATCATCCACCAGGAGCTGGCGCTGATCCCGCTGATGTCGATCGCCGAGAATATCTTTCTCTCGCGCGCGCCGTCGCGGTTCGGAGTGGTGGATCGCAACGCCGTGTATAGGCGGACTGCCGAACTGCTGGCACAGGTCGGCCTGCGGGAATCGCCTGATACGCTGGTCACCGACCTCGGTGTCGGCAAGCAGCAGCTGGTCGAGATCGCCAAGGCATTGTCGAAGCGGGTGCGCCTGCTGATCCTGGACGAACCGACCGCGAGCCTCAATGAGGCCGATAGCGCCGCATTGCTGGAGCGGCTGCTGGCGTTCCGCGAGCAGGGCATCGCCTCGATCCTGATCTCGCACAAGCTGAACGAGATCGCGCGCGTCGCCGACCGGATCACCGTGCTGCGCGACGGCCGCACCGTCGACAGCATCGATTGCCGCGCCGGGCAGGTCGACGAGGACCGGATCATCCGCAGTATGGTCAACCGCGACCTCGCGCATCGCTTCCCGGAGCGCAACGTTGCGATCGGGGATCCCGTGATGACGGTCGAGAACTGGTCGGTGTATCACCCGCTGCACACCGCCCGGCAGGTGATCAAGAATATCGACTTCACGGTGCGCCGCGGCGAGGTGGTCGGCATCGCCGGCCTGATGGGCGCCGGCCGCACCGAGTTCGCCATGAGCCTGTTCGGCCGCGCCTGGGGCTACAACATCACCGGCGGGATCAGCCTCGACGGCCGCGAGACGCATCTTCCGAACGTGCCGGCCGCGATCCATGCCGGCCTTGCCTACGTCACCGAGGACCGCAAGCAGCTCGGACTGGTGCTCGCCGACGACGTCCGCAAGAACGTGACGCTGGCGAGCCTCCGCCAGGTGTCGGAGCGCGGCGTGATCGACGATGTCGTCGAGCTGAAGGCGGCGAGCGATTACCGCAACCGGATGCGGATCCGCTGCTCCGACGTCTATCAGGAGACCGGGCAGCTCTCGGGCGGCAACCAGCAGAAGGTGGTGCTGTCGAAATGGCTGATGACCGATCCGCAGGTGCTGCTGCTGGACGAGCCGACCCGAGGGATCGACGTCGGCGCGAAATACGAGATCTACTGCATCATCAACGAGCTTGCCGAGGCCGGCAAGGGCGTCGTCGTGATCTCGTCGGAAATGCCGGAACTGCTCGGCATCTGCGACCGGATCTGCGTGATGAATGACGGCGCTTTCGTCGGTGAGTTTGGCAAGGACGAGGCCACGCAGGAGAAGATCATGCGCGCCATCATGCGCAATGTCCGGGTCTCCGGAAGCGTCGCCCATGATGGTGCCGTCCGGGTGGCAGGAGGAGCGCAATGACCGACAAGACGGTGTCACTTCCCGAGGCGCCCAAGCATTCCGGCTTCATCAAGAACAATCTGCGCAACTACGGCATGCTGCTGTCGCTGCTGGCGATCATGCTGTTCTTCGAGATCGTGACCGACGGCACGCTCTTGCAGCCGGTCAACCTCACCAATCTCGTGCTGCAGAACAGCTACATCGTGATCATGGCGCTCGGCATGCTGCTGGTGATCGTGACCGGGCATATCGACCTGTCGGTCGGCTCGGTCGCGGGCTTCGTCGGCGCGGTCGCGGCGGTGCTGATGGTGACGTACCACGTCAGCTACCCGATCGCGTTCATCGCCTGTCTGCTGGTCGGTGCCGCAATCGGCGCGGCACAGGGCTACTGGGTCGCCTATTTCAAGATTCCGTCCTTCATCGTGACCCTGGCCGGCATGCTGGTGTTCAAGGGCCTAGCGCTAGCGGTGCTGCAGGGCCGATCGGTCGGGCCGTTTCCGCCGACCTTCCAGAAGCTCTCGTCGGGCTTCATCCCAGAGCTGTTTCCGAGCGCCGGCACGCTCTATCCGACGTCGCTTGCGATCGGCATCGTGCTGGCATTCGCGCTGGTGCTGGCGAGCGCAAGGGGGCGGGCGCGCGAGCAGTCGCACGGCATCGAGGTCGAGCCCTATGCGTTCTTCGTCGCCAAGAGCATCGCGCTGGCGGGCGCGGTGCTCTATTTCACCTATCTGATCGCCTCGCATCGCGGCCTGCCGAATGTGCTCGTCATCATGACCGTGCTGATCGCGCTGTATGGCTTCGTCACGCGGCGCACGGTGATCGGCCGGCAGATCTATGCGGTGGGCGGCAATGCCAAGGCCGCGAAGCTGTCGGGCGTCAAGACCGAGCGGCTGACGTTCTTCACCTTCGTCAACATGGGCGTGCTGGCGGCGCTGGCCGGATTGGTGTTCGCGGCGCGGCTCAACACCGCGACCCCGAAGGCCGGCCTCGGCTTCGAGCTCGACGTCATCGCCGCCTGCTTCATCGGCGGCGCCTCGGCCTATGGCGGCGTCGGCCGGGTCGGCGGCGCGGTGGTCGGTGCCATGATCATGGGCGTGATGAACAACGGCATGTCGATCCTCGGTATCGGCATCGATTACCAGCAGGTGATCAAGGGCCTCGTGCTGCTCGGCGCCGTCTGCATCGACGTCTACAACCAGCGCCGCTGACCGCCACGCGGTCATATTTCTGCGTTAAGGTGCCTGCGCAATGCAGGAGAATGCCGCGTGAAACTGTCCCATGCCGATGCGCTGACCATCGGAAACATCCTTGCCGAAGTCGGTCACCGCGAGATCATGCCGCGATTCCGCCGTGTGCGCGAGATCGAGGTCCGCACCAAGACATCCGCGTTCGACGTGGTCACCGAAGCCGATGAGCTCGCCGAACAGGCGATTTCGGCGGCACTGCTTCGGGTGTTTCCGAATGCTTTGATCGTCGGCGAGGAAGGCACGGCCCGCGACACCACGGCGCTCGACCGGATCGGGACCGCGGACCTTGCCTTCATCATCGATCCGATCGACGGCACGCGTAATTTCACCTCGAGCCTGCCGCTGTTCGGCACCATGGTGGCCGCGACCATCCGCGGCGAGATCGTGTTCGGCGCGATCCACGACCCCGTCTGCAACGACACCGCGTTTGCGCTGCGCGGCGAGGGCGCCTGGCTCGAGCTGCCGGCCGGCAGGCGCTACGATCTGAAGGTCGCCGCGCCGGCGCCGGTCAACCAGATGGACGCGATCGTCGGCGTCAACTTCCTGCCCGAGCCGTTGCGGACCACGGTCGCCGGCAATCTCTCCAGGCTCGGCATGACCGCCTGGCTCCGATGCGCGGCGCATGAATACCGCATGGCGGCATCAGGTCATTGCCACCTGCTGTTCTACAACAAGCTGATGCCGTGGGATCACGCCGCGGGCTGGCTGCTGCATCGCGAGGCCGGCGGCTACAGTGCGCATTTCGACGGCTCACCCTACAAGCCGGTCAACCTGACCGGCGGCCTGCTCTGCGCGCCCGACGAAGCGAGCTGGCATGCGGCGCAGCAGGCGATCCTGACGCGGGCCGAGTAGCGGCGGCAAGTGCGCTCAACAAGCCGCGTCGGTTGTGGGCCGCTGGTTTCGCCGGGACGACACGATGCGTCGCGCGACCAGCGCGACGAGCGCCGCGCAGGCGAGCGGCGCCAGTTGCACGCCGTTGGCGCCGGCGGGCACCATGACGAACGGCGTCAAATAGAGCGCAGCGAGCGCGATGCGCTCGTACGGCAGCCAGCCTTGCGCCAGCGCTTGCGAGACCAACCATGCGCCCGGGATCGCCAGGATCACCACCTCGTAGCTGCCGAGCGAGGGCACGCACAGGCCGGTCGCCGCCACCATCAGCGCGATCTCGGCGCCGCCGCCGGGGCGCTTCCGCAGCACAAGGACGAGAACCGAGATCGCGATCGCCGCTGCCACCAGCTGGATGAGCCAGGCGGTGTCGCCCGATCCGCCGGCCAGCCTGACCGCGGCGAACGGACTTGCGAACTTCTCGAACCCGGGCCCGCCATCCATGCTCCAGGCCTTTGCTTGCGGCAGCACGCCGACAAACTTGATCCACGGCTCGATGCCGAAGATCGCGGTGGCCGCCAGCACCAGCACGAGCGTCGTTGCGACCGCCGCGGCGAGCGCGCGCCAGCGCCGTGTCAGGATCAGGACGAGCGGCGCAAGCAGGGCGAGCTGCGGCTTGTAGCTGAAACATCCGAGCAGCACGCCCGCGATCGCCGGATAGCGATCCAGCGTCGCGGCCGATCCGCCGAGCAGAGCCGCCGAGAACAGCGAATTCTGCCCGAACAGCGCGCATATCCATGCGCCGGGAAAGGCGAGCGCGGGAACGATCGATCCGCCTTTGAGCATGGCCCGCATTGCAGCCGCATAGGCTGCGCCGGTCGCCGCGATCCAGATGCAGGCGGCCGTGGCGAAGGACACCAGCGCGAACGGAAGCCAGAACAACAGCGACGTCGGCGGGTAGAAGAACGGCGGGTAACTGTTCTGGCCGAACAGAGCGGCGACCGCGGCGCGGCCTGCATCGCCATAGGCATCGGCGGCGCGGCCTTCGAGGGCGAGCTTTGCCGCGGTCCAGAATGCCGCGAAGTCGTGGCCGACATCCATCGTCGGCGCGAACCACGGAATGCTCGCAACGCAGCCGATGAACAGGAGGAGAAATATCCGCGTGAAGGCGGTGACCCGATCGGCCGTGAGCCACTCGGCGTCACGTAGCGCCGAGACCGGTCCGCCTGCGCCGGACCTGAGCGGCGGCGGATGCGTATCGGCGGCCTGCGTCGGAGCTGTCGGCGCATGGGGGGCTTGGCCGATGGCCGTGCGCTGGGGCATGGCGCCATCACGGCACGCGCGATCCGGCGAGCCCGCGAGGCCACGTCCGGCATCATCCGCGAAGGCCAGCCCGTGTCCCCCAAGATCCGACTTTTGCGACATCGGCCGCTTCATCCCAATCGCGTCGTGCACAGCCAACGTTTGGATCAAATCGTCTAAGGTTGCGTAAACCGGATCGTTGCAATTGGCGTCGGAACCGGGCACCGGCATGGCCCTTGTCGGCAGTGCGTCGCACCGGGCATGGTAAAGGAAACCGGAATGCCGGCGGCAGCGTGCCCGGTGGTCCGGCTCGGACTTGCGACGGTGATCAACCGAAATGGCGGTATTGCTGAACTTCGGCCATGACATCTGGATCGCCGGAGGATCGAACGTGGCGGTCGCCGGGTTTCATTATCCCACCCGGATGGCAGTCATCAGGCTTGCGGATGGCAGCCTGTTCGTCTGGTCGCCGGTCAGGCTGACCGAGGAGCTGCGGGCGGCCACGGACGCGCTGGGCCATGTCAGACACATCGTGGCTCCCAACTCGCTGCATCATCTGTTTCTCGCCGAATGGAAGCGAGCCTATCCCAGTGCGGTGCTCCACGCCCCGCCGGGCCTGCGCAAGCGGCGCCGCGATCTCGCCTTCGATGCCGACCTCGCCGATGGAGCAAGCCTTGATTGGCTAGGGCAGATCGACCAGGTGGTGATGCGCGGTAACCTGATCACGTCAGAGGTGGTCTTCTTTCATCTCGTGAGCGGGACCGTGCTGTTCACCGACCTGCTGCAGCAGATCCCCGCCGAACTGGTCTCGGGCTGGCGGGCGACGATTGCGAAGCTCGACCTGATGGTCGGACCGGAGCCGTCGGTGCCGCGCAAGTTCCGTATTGCCTTCACCAACCGCCGTGCCGCGCGCGCGGCCTTGCAACGCGTCCTGGCGTGGCCCGCCGAGAAGGTGCTGATGGCGCATGGCACGCCGGTCGAGCAAGATGCGCCGGCATTCTTGCGCCGCGCATTCGCCTGGCTGACCGGGTGATAAATGCGTCATGTCCGGGCAAGTCCGAACATGACGCACGGAGGCTTTACTCGCTGCCGACTTCGCCGGTGATGATGTTGCCGAACAGCGTCCAGCTCTCGCCTTCGAACCGCATCAGCTGCGACTGCTCGATCGGCCGGAAATCGTTCGGGCCGGTGTTGATCCTGATTCCGGGCAGAATCATCTTCGGCGCAAAGTCCTTCAGGCTCGCAGCCTGCTTCATCACGTTCTCGCGCGTCAGATCGTCGCCGCATTGCTTGAGCACCTGCGCGAGCGTTTGCGCGGCGGCGTAGCCATAGACATGATTGCCGTTGGTCTTGTCGCCGTCGGGCATGTACTTGTCCATGAACGTCCGCCACTCTTTGGTCTCGGCGTCGTCGGCCCAGATCTTGTCGGTCGGGTCCTTCAGATAGGCGACCGAGATGATGCCTTGCGAGTGCTCGATGCCGGCGGCGCGCATCACCGAGGCGACCGAGGTCGCCGTCGAGGTCAGGAAGAAGGTTGGCTTCCAGCCGAGCTCGGCGACCTTCTTGATGGTTTGCGCCGCGCCCTTCGGCGCCGCCCAGGTGAACAGGATATCGGCGCCCGAGGCGCGCAGCGCCACGATCTGCGAGTCCAGCGTCGGATCGGTGAGCTCATAGGATTTGTCGGCGACGATCATGCTATTTGCCTTGTCGCCAAGGCCGTCGCGCAATCCCTTCAGCGCGTCCTTGCCGGCATCGTCTTTCTGCCAGAGCACCGCGATCTTGCCGTTCGGCAATTTGTCCAGGATGTACTTGGCGTAGATGCGGCCCTCGCTCTGGTAGTTCGGCTGCCAGCCCATGGTCCAGGGAAAGTTCTTCGGATCGCCGAATCGCGTCGCACCCGATGCGATGAAGAGGTGAGGGACCTTCTTGGCGTTGAGATACTTCTGGATCGCGACATTGGGCGCGGTACCGAGCGGCTGGAACACCAGCAGCACCTCGTCGCCCTCGACCAGCTTGCGTGCCTGCTCGACCGATTTCGGCGGCGAGAAGCCGTCATCATAGCTGATGAAGTCGACCTTGCGTCCGTTGATGCCGCCCTGGTCGTTGATCATCTTGAAATAGGCCGCCTCGGTGCGGCCGATCGCGCCATAGGCGGAAGCGGGGCCGCTATAGGGCATGATGTTGCCGATCTTGATCTCGGTATCCGAGACCCCCGGGCCGTAATTCTTCTGCGCGAGCGCGGGCGACAGCGCGCCGATCATCGCCGCGGCTGCCACGCACGCGCGAAGACAAAATCCCTCCAACATTCCTCAGTCACTCCCTGATTGTTCGCTGATCGCCTTGTGGCGTCCGCGGGCCCGTTGGCCGGCGCGTTGACGCCCGGCGACAATTATCGTATGCGCTTCCGGTCTGGAAACGTTTCCAGACTAGCGCGTGTTCCCACCGATGGCAATAATCCCTGCGCCCGGAGAGATGTGACAAATGAGCGGACTGGAGCAGACGAGCCCGGACCATGGCGCAAGGCCGCCGCTGGTTGCCGAATGCGATGCCGTCGTGGTCGGAGCCGGCTTCGGCGGGCTGTATGCGATCTACCGGTTGCGCGAGCTCGGGCTGAAGGTGATCGGCATCGAGGCGGCGTCCGACGTCGGCGGCACCTGGTACTGGAATCGCTATCCCGGCGCGCGCTGTGACATACCGAGCCTGTTTTATTCCTACACCTGGTCGGAAGAGCTGCGGCGGGAGTGGCGCTGGAGCGAGAAATATGCGGCGCAGCCGGAAATCCTGCGCTATGCGCAGCGCGTCGCCGACCGGTTCGAGCTGCGCTCGCTGATCCGCTTTGACACCCGCGTGACCAGCGCCGACTGGGACGAGGCCGGCGAGAGCTGGACCGTGCGCACCGATCGCGGCGATTGCATCGTCGCGTCGATTTGCCTGATGGCGACCGGCAATCTCTCGATGCCGAACAAGCCGACCTTGCCGGGCCTGGAGCGCTTTCGCGGGCCGATCTATCACACCGGACAGTGGCCGCATGAGGAGATCGATTTTTCCGGCCTGCGCGTCGCGGTGATCGGCACCGGCTCATCGGGCGTGCAGACCATCCCGATGATCGCGAAGGCGGCGAGCCGCCTCACCGTGTTCCAGCGCACGCCGAACTATTCCGTGCCGGCGCGCAACGCGCCGTTGTCCGACGCCGATATCGCCGCCGCCGAGCCCGTGATCGCGAAGTACCGCGAGAGCCTCGAGACACCGGAGTTCGGGCGCGTGCCCGCGAATGCATTCGAGGCGTCGGTGCCGGAGCGCGACGAGCAATGGGCGCGCTATGAGCAGCTCTGGGAACAGGGTGGCGGCGGCATCCTGACCGCGTTCCCGAACATCCTCACCGATGAAGCCGTCAACGACGTCGCGTGCGACTTCGTGCGCGACAAGATCCGCAGCATCGTCGACGACGCGACCACGGCGGCAGCGCTGTCGCCGAAGGACTATCCGCTCGGGGTCAAGCGCATCTGCATCGATACCGGCTATTTCGCGACCTACAACCTGCCGCATGTCGAGCTCGTCGACCTGCGCGCCGAGCCGCTTACGGCAGTCACCGAAACCGGCCTCGAGACCGCGACGCGGTCGTTCGCACTCGACGCGCTGGTGCTGGCAACGGGCTATGATGCGATGACCGGGGCACTTGCCGCGATGCAGATCCGCGGCCGCGACGGCACGAGCTTGAAGCAGGCCTGGGCCGAGGGGCCGAGCGCCTATCTCGGCCTGATGGTCTCGGGTTTTCCGAACCTGTTCATCGTGACCGGCCCGGGCAGCCCATCGGTCATTGGTAATGTGATCCACGCCTGCGAGAACCATGTCGAGTGGATCGCCGCCTGCCTCGGCAGCATGCGCGCAAAGGGATTGACGCGGATCGAGCCGGAGCGCGACGCCGAGCAGGCCTGGATGGCGCATGTCGCCGACGCCGCCAGCCGCACGCTCTATCCGAAGGCCAATTCCTGGTACCAGGGCGCCAACATTGCCGGCAAGCCGCGGGTGTTCATGCCCTATGTCGGCCAGGGCTACCGCCATCGCATCGCGCAGATCGCGCAGCGCGGTTACGAGGGATTTGCATTGCGCTGAGCGTTTGCTCTCCGTCATTGCGAACGAAGCGAAGCAATCCATCGCGAGGCATACGCGGATCAATGGATTGCTTCGCTCCGCTCGCAATGACGAATGAAGCTGGAACCGTTTCCAGGTTGGAAAAGTTGGAGAACTGAAGATGGACATCAAGCGCGCAGGAACGGTCCCGAGCCGCCGCGGCAATGCCGAATGGTTCAGCGGCACGGTCTGGGCGGACTCGATGGTCAACGCGCCGGCGCCGGCGCGGGTGCAGGCCGCGCGGGTCACGTTCGAGCCGGGCGCACGCACGGCCTGGCACACCCATCCGCTCGGCCAGACGCTCTACGTCGCGGCCGGCGTGGGATATGTGCAGAGCTGGAACGGTCCGATCCGGGTGATCCGCCCCGGCGACGTGGTGTGGATTCCGCCGGGCGAGAAGCACTGGCACGGCGCGGCGCCGACCACCGGCATGAGCCATATTGCGGTCCATGAAGCGCTCGACGGCGACTACGCCACCTGGATGGAGCACGTCTCTGACACGCAATACGCGGCGGCGCCGCACGCCGATTGATCGCGCGAGGCTATTTTCGGGCCCGCGCGGGCGCTGCCGGCGCGGCGCAGGAATGGCGCAGGATCAGGCGCGTCGGCAGGAATACCGGTTCGCTGCTGCCGGGCTTGTCGTCGTCGCGGATCCGCTCCAGCAGCAGCCGGGCGGCGGTGCGGCCGACCTCGTTCATGTCCCAGCTCAAGGCCGAGATCGCGGGCGTCGCGTGGCGGGCGAGGTCGGTGTCGCCGCTGCACACCAGCGAGACATCCTGCGGATAGCGCAGGCCGTTGCTGGTGATCGCCTCCAGCACCTCGGCCAGCATGCTGGTGCCGAGCGAGATGATCGCGGTCGGCGGTTTTGTCATTTGCAGCAGCTGGCACACCGAGCTGAAGGCGGTGTTGGCGCCTTGCATGTGCGGGCGGATCAGCGCGGGATCGACCTCGATCTTCGCTTCCTGGTGCGCCTGCCGGTAGCCCGCGAGCCGCTCCGTGCTCGGCAGCACCGCGGCGCTGCCGGTGAGCAGCGCGATCCGGCGATGGCCGAGGCCGAGCAGATAGCGGGTCGCCTCCAGCGCGCCGCCACGGTGATCGACGCGAACCGGGACGCTGCCCGGTATCTCGCGGTCCACGGTGACGCAGGGCAGGTCGAGCGTCGCCAGCCCCTTCATGAAGTCCTTGTGGGAATTGTCACCGGCGAACAGCAGCAGGCCGTCCATCTGGCGACGACGCACCGCCGACAGGAACGCGGCCTCGCGCGCTTCCTCGTGCTTGGTGGCGGCCAGCATCAGCAGGAAGCCGGCGCGCTGGAACTCCTCCTCCGCCGCGCTCACCATGCCGGTGTAGTGCGGGTTGGAGAAATCGGCGACCATGCAGCCGATCGTGTTGGAGGCCCGTGAGCGCAGCGCCTGCGCCGCCTGGTCCGGTTCGAAGCCCAGCCGCTTCACCGCGCGCATGATGCGGGCATGCAGTTCCGCGCTGGTATAGATGCCGCCATTGAGCGTGCGGCTGACGCTCGAGACCGATACGCCGGCCTCGGCCGCGACGTCACGAATCGTCGGTCGTGTCCGTCGTGCCTTGACCATCGCTGGCTGGATCCTGTCGGTTCGGCGTTGCCGCCGTCAGGCCTGCGGCAGACGGCATCGCCGAACCTAATCAGGCTCCGCCGCGAATCTCAAATGATTCCTGCGCGGGCGAAAAGTGCAAAGCCGATCGTGGTCGGGACATTCGCCGCGCCGACCGAGTTCGGTCAGCGTCGGATGGTGAACTCGCCGGGACTTCGCCGCGATTCCCATTTGGCCTGTTCGAGCTCCGGACGGTCGCATTCCGCCTGCGGGTATCCGATGCAGAGGTAGCCGACGAACTTCCACGACGCCGGCACGTCGAGAATGTCGTGGATGCGGTCCGGGGTGAGGATCGATACCCAGCCGAGCCCGATGCCTTCGGCGCGCGCCGCAAGCCACATCGAGCAGATCGCGGCCACCACGGAATATTCAGTGGTCTCCGGCATCGTCGCACGGCCGA
>CALRXG020000104.1:0-16068 GCA_943372075.1 Bordetella parapertussis | reverse complement strand
TTTTGATAGGCGAGCGGCAGGCCCTTCATCACGATCAGCAGCGCCGTGAGCGCGCCGATCACGCGGCCGGTCTTGGCGCGCACCAGTTCCGCGGCGTCCGGGTTGCGCTTCTGCGGCATGATCGACGAGCCGGTGGTGAACTTGTCGCTGAGCTTGACGAGACCGACCAGCGGCGAGGTCCAGATCACGATCTCCTCGGCGAAGCGCGACATGTGCACGGCGCAGATCGCGGCGGCCGACAGCGTCTCGAGCACGAAATCGCGATCCGACACCGCGTCGAGCGAATTGGCCATCGGACGGTCGAAGCCGAGCGCCTTCGCGGTCGCAGTGCGGTCGATCGGAAACGAGGTGCCGGCGAGCGCGGCGGCGCCGAGCGGCGATTCGTTCAGCCGCTTGCGCGCGTCCGCAAAGCGACCACGGTCGCGGCCGGCCATCTCGACATAGGCCAGCAGATGATGGCCGAAGGTGACGGGCTGCGCGGTCTGCAGGTGGGTGAAGCCCGGCATCACGGTTCCGGCATGCTCCACCGCGCGGGTCACCAAGGCCTGCTGGAATGCGGCCAGCGCCGCATTTGTTTCATCGATCGTGTCGCGGACGTAGAGCCGGAAATCGGTCGCAACCTGGTCGTTGCGCGAGCGTGCGGTATGCAGCCGCCCCGCAGCCGGCCCGATCAGCTCGGACAGCCGCGACTCCACGTTCATATGGATGTCCTCGAGCGCGCGCTTGAAGTCGAAATCGCCCTTGCCGATTTCTGACAAAATCGTGTCTAGACCTTTGCCGATATTTTTCGCATCAGCTGAGGTGATGATGCCCTGCGCGGCGAGCATCGCGGCGTGGGCCTTGGACGCGGCAATGTCCTGGGCATAAAGGTGACGGTCGACGTCGATGGAAACGTTGATTTCCTCCATGATGGCGTCGGGACGCTCCGAGAACCGGCCGCCCCACATCTTGTTGCTCATGACATCTCGCTCACGAATTTGTATTTCAGGCCTTGCTGTTTCATTGGCCGTAGCGGCGAAACAGGATGGCGGTTCCGAACGTATTCCCGGCATTGCATAGCCATAACTGACCCAGGATGACAAACGATATGCCCGAGACGACCCCATCTGAGCCGACCGCCAAGCCGACGGCCAAGCGGCGCATCCCGCTGGTGATCGGCGCCGTGCTGGTCGGGGCGGTGATCGGCTATATCGGGGTCTCCAGCCTCAGGCATCCCCCGGGCGGCGACGTCGCCTGCAACGGCGCGGTCGCGCTGGCCAAGAAGATCGGCCCGCTCGCCCATGGCGAGGTCGCGGCGCTGACCATGGCCACCACCCCGTTGAGGATACCCGATCTCGCCTTCGAGGACGCCAACGGCCAGCCGAAGAAGCTCTCGGATTGGCGCGGCAAGACCGTGCTCGTCAATTTGTGGGCGACCTGGTGCGTGCCCTGCCGCAAGGAGATGCCGGCGCTCGACAGCCTGCAGACCAAGCTCGGCGGCAAGGATTTCGAGGTGGTCGCGATCAACATCGACACCCGCGACCCGGACAAGCCGAAGAACTTCCTGAAAGAGGCCAATCTGACCAATCTCAGCTATTTCAGCGATCAGAAAGCCAAGGTTTTTCAGGACCTTAAGAACGTAGGCAAGGCGCTGGGCATGCCGACCTCGGTGCTGATCGACGGCCAGGGCTGCGAAATCGCCAACATCGCCGGTCCGGCCGAGTGGGCGAGCGACGATGCGATCAAGCTGGTGAAGGCGGCGTTGCAGCCAGCCGCGGCAGGGTTCTGATCAGGCGACGGCGTTGAGGTTGCCGCCGATTCCGGACGGCAGATTCGCGGTCGAAGGGGTGCCGAGCAGGGTCTGAACCGCGAACTTTTCCGCGTCGAGGTTCTGCTTGGTCACGCGGGTTGCGATCTCACCCTGCAGGTTGCCCTGCTGCATCGACAGGATGCTGGTGACCATGCTCATCATGTCCATACGCGGTACTCCCAAGTGCAACTTGACGTAGCGCGCGAAAGTTAATGCTTGGGTAACGGATGGCCGCGTCAGGCTGACGCATCGTCTGAACAAGGCTCAAGCCGCGTTCGCGGCAAAGGCTGCGCCGAGGGTGCGCAGCGCCTGGCGCGTCCGCACGTCGGTCAGCTTTGAGTAGAGCACGACGTCGCGGCTCGGCAATGGCGGCAGGCCGAGCCGCGGCCCAAGGTCGACGGTATCCGCCGGCGCCACCCGGCGCGCCAGCGCGGCGACCGCAAGGCCCGCTGAAATCGCCGCCCCGATCGTCGCAAGCCCGCCGCCGACGAACGCTTCGGTCCAGGGAATGCCGGCAGCGTCGAGCGCCTCGACCGCCATCGCGCGCACGCTGCACGGCTCGGCCTGTGTCGCCAGGCGCAACGGCTCGCCGGGCCGGTAGAGGAAATCGGGCGCGGCCATCCAGCCGAACGGTTCCTCGAACAGCACATCGCCATCGCGACGCTTGGCGTCGTGGCGCAGCACGATCGCCGCATCGAGCCTGCCGTCGTCGAATGCGCTGAGCACGGACCGCGAGGTGTCGACATGGAGCTGGATCACCAGCCCTGGATCGGTGGCGTTCATCCGCTTCAACAGCGATGCGAGCTCCGATCCGACGATGTGGTGGCTGATGCCAACCATCAGCCGCCGGTGCTCGACCGCGAACGACCCGATCGCCGATTGATGCGCGGCAACCAGATTGCGCGCGGCACCAAGGAAGGCGGCGCCTTCAGCGGACAGCCGCACCAACCGCGGCGTTCGCTCCAGTAGCCGGCGGCCGAGCCCATCCTCCAGCCGCCTGATCTTCAGGCTGACCGCCGACTGCGTCGTCTCCATCGCCTGCGCGGCGCGGGTGAAACTGCTGAGGTCCGCCACCAGCACGAAGGCCTGCACCGCCTCGATATCGAGTGCCTTCATGGCCAGTCATTGAAAATGGATATCATTGAAATACAGTACCATACGGTTTTGCAATGATCAATGAACCCCTAGGTTCGGTTTGAACGCAACGATCGGCCAGGAGAGCCAACATCATGCCGCTGACCCGTGTTTCGCTGCGGCGGGGCAAGCCCGCCGCCTACCGCCAGTCAATCCTCGAAAGCCTGTATCGCGCCATGCGCGAGACCTTCGATGTGCCGGAAGACGATCGCTTCATGACGATCTCCGAGCACGACGGCGACGACTTCGTCTACGGCGCCGATTACCTCGGAATCAGGCGGAGCGACGACCTGGTCATCATCCAGATCACGGTCAGCAACACCCGTCCGGTGGCGCAGAAGCAGAAGCTGTATCGGCGGATCGCCGAACTGCTGGCGGAAAGTCCCGGCGTGCGCCGTGAGGACATCTTCATCAACCTGGTCGAGGTGCTCACCGAGAACTGGTCGTTCGGCAACGGTGAGGCGCAATACGTCCGATGACTGCCACACCGCTCCTCTCGCCGCGGATGAGCGGCATCAAGCCTTCACCCGCATCCGTGCTGCGGCGCCGCGCCCGCGAGTTGCGCGCGGCCGGGCGCGACATCATCGAGCTGTCGTCGGGCAATCTGGACTTCCCGACGCCCGACCATGTGATCGCGGCGGCGCATCAAGCGGCCCTGCGCGGCGAGACCCGTTACACCGATGTCGATGGCACGCCTGAGCTTAAGCAGGCGGTGCAGGCCGCGCTGCGGCGCGATCATCACCTTGACTATGGGCTGGACGAGATCGTCATCACCAACGGCTCGACCCAGGCGCTATTCAATGCGCTGCTGGCGACGCTAGCACCTGAAGACGAGGTGATCATCCCCGCGCCCTACTGGGCGCCTTATCTCGACCAGGTGCGACTGGCAGGCGCGACGCCGGTGGTCGTGCCATGCGCGCAGAATAACGGCTTCAAGCTGCGTACTGATGATCTGCGGGCGGCGATCTCGGCGCGGACGCGCTGGGTCATCATCAACAATCCGGTCAATCCCTCCGGCGCGCTGTATTCGCATGAGGATCTCAGGGAGATCGCCGCGGTCCTGTTGCAGCATCCGGACATCTTCGTGCTGGCCGACGGGCTCTACGAGCACATTACGTTCAACAGTGCGCCGGCGCCGACGCTTGCGGCAATCGAGCCGCGCCTGAAGCCGCGGACGCTGACGGTCAGCGGCCTCGCCAAGAGCTACGCCATGATGGGATGGCGGATCGGCTATGCCGCCGGACCATCGGCGCTGATCCGCGCGATGATCACGATCCAGTCGCAGACCACGTCCGGCGCCTCGTCGATCAGCCAGGCCGCCGCGGTCGCCGCGCTCGATGGCGCGCAGGATGTGCTCACCGAACGCGCCGCGATCCTTCGCACACGGCGTGATCGCTTTGCCGAACTCGTCAACGGATGCGCCGGGCTGTCCTGCACGCCGCCCGAAGGCACATTCTATCTGCTGGTCAACTGCGCCGGCGTGATCGGCAAGCGCGCCCCCGACGGCAAGGCGATCGAGACCGACCGCGATTTCTCGGCCTATCTGCTCGAACGGGCCGAAATGGTCGTATTCCCCGGCGAGGACCTCGGGCTGTCGCCCTATATCCGCGTCAGCTTCGCCAACCCGTCAGCGACCATCGAGGAAGCCGGAAAGCGGTTGAAGCGAGCCTGCGAGGCACTGCAATGACGCCTCACGCACAAAGCCAGCGTCTCGCACTGACGGCGCATTTGCTCGGACTTGGGGTCGCGGTGACGATGATCGTAAGTCTCGTGCCCGCGACATTTGCGCTGTTGCGGGCACTGAACTGGAGCGCGAGCCGGTGACTACCGCGTCGGGACCGGCCTGTCGCCGCGATAGTCGTAGAAGCCGCGCTGGCTCTTGCGTCCGAGCCAGCCGGCCTCGACATATTTCACCAGCAGCGGGCACGGCCGGTACTTGGAATCGGCCAGCCCCTCGTGCAGCACCTGCATGATCGACAGGCAGGTATCGAGGCCGATGAAGTCGGCGAGCTCGAGCGGGCCCATCGGATGGTGCGCGCCGAGCTTCATCGCGGCATCGATCGCCTCGACGTTGCCGACGCCCTCATACAGCGTGTAGATCGCCTCGTTGATCATCGGCAGCAGGATGCGGTTGACGATGAAGGCGGGGAAATCCTCCGACACCGCGACCTGCTTGCCGAGCTTGGCGACGAACGCCTTGGCGATGTCGAAGGTCACGTCGTCTGTGGCGATGCCGCGGATCAGCTCGACCAGCTCCATCGCCGGCACCGGATTCATGAAATGAATGCCGATGAATTTCTCCGGGCGGTCCGTCGAGGCGGCAAGCCTTGTGATCGAGATCGACGACGAGTTGGTCGCGACGATCGCCTCCGGCTTCAGCACCGCGCAGACGTCGTGGAAGATCTTGCGCTTGGTCTCTTCCTTCTCGACCGCGGTCTCGATCACGAGATCGCAATCGGCCAGCGCATCGATCGTCTCGGCGGACGTGATGCGGTCGAGCGCCTGCTTCCTCTCGCTCTCGCTGATTGCCTTCTTGGCGACCTGGCGGGTCAGATTGCCGTTGATGGTCGCCAGCGCCGACTTCAGCCGGTCGCCTGAGACATCGTTGAGCACCACGTCGAAGCCGGCCAGCGCCGCCACATGGGCGATGCCGTTGCCCATCTGGCCCGAACCGATCACGCCGACCTTTTTGATTGCCACCGTCATCTTGTCATCCACCGGAACGGCGCGCATGTCGCGCCTGCCCAATTCCAACGATACCCGAAGCGAAGCCTTCCGGGTTGCCCAATCCGCCGGAAAACGTTTCCTGGGACCATGATGTGATCACCAAGTAATCGCATCCGATCGATCTTCCTGTCGGACACGATCTTTCTGGAAAACCGTTTCCGGATCGTTGCCCCAACACTAACAACACCGGCCGGAGATTACTCATCCGGCCGGTGTCTTGTCGCTCACTTTCCGAGCTTGCCGAGCGCTTCGGTCAATTCCGGAACCGCCTGGTAGAGGTCGGCAACCAGGCCATAATCGGCGACCTGGAAGATCGGCGCGTCTTCATCCTTGTTGATGGCGACGATCACCTTGGAGTCCTTCATGCCGGCCAGATGCTGGATCGCGCCGGAGATGCCCACCGCGACATAGAGTTCCGGGGCCACCACCTTGCCGGTCTGACCGACCTGCCAGTCGTTCGGCGCATAGCCGGCATCGACCGCGGCGCGCGAGGCGCCGACGCCGGCGCCCAACTTGTCCGCCAGCGGCTCGATGTACTTGGCGAAGTTTTCGCGGCTCTGCATGGCACGACCGCCCGAGACGATGATCTTGGCCGAGGTCAGTTCCGGACGGTCGCTCTTGGCGACTTCCTCGCCGACGAACGTCGACAGGCCCGGATCGGCGGCGGACGCGGCGTTCTCGATTGCCGCGCTGCCACCTTCGCCAGCGGCGGCGAAGGTCGAGGTGCGGACCGTGATCACCTTCTTGGCGTCCTTCGACTTCACGGTCTGGATCGCATTGCCGGCATAGATCGGCCGCTCATAAGTGTCGGGCGCGACGACTTTGATGATCTCCGAGACCTGCATGACGTCGAGCAGCGCTGCGACGCGCGGCATCACGTTCTTGAAGCGCGAGGTCGCGGGCGCGACGAAGGCGTCATAATTCGGCGCCAGCGCCACGATCAGCGCGGCCAGCGGCTCGGCCAAGTCGTGCTCATAGGCGGGGCCTTCGGCCACCAGCACCTTGCTGACGCCGGCGAGCTTGGCGGCTGCTTCCGCCGCCGCCTTGGTGCCCTGGCCGCCACCGGCAACCAGTACATGGACGTCGCCGCCGAGCTGGCTCGCCGCGGTCAGCGCCTTGTTTGTCGAGTCCTTCAGGGTCTCGTGGTCGTGTTCAGCAATCAACAGCGTCGTCATCAGAGAACCCCGGCTTCGGTCTTGAGCTTGTTCACGAGTTCGGCGACGTCCTTGACCTTGACGCCCGCCTTGCGGCCTGCCGGTTCCGCAGTCTTCAGCACTTCCAGACGCGGCGTCACGTCGACGCCGTAGTCGGCGACGCTCTTGTCGTCGATCGGCTTCTTCTTCGCCTTCATGATGTTGGGCAGCGACGCGTAGCGCGGCTCGTTGAGGCGCAGGTCGGTGGTGACGATCGCCGGGCCCTTGAGCTTGATGGTCTGCAGACCGCCGTCGACTTCGCGGGTGACCTTGAAGTCGCTGCCTTCGACCTCGAGCTTGGAGGCGAAGGTCGCCTGCGACCAGCCGAGCAACGCGGCCAGCATCTGGCCGGTCTGGTTTGAATCGTCGTCGATCGCCTGCTTGCCGAGAATGACGAGGCCGGGCTGCTCCGCCTCGACCACCGCCTTCAGGATCTTGGCGACCGCGAGCGGTTCGACATTGCCTTCGGCCTTGACCAGGATGCCGCGATCGGCGCCCATCGCAAGCCCGGTGCGGATGGTCTCCGAAGCCTGCGCCGGTCCGATCGAAACCACCACGACTTCGGTCGCCTTGCCGGCTTCCTTCAGCCGCAGCGCTTCCTCGACGGCGATTTCGTCGAACGGGTTCATCGACATCTTGACGTTGGCGAGCTCCACGCCCGATCCGTCACTCTTGACGCGGACCTTGACGTTGTAGTCGACGACCCGCTTTACCGGCACAAGAACCTTCATCGATCCTCTTTCGCTTTGATTTTATGGGTTTCGGTTGGCTGGCGCGGAACCTAAAGGTACCGTACCCCCCGGTCAACGCGCGAAAGCCAAAAATCCGTCTCCCGGTTTTGAACCAGTTTAGCGGTTCTGGCCCGGCACCCACAACACGTCCCCGGCCCCCTTATTGTTCTGGAAGCGGCTGGCAACGAACAGGAAATCCGACAGGCGGTTCATATACTGGATGCCAGCGGCATTGACCGGCTCGTCGGGCCTGGCGGCGAGTTCCACCATCATCCGTTCCGCGCGGCGACATATCGTCCGGGCGAGATGCAGATATGCAGATGCCGGCGTCCCGCCGGGCAGCACGAAGGAGGTCAACGGCGCGAGCTGATCGTTCAGGCTGTCGATGTCGCGCTCCAGCCGCTCGACCTGGCTTGCCAGCACGCGCAGGCGTTCCGCCTTGCCCTCGCGTTCCGGCACCGCAAGGTCGGCGCCGAGATCGAACAGATCGTTCTGGATCCGGCCGAGCATCGCATCGACCTCGGGACTGTCGGCCAGATGCAGCCGCACCACGCCGATCGCGGCATTGGTCTCGTCGACCGTGCCATAGGCGGCAACGCGCAGATCGTATTTCGGACGGCGCTCTCCGGAACCGAGCGCCGTGCTGCCGTCATCGCCGGTGCGGGTGTAGATCCGATTGAGGACGACCATGGTCAGCTCCGGCTCCAGTGTTGGTTTCCACCTCTCCCGTAGGGAGAGGTCGCGAGCATCTTGCGAGCGGGTGAGGGGTCATAGTCTAACGAGAGACCTGAACCCCTCACCCGGATCGCCAAGGCGATCCGACCTCTCCCAATGGGAGAGGTGAAGAATCCGTATCATCCGCCTTATCGCCCCATCGCCCAGACCGCGAGCATCGCGATGACGATGGCGACGAACTGCAGCAGCACGCGCAGCCGCATCAGCTTCTGCGATGTGTTCGGCGAGCCGCCCTTCATCATGTTGATGAGGCCGAGCAGGAGCACCAGCGCGACGGCGCCGACGGCAATGGGAAGAATGATCGTGCTGAGGACAGATGTCATCTGCGGTACATAACACCGCAGGACGCGGACTTCCACACAGCTCCGCCATGCAACCAACTGGCTTTTCCGTGCGTAATATCAGATGCTGGGGTGGTTCTCGGAGCGAGCGATTTCGACAATGCCGGGTGGAATGTGAAACAGCTTCGTTACGTCTTCAACGTCGTGATGGATGCCTTTTACACGTTCCTCGCCGATGACGGCTGGGCGATCGCGAGCCACATCGCGCTGTCGACGCTGATGGCGCTGTTTCCGTTCCTGATCGTGCTGACGTCGGTGGCCGGTTTCTTCGGCTCCAAGGAGCTCGCCGACCAGGCCGTCGGGCTGCTGCTGCAGGTCTGGCCGACGCAGGTCGCCGAGGCGCTGTCCGGACAGATCCACGACGTGCTGACCAAGACCCGCGGCGACATCCTGACCATCGGCGCGGTGCTCGCGGTCTACTTCGCCTCCAACGGGGTCGAGGCGCTGCGGGTGGCGCTGAACCGCGCCTATGCCGTGATCGAGCCGCGGCGCTGGTACTGGCTGCGGCTGGAATCGATCGGCTATACGCTGGTCGCCGCGTTCACCTCGCTCGCGATGGCCTTTCTGATCGTGCTCGGGCCCCTGATCATCGAGGCGGCGCGGCGCTATATCCCGTTCTTCGTCGAATCCAACGAGAGCCTGGTCAACACCGCCCGTTACGGCATCACAGTGCTGGCGCTGGTCGTCGCGCTCTTCATCCTGCATGCTTGGCTGCCGGCGGGGCGCCGCGGCTTCACCCAGATCCTGCCCGGCATCATCTTCACCATGGTGGCGTCGCTGATCTCGGGCATCGGCTTCGGCATGTACCTGGCGCGCTTCGCCAACAACTATGTCACGATGTATGCGGGGCTCGCCTCTGTGGTGATCGCGCTGGTGTTTCTGTATTTCATCGCCGCGATCTTCGTGTTCGGCGGCGAGTTGAACGCGGCGATCATCAAGTCGCGGCTGCCGCGCGGCGTGTCGCTTCAAGCAGCGCAGTCGCTAGCGCCCGCGGAGAAACGGGCTTGACCAGGAAGGTGTCGGCGCCGGCAGCGCGCGCCGCGGCTTCGTCCTCGGCGCGGCCGGAAATCCCGACGATCGCGATACGGCCATGCGGCGCCGGCAGCGCACGGAGGCGCTTGATGGTCTCGACGCCGCCGATCCCCGGCAGGACCATATCCATCAGCACGGCGTCGAAGGCGCCGCGCGCCAGCCGGTCAGGGGCGACCTCGCCCTGACCGATGAATTCGGTATGGTGGCCGAGCTCGGTCAGGATCGTGTTGAGCACGACCCGGCCGAACGGATTGTCCTCGACGCTGAGCAGCCGCAGCCCCTGCGACACCGGCGCCGCCGCGCCTTCGCCCACCCCGGGGCTGGCCGGCCCATCAGCCGGCGCCAGCTTTACGGTGAGCGTGAAGGTTGTGCCGCCCCCGACACGCTGGGCGGCTGCGATGTCGCCGCCCATGGCGCGCGCGAGCTGCCTGACCGAGGACAGCCCGAGCCCAGCGCCGCCGAAGCGCGCGGCGATCGAAACGTTGGCCTGCGAGAATGGCCGGAACAGGCGTTTGACCTCGGCGAGCGAAAGCCCGATGCCGCTGTCGGAAACCGCGAAGGCAACGCCGACCCCGCCGCGATCCTTCGCCTTGGCCGCGCGCACCGGCGCGACATGCAGTTCGACCGTCCCCTGCTCGGTGAACTTGACCGCGTTGTCGATCAGGTTTTCCAGCGCCGCGCGCAGGCGGACGGGATCGCCGACCGCGAAGCCGGGCAGTTCGTCGGAGACCTCGACCGCGGCCTGCAATCCCTTCGCTGCCGCGCGCCCGGCCAGTGAATCCCCGGCATGGCGCGCCAGCGCGCGCAGGTCGAAGAAATCCCGCCGGGTTTCGAGCCCCGGCCCCTCGCTGCGGGCGGCATCGACGAACAATGTGGCGAGGCTCGCCAGATGCTCGGCGCCGGCCTTGATGGTATCGACCCAGCGCCGCTCGCGTTCGCCGAGGTCCGACGTCGCGAGCAGATTGCTGATCGCGAGGATTCCGGTCAGCGGCGTCCGCACCTCATGGGCAAAGGCGGCGAGTGCGGTCTCGACCATGCCGGGATCGACCTTCGGAGCCGCCTTTGGCGCGGCGCGCTTGCGACGCGGCTTGGCCATCACCTTGGTGGAGCGCTGCTTGATGGTGCGCGTTTTGGCGGCGCGCGGCTTTGGCGGCGTCCTTCCGGATGGCCGCTTGCTGCGCCGTACGCGCGATTTTGACGCCATGGTCTCAGTAATCCCCGCCCCGGAGGGCAACATGGCATGCCAGGCGTGCCGGAGTCACGGCAGCGTTTGCGGCTGGCCACCGCAAAGCGGCATGATGGTAACCATCCGCTTCGCACCCAGATCGATCACAGGCCAACGAGGCGGCGAATGTCGGCCGGACTTGCGCCGTCCGCGCGCAAGGCGCGCAGTGCCGTCGCCTGGGTCGATTTCGACAGTTTTTGGCCGGCGTCGTCTCGAATGAGGCGGTGGTGCCGGTAGGTGGGCACGGGCAGGCCGAGCAATTCCTGCAACAGCCGGTGCACGCTGGTGGACCAGAACAGGTCAGCGCCCCTGACCACATCCGTGACGCCCTGCAACGCATCGTCGATCACGACGGAGAGATGGTAGCTGGTCGGGGTCTCCTTGCGGGCCAGGATCACGTCGCCCCACGCCTCAGGCTGGGCCACCATGTCTCCGGTCTCTCCGGCCGGCCCCTCGCCCTGTTCCCGCCAGCGCAGCGAGCCGACGCGCGCGCACGCCGCCGCCATGTCGAGCCGCAATGCGAATGGCACGCCCTGCCCGATCAGCCGTTCGCGCTCAGCCGGCGCCAGCGATTTGGCGGTGCCGGGATAGAGCGGCGCGCCGTCCGGATCGCGCGGCCACGCGCCGCCGGCTTCCCTGTCGGCGACCAGCCGCGCGATCTCGGTGCGGCTCTCGAAGCTCGGATAGACCAGCCCCTGCGCCGTCAGGCGGTCGATCGCGGCGCCATAGGCGGAGAAATGCTCGGACTGCCGCCGCACCGGGGTTTCCCAGCCGATGCCGAGCCAGGCGAGGTCTTCGTCAATCGCGACTTCGAATTCCGGACGACAGCGCGTCGCATCGATGTCCTCGATCCGCAGCAGGAAGCGGCCCCCCGACTGCCGCGCGAGGTCGTGGTTGAGCAGCGCCGAATAGGCATGGCCGAGATGAAGGTAGCCGTTCGGACTCGGTGCGAAACGGAAAACAGGTGGCATGGTGCTTATGCCGGACTCGATCCGGCGACCTCTGTTTGGGGATCATCTCTCCGGAAAGCCGATCTCCACTTTTCCGGATCATGCGGCTGGACAAGACTCTGTTACGATAGGAGATGGATGCGCGGGTCAAGCCCGCGCATGACAAGTTGATTAGAGCCGCAATGCTGATTCATCTCGAAACCCAGGCCGACCTCGACGACGCCATCCACAAACTGGTCGACCAGGATCGACGCCTGCGGCCGATCCTCGAACTGACCGGCATGCCGGTGATCCGGCAGCGCGAGGCGGGGTTTGCCGGGCTTGCCGCCATCATCTGCGGCCAGCAATTGTCGACCGCGAGCGCGGCGGCGATCTGGGGACGTGTCAGCAAGGCATTCGACCCGTTCCACCATGATGCGATCCGCAGGGCGCGCGCCGACCGGCTCGCCCGGCTCGGCCTCTCCGCGGCCAAGATCAAGACGCTGAAGCACATCGCGCGCGAGCTTGCCGATCAGCGGCTGAACCTCGACGTGCTCGCCAACGAGGACGCCGATGCCGCGCACAACACGCTGACCGCGCTGCCCGGGATCGGTCCGTGGACCGCCGACGTCTATCTGCTGTTCTGCCTCGGCCATGGCGATGCCTGGCCGGCAGGCGACCTCGCGGTGCAGGAAGCGGTCAAGGTCGGGCTCGGGCTGAAGGAGCGGCCGACGCCCAAGCAGATGGCGCCGCTTGCCGAGCCGTGGCGACCGCTGCGCGGCGCCGCCGCGCATCTGTGGTGGGCCTATTATCGTGTCCTGAAGAATCGCGAAGGCGTGATCGCCAGCGCGAAGTAGGCGATCGAGAAAAACGCTGCAGCGGCATGATCGCGTGCTAGCATCGACCGACGAATACTTAATCAGTTTGCCTGCCCTGTCATTCCGCACGCCCAGCACATCCCCTCACGGAGGACGGACCTGGTATCGCCTCGCATCCCGCTAATGCTTCTCCTGGTCTCGCTGGGCGCGATCGCCACGGTGTGGTGGTCGCTCGGCATCCCGATTACCCTGGTGCGCGCGCCGATCGATCCGAGCGACAAGGTCCAGTGCATCTCATACGCCCCGTTCCGCAACAATCAGACGTCGCTTTCGCCGACAACGCAGGTGTCGCCTGAGCAGATCGCGGAGGATCTCGCGCAGCTCGCGAAGATCTCCCACTGCATCCGCACCTACGCGACCGACCTTGGTCTCGATCAGATTCCGGGCCTCGCGGCCAAGGCGGGGCTGAAGGTCATCCAGGGCATCTTCCTCGATCGAGACCGGAAGAAGAATGCGACGCAGGTTGAAACGGCGATCCGCCTCGCGAAACAATATCCGGACACGATCATCGCGCTCGTGGTCGGCAACGAGGTCCTGCTGCGCAAGGAGATGTCGGCGTCCGACCTCGCCGCCACCATCCGCGCGATCAAGGCGCAGGTCAGCGTACCCGTCACCTATGCCGACGTCTGGGAGTTCTGGCTGAGCAACCGCGAGCTGGCCGACGCGGTCGACTTCGTCACGATCCACATCCTGCCCTATTGGGAGAACGTGCCGATCCCGGCGGAACAGGCCGCCGCGCACGCCGACGAGATGCGCCGCCAGGTCGCGGCGGTCTTTCCGGGCAAGGAGATCTTCATCGGGGAAATAGGTTGGCCGAGCGAAGGGCGGATGCGCGAGTCCGCGCTGCCGTCGCCTGTCAATCAGGCGCGCGTGGTCGCGGAGGTGCTCGACCTGGCACGGCGCGAGCATTTCCGCGTCAACCTGTTCGAGGCCTATGACGAAGGGTGGAAGCGCGAGATCGAGGGCACGGTCGGCGGATCCTGGGGCCTGTTCTCTTCCGAACAGCGAACGCTGAAATATCCGGCCGGCGTGCCGATCAGCAATTTCCCGCATTGGAAGCTGCAAATGGCCAGCGGCATGGCGTTGGCCATCCTTGTGTTCGGCGCGGCATGGCTGACCGTACGCGGCAAGCCGCGAGAGCCAAGGGAATCGAGGCTCGTGTCATGGCTTGCGGTCGGGCTCTCGGCGACCACTGCCGGAATTCTGTTCGGGGTCGCCGCACAACGACTGGTCTATGAAAGCTACGGCACCGGAGGCTGGCTTGTGTGGGGCTCGCTTCTGGCGGCGGCAACCGCGGCGCCGGTGTTCGGGGCCAGCGCCCTCGTGTCGGGTCGCGCACCGCCGAGCTTTGCCGGATTGCTCGGTCCGAGGGGCTACCACACGGAGTCGATGCTGGTGACGATGCACGGATTGACCTTGATGGTCACCGCCGTGATCGGCACGGCGACCGCACTCGGCCTCATCTTCGACCCCCGCTTCATCGATTTTCCGTTCGCTCCCCTCACCATGGCGGCGGTGCCGTTCGCGGCCATGACGCTGCTCAATCCTCCCGGGAAGGGCAACCGCCCTCTGGCGGAATCGATGTTTGCCGGCATTTTCCTTGCCGCGGCAATCTGTACGGCACTCAACGAAGGGCCGCAGAACTGGCAGTCGCTGTGGACCTGCGCCGCCTTCATCCTGCTTGCGATGACGCTGTGGCGAGCGCGGGCGTGAGGACGCGATCTCGTTATTTGTTTGAGCATGGTCTCTTCGGAAAACCGGTTCCCACTTTTCCGGATCATGCTCTATCCCCGCAGCCGGACGCGGTCGTCTCGCGCGCAGTCGGTGACGAAGCCGATCACGGCGCGCACCGCGGGAAGCTCGACCAGATCGGGATGGGCGAGCAGCCAAAGGTCGGAGAGGCTCGCGAGCTTCTGCGGTGCGACCCGCACCAGGTCGGGATAGTCGGCGGCAACCAGGCAGGACAATGCCGTGATGCCGAGCCCGGCCCGCGCCGCCGCGAGCATGTCGCCCTGCGAGGAACAGCGCATCACCAGCGTGCCCTGCCGCGTGATGACATCGCTCCACCGCGCCAGATGCGCGTTCGAGGCCTGGTCGGCAAAGCCGATCACGCTGTGGCCCTTCCACTCGTCCCGCCGTTCCGGAAGCTGGCGGCCCGCCGCATAGTCACGCGAGGCGAAGAAGCCGGTGCCGAGCCGCCCGATCTTGCGGCCGATCAGATTCTCGTCGCCGGCGTCGACCGGCCGCAGCACGACGTCCGCCTCGCGGCGGCGCACGCTGGCCGGAAACGGGTGGGTGATGATCTCGAGCTGGATGCTGGCATGGTCGCGCAGGAACGGCCCGAGGCGCGGCATCAGCCAATGCGCCGCGAGCGTCGCGCCGATCGACAGCTTCACCACGCCACGGGCCTGCGCTCCGGTCGCGGAGGCCGCGGCTTCCGCACGCAGGGCCGCCGCCGCCATCACCTCGGTGTGCTCGCGGAAGCTGCGGCCGTGCGACGTCAGCGACAGGCCGTCATTGGAACGCGCGAACAGGCGGGTGCCGAGTTGCTTCTCGAGCGCCGCGACGTTGCGGCCGACGGTCGGATGGCTGATGCGCAGGCGGCGCGCGGCGGCGGCGAAGCTTCGGGTCTCCGCCACCGCGACGAATGTCTTGCAGAGCTCCCAATCCATGCACGGCCCGCCCAATCCTGTTCAATCCTGATCAGTCTTCTGTTCAATATTGAACGCCATCGCGTCGCCGTCCAGCCTTATATTGGCCCGCCAGGAGAAGCGCTCCAGCCGCCACAACATCATCGCGATCCGCCCAGGCCACCGGCCGAGCGGTGCGCCATGGAGGACCCGAAACATGCCGTTGCCTGCTTCGCTGACCAACAAGCTCGAACTGCCGGTCGTCGGCTCCCCGCTGTTCATCGTCTCGGGGCCCGAACTGGTGATCGCGCAATGCAAGGCCGGCATCGTCGGCTCCTTCCCCGCGCTGAACGCGCGCCCGGTCGAGAAGCTCGACGAGTGGCTGACGCGCATTGCCGACGAGCTCGGCGAATATCAGGCGCTGCATCCGGAAAAGAAGGTCGCGCCTTACGCGGTCAACCAGATCTGCCACGCCTCCAACGACCGGCTGATGCGCGACATGGAAACCTGCGTGAAGCACAAGGTGCCTGTGATCATCACCTCGCTGCGTCCGCCGTCGGAGATCGTCGAGGCGGCGCACTCCTATGGCGGCGTGGTGTTCCACGACGTCATCAATGTGAAGCACGCCCGCAAGGCCGCCGAGCAGGGCGTCGACGGCCTGATCCTGGTCTGCGCCGGCGCCGGCGGCCATGCCGGCACGCTGTCGCCGTTCGCGCTGGTGCGT